>NZ_JBFUFI010000004.1:0-340289 GCF_056403495.1 Devosia sp. P2_G7
CCGGCGAACCGGTCCTTGCCGTGATGGTTTCCGCCTGAACTGCAGCGACCCGCAGCCCACCCGGTCTCCACCGCACCAACCACTCGTCATGATCTCGCTTCGGTGCAGCGGACGGGGGGAGAATCGCATGGGTGGGGAGTGGGGGGATAAGAAATTTCGGTGTGCTCGCTCTTGCCCCTCCCACCTGCCGTCATCCCGGCGAAAGCCGGGACCCAGTGCTCTGGCTGATCCACCCACGCGAGCACGTCCGATCTTGCTGTGATACGCACGGCAAGGCGACCTCCGCATCGTGGCTCCACCCCCGTCAGAAGGGGAAGCGCCTGGTGCGTGGGCAACAATCAGGCCGGCCTGTGGTCCCCGCGACCCCTAGTTCAACCGTACATCCACCACACCATCCATCGCCTTGATGCTGCCGGCGAGTTCGGCGCTGAGCCGGTAGCCGCCCTTGAGCTCGATCTCGTACTCCTTCGCGCCCGCATCGCGGATGACGATGAAGCTGACCTGCCCCTCGCCGCCGGGCTTCAGCTGCGAACGGATCGGGGCGAGGCATTTCTCCGAGCCGGCGAACACCGTGAGGCGGCGGCCGATCTTTTCGGCCAGGCCCTCGATCGGCTCGGCGTTGATCAACCTGAGGCTGATGCCGTCGGGGCGCTCGTCGGCCTCAACCGTCAACACCACGGATTTGCCGGGCTGCAGGATGTTGGAGAACTGGGCGATCTGCTCGGAGAACGAGATCACCTCGTAGCCGCCGCTGGCGTCGGACAGGCTGAGGATGGCCATCGGCGTGCCCTTTTTGGTACGCCGGTCGTTACGGGTGGCGATCGTTCCGGCGAGGCGCCCTGCCCGCGCGTCGGCTTCCTTCACCGCCCGCTCGAAATCGGCATAAGGCTGGACGCGTAGCCGGTCGAACAGCTCCGCGTATTGGTCGAGTGGATGGCCTGAAAGGTGGAAACCAATGGCGCCGTGTTCGCGCGCCAGCCGCTCGGCCGGTAGCCAGTTCGTTACCGATTGACTGAGCGCGATGGGCTCCGGCCGATCGGCGGCGAACATGTCCATGATGCCGTCGGCGGCGTTGGCATTGGTCCGCTGCGCTGTGGCGACGATCGAGTCGATGGCGGCGAAGGCCTGCTCGCGGCGGGGCACCAACTGGTCGAAGGCGCCGGCATTGACCAGGGCTTCCAGCGTGCGCCGGTTGATGATGCGGGCGTCCACTCGGGCGGCAAAATCGCCGAGGTCACTGAACGGCTGGTTGCCGCGTGCCGCCATGATGTGCTCGGCGACCGCCTGCCCGACACCCTTCACCGCGCCGATGGCATAGAACACCTTGCCGTCGTGGGTGTTGAACACATCGTCCGAGCGGTTGACGCAAGGCGGCACGATCTCGATGCCGTGCTTCTTGGCGTCCTGGCGGAATTCGTTGAGCTTGTCGGTGTTGCCCATGTCGAGCGTCATGGTCGCCGCGAAGAACTCGTGCGGGTAATGCGCCTTGAGGTAGGCGGTCTGGTAGCTGACCAGCGCGTAGGTCGCGGCGTGCGACTTGTTGAAACCGTAGTTGGCGAACTTGGCGAGCAGGTCGAAGATGGTGTCGGCAAGGCCCTTCTTCAGGCCGTAGCGGATACAGCCTTCCTGGAAGCGGGCGCGCTGCGCGTCCATCTCGGCCTTGATCTTCTTGCCCATGGCGCGGCGCAGCATGTCGGCTTCGCCAAGCGAGTAGCCGGAAAGGATCTGCGCGATCTGCATCACCTGTTCCTGATACACGATGATGCCGTAGGTTTCGTCGAGCACTGTGCTCAGCGCCTGGTGCGGATACTCCACATCCTCGCGACCGTGCTTGCGGTCGTTGAATAGCGGGATGTTCTCCATCGGGCCCGGCCGATAGAGCGCCACGAGCGCGATGATGTCCTCAAAATGGTCGGGCTTCATGTCGACCAGGGCTCGGCGCATGCCGGCGCCTTCCACCTGGAACACGCCTGCGGTGTCGCCGATGGCGTAAAGCTTGTAGGTCTTCTCGTCGTCGATCGGGATGTCTTCGATGCGGAACTTGCCGTCGCCGTGCCGATTGATCATGTCGACGGCGCGCTTGATGGTGGTCAGCGTCTTCAGGCCGAGGAAGTCGAACTTCACCAGCCCGGCCGATTCCGACCACTTCATGTTGTACTGGCTGACCGGCATGTCCGAGCGCGGATCGCGGTAGAGCGGCGCCAGTTCCTGCAGCGGCCGGTCGCCGATGACGATGCCCGCGGCGTGGGTCGAGGCGTGGCGGTAGAGGCCCTCGAGCTTCTGGCCGATGGCGAGCAACTCGCCAACCTGCTCGTCCTCGTCGGCCATCATCTTGAGCTGCGGCACTTCCTTCAGCGAGCGCTCGAGCGTCCATGGGTCTGCCGGATTGGCCGGCACGAGCTTGGCGATCCGGTCGACCTGGCCGTACGGCATCTGCAGCACGCGGCCGACATCGCGCAGCACGGCGCGGGCCTGGAGCGTACCGAAGGTGATGATCTGCGCGACCTGCGCCTCGCCGTATTTCTTCTGCACATAGCGGATCACCTCTTCGCGGCGGTCCTGGCAGAAGTCGATGTCGAAGTCCGGCATCGACACGCGCTCGGGGTTGAGGAAGCGCTCGAACAACAGGTTGTAGCGCAGCGGATCGAGGTCGGTGATGGTAGTCGCATAGGCGACGAGCGAACCGGCGCCCGAGCCGCGACCCGGGCCGACCGGGATGTCCTGCGCCTTGGCCCAGCGGATGAAGTCGGCGACGATGAGGAAGTAGCCCGGGTACTTCATCTTCTGGATGATATCGAGCTCGAACTCGAGCCGTTCGCGGTACTCGGTTTCGGTCTTCCCGGGGGCGACGCCGACTGTCTTCAGCCGCTCGTCGAGCCCAGTGCGCGCCATCTCGGCGAGGGCATTCGCCTCGGCGGCGATGGCCTCGGCGTCGGTAAGGTCGGAGGCGGCGGCGAACTTCGGCAGCACCGGATCGCGCTTCTTCGGCCGGTAACCGATGCGTTGCGCGATCTCGATGGTGTTGTCGAGCGCTTCGGGCAGGTCGGCGAAGAGCTTCTGCATCTCCTCGCGGGTCTTGAAATAGTGCTGGTCGGATAGCTTCCGCCGCTCGGTCTGCGCCACCACCGTACCACCGGCGATGGCCAGCAGCGCGTCATGCGCCTCGTGATCCACCGGGCCGGGGTAGAATGGTTCGTTGGTCGCCACCAGCGGCACGCCGCGGGCATAGGCGTAGTCGATCAGCTTGGCTTCGTTCAGCGTCTCCTGCGGGCGTCCGTGGCGCTGCAACTCGATATAGAAGCGATCGCCGAACAGCTCGCGGAGCCGGTCGAGCCGGGCCTGCGCAATCGTATCCAGATTGTTACCGAACCAGGGGTCGATCGCCCCTTCTGGACCGCCGCTAAGGCAGATGATGCCTTCGAGCGCGTGACGCTCCATCCAGGCGAGCTTGGCTGCGGCGCGACCATTCTCGCCTTCGAGGTGTGCCCGACTGACGAGCGAAGACAGGTTGGCGAACCCGGTGTCGGAGGCGGCGAGCAGCACCAGCCCGCCCTTGCCGTAGCGACCACGGTCGTGGCCGCGCTCCTGCATACGGTCCTGGCTGTCCTCCATCTCGGAGAAGTCGATCGCCAGTTCGACGCCGATCAGCGGCTGGATGCCCTTGCCCGCCGCCTTTTCGGAGAACTCGAGGGCACCGAACAGGTTGTTGGTATCGGCGATGCCGAGCGCCGGCTGCTTGTCGGCCTTGGCGAGGTCGAGCAGTTTCGACAGCGGCAGCGCCCCCTCGAGGAGCGAGTAAGCCGAATGTACGTGCAGGTGAATGAAGCCGGGGCCAGCCATTCGTCGTTCCTACCCCCGTGGCGGCACCACGGCCACACACGAGGACGTCAATCCACAAGTCACTCACACGAGTCGGGCAGCGATATCCATCCAGGTGAGCGAGGCGACCGAGAAGCCGCAGATGGTGACGAAAGCCAGCAGATCCTTGACGAAAGAGAGCATCGGAACCTCCAAAGTTTCTGTTCCGTTCTTGTATGTTCTCAATTTGTTCTTGTCTAGCGACATCGGCTTAGCCATGAATACATGGTTAACGCGCGAGTCGGGGATCGACCGGGCACCGAGGAGAACGAGAGTTGAACCAGCAGCAGAAAGCCGAGCGTTTCCAGGCACTTCACCAGGGCCCGCTGTTCATCATGCCGAACCCCTGGGACGCCGGCAGCGCCCGGCTGTTGGCCGGTTTCGGGTTCCAGGCGCTGGCGACGACCAGTGCGGGTTTGGCATTTGCGCTCGGTCGCCGTGACGGCGAAGGTAGCGTCAGTCGCGATGAGGCGCTGCGGAACGCCGCCGATATCGTCGCCGCCGTGGATTTGCCGGTCAGCGCCGACCTCGAGAATGGCTACGGCGATGCACCCGAGCACGCCGCCGAGACCATCCGGCTGGCCGCTGAAGTCGGCCTGGTCGGGGGCTCGATCGAGGATGCCACCGGAAACGCCGATGCGCCGATCTACGATTTCAACCTGTCGGTCGAACGTGTGGCGGCGGCAGCAGAGGCTGCCCACTCCCTGCCCTTCCCATTCACCTTCGTCGGCCGGGCCGAGAACTTCCTCCATGGTCGCAATGACCTCGACGACACCATCCGCCGCCTGCAAGCCTATGAGAAGGCGGGCGCCGACGTGTTGTTCGCGCCCGGCCTGCCCAGCCTCGAGGTCATTCGCACCGTCTGCGCTTCGGTGACCAAGCCCGTGAATGTCGTGCTGGGAGCCAAGAACACGCCCTACTCCATCGCCGACCTGGCGGCCGCCGGTGTCCGACGGGTCAGCACCGGCAGTTCATTCGCCCGCGCCGCGCTGACCGGGTTGCGGGATGCATCTCGCGAACTGCTGGGTCCTGGGACTGCGACTTACCTCGATGACGCCATCACCTTCGCCGAGGTGACCGCGCTGATGGCCGAGAAGCAGTAGACGGCTGGATTTCGCGTAGCGATGCGGTTACCCCTTCAACCATGGCGATAGATGGCCGCACCCGCAAGAAACTCATCCGGATCCTGAAGCTGATGGGCTCCGATCAGCCGGGCGAACGCGCTTCGGCTGCGCTGGCGGCGGACAAGCTCGTCGCCTCTCTCGGCACCGACTGGGAGACGCTGCTCGATCCGCTGCCGGAGACCAAGGTGGTGATCCGGCGGGTGCGCGAATGGGACGTCAACCATCAGGAGGCGGCGGAGACCCGCATCCGCCAGCTCAGGGACACCACGGAGCGGCAGGCCCGGCAGATCCGCGGCCTGAGAACCCGGGTGAACACCCTGTTGGACCGCGAGCGGATGCGCCGCGCCAGCGAGTCCGACGCGGACGAGGTTCAGCCGGAAGCCTAGAGGGTGATCGGCTCGATCAGCCCGCCACGCAGCGTCACGATCCGGTTGGCGCGCCGCGCCAGTTCGTGATTGTGGGTGGCGATCAGGGCGGCTGCCCCCTCCTCGCGGATCAGCGCCGCCAGGGCGTCGAACACCACATCGCTGGTCGAGGGGTCGAGGTTGCCGGTCGGCTCGTCGGCAAGGATGATGCGGGGGTGGTTTGCCGCCGCGCGGGCGATGGCGACGCGCTGCTGTTCGCCGCCCGAGAGCTCGGCCGGGCGGTGCTGGGCGCGGGGGGCGATGCCGAGGATTTCGAGTAGTTCCATCGCGCGCTTCTCGGCCGCGGCGCGGTCGCGCCCGGCGATAAGTTGCGGCATTGCGACGTTCTCGATTGCAGAGAATTCGGGCAGCAGATGATGGAATTGGTACACGTAGCCGATGGTGTCGCGACGGAGCAGCGTGCGGCCGCGCTCATTGAGCTTGCTGGTCGAGATGCCGGTGATCTCCACGTCGCCACCCTGCGGGCGTTCGAGCAGGCCTGAGATGTGCAACAGCGTCGACTTGCCGGCGCCCGACGGCGCGACGATGGCGACGAGCTCGCCGCCCTTCACCTCGAGATCGGCGGCTTCCAGCACGCGGACCAGCGTTTCCCCCTCACCATAGTGGCGGTGCACCTTCGCGAGTTTGAGATGGACGTCACTCATAGCGCAGGGCCTCGACGGGATCGTATTGGGCGGCACGCCAGGCCGGATAGAGCGTGGCGAGGAAAGACAAGCCCATCGCCACCGCGACGATGGCCGCGACTTCCGAGGGGTTGGTGCGGCTGGGCAGCGAGGAGAGGAAGAACACCTCGGGCGGGAAGATGGTGAAGCCGAGCACGCTGGAGAGGAATGCCCGGATCGACTCTGCGTTCGCCGCGATGAGCAGCCCGAGCGCCATGCCGAGCAAGGTGCCGCCGACCCCGATCGCCACTCCGGCGATGCCGAAGATGCGCATGATCGAGCCGCGCGTCGCGCCCATGGTGCGCAGCACCGCGATATCGGTGCCCTTGTCCTTCACCAGCATGATGAGGCTGGAGATGATGTTGAAGGCGGCCACCACGATGATCATCGACAGGATGATGAACATCACGCTGCCCTGCGTCTGCAGCGCATCGAAGAAGTTCTGGTGCTGCTGCTCCCAGTCCGAGAGGATAAGCGGCCGCTCGATCTGCTGGCCGATCTTCAGCCGC
This sequence comes from Devosia sp. P2_G7, assembly GCF_056403495.1. Taxonomy (NCBI): domain Bacteria; kingdom Pseudomonadati; phylum Pseudomonadota; class Alphaproteobacteria; order Hyphomicrobiales; family Devosiaceae; genus Devosia; species Devosia sp. P2_G7. The sequence continues at coordinate 6,579 of NZ_JBFUFI010000004.1, forward strand.
ATGGCATCGAGCGCGCTTGGGTTGTCGATGAACACTTCGATGGCGGTGGCACGGTAGATCCGGTCGTAGGCCGCCTCCCGGTCCTCCTCCGTGGCGTCGAGCGCCGGAACCGAAGCGTTGGGCTTCAGCACCCGGTCGAACATGTCGAGGTAGTCCTGCGCGGGACGCAGCGGCATGTAGAGGTAGAAGCTGTCGAACTCGGTCATCCCGAGGTCGAAGATCACCTGCACCGGGAACGAGCGCGTCTTCGGCCGGTTGCCGCCCTGCGCACCCTGCGCATCGGGACTGAGCAGCGTCACCGTATCCCCGATATTGACCTTCAGCTTCTCGGCGAGCCGGCGGCCGATGGCGACGCCGTTCCCCTCGTCCCAACCATCCCAGTGACCGAGCAGGGCGCCGTCGTGCAGCAGCTTCAGCTTCTCGATCGAGGCGAGCGACACGCCGCGGACGATGACGCCGGTGGAATCGGCCTTGGCGCCAGAGGCGAGTGCTTGCCCCTCGACATAGGGGATCGCCGCGACCACCCCGTCGACGTTCTGAATCTGGATGGCGGACTCGTCGTAGTCGGTGAAGCGCGCTTCGATCGGATAGGCGGAGAAGTGCCCGTTGAGTCCGAGCAGCTTGGAGACGATTTCGGCGTTGAAGCCATTCATCACCGACGTGACAACGATCAGTGCCGCGACGCCGAGCGCGATGCCGGTGAGGGTCAGCCCGGCGATCACCGAGACGAAGCGGTCGCGCCGACGGGCCCGCAGGTAGCGGCCGGCCACCAGGAACTCGAACCGCGAGAACGGGCCCGGATCGGCGACTTTGTCGGTCATTGGTTGAGACCCTCGATCGGGTCGAGACGCGCGGCGCGCCATGCCGGGTAGAGGGTGGCGAGGAAGGTAAGGCCGAGCGACAGCAGCACCACGAGTGCCACCTCATGCACATCCACCCGCGATGGCAGGCTCGACATCAGGAACAGTTCGGGCGGGAAGATCGAAATGTTGAAGAAGTTGGAGACCGCCGAGCGGATGGCCTCGACGTTGAAGGCGAATACCAGCCCGAGGATCAGCCCAAGCAGCGTTCCGGACAGGCCGATGGCGAAGCCGGTCATCGAGAAGATGCGAAGGATCGAGCCGCGGGTTGCGCCCATGGTGCGGAGGACGGCGATGTCCGGTCCCTTGTCCTTCACCAGCATGACGAGGCTAGCGATGATGTTGAAGGCGGCGACGAGGATGATTAGCGACAGGATGACGAACATCACCACCCGCTCGACCTGCAGCGCCGAAAAGAACGTGGCGTTGCGCTGTTGCCAGTCGGCGATGTCGAAGCCGGGCTCGAGCGCTGCCTGCAGCTTTGAACGCATGCCGGCGATGTTGTCGGGGTCGGTGACGAACACCTCGACGCCGCTGGCCTGGTAGACGCGCTCGTAAGCGGCATCAATCTCCTCGTCGGTCGCCATCACGCCGGGCATGGCGACGCCGGGCTTCAACTGGTCCTCGTATAGCCGGAAATAGGCCTGCGCCTCCTGCATCGGCAGGTAGACGTAGAAGCCGTCATATTCGGGCATGCCGATGTTGAAGATGACGTTGACCGGCAGCGTGCGTTCGGCCGGTGTCATGCCGAACGGGGTCGGAGTGCCGTTGGGATTGATGATGGTGATCTGGTCGCCGAGCGCCAGTCCCAGCCGCTCCGCCAACCGCTGGCCGATAGCGGCGCCCTGGCTGGCGTCCCACTGGTCCCAGCCACCGAGCGCTGCTCCATCACGCAGCAGATCGAGCTTGTTCAGCGATGCCTCGCTGATGCCGCGCACCACGACGCCCGTGGCGCTGGAGACGCCCGACGCGAGCGCCTGCCCCTCGACATAAGGAATGGCGTAGCGCACCCCGTCGACGCCTTCGAGACGCACCACGGCGTCGTCATAGTCGGCCATCGGCCCGGCGACCGACTGCACCACGAAGTGGCCGTTGAGGCCCAGGATCTTGCCCAGGAGCTCGGTGCGAAAGCCGTTCATCACCGACATCACGACGATCAGCGTGGCGACGCCAAGCACGACGCCAAGCAGTGTCAGCACCGCGATCACTGAAACGAAGCGTTCCTTGCGGCGGGCCCGCAGATAGCGGCCCGCCACCAGGAACTCGAAACGCGAGAACGGTCCCGGTCCCTTCGCCGCGATGGGCGGGGCGTCGGTCAAACGTTGTCCCGCCGCTGCGGCACGATCAGCTTCTTGAGCCGGCCGACCGCCTCTTCGATGGACAGCGTCTCGCGCTCACCGGACTTGCGGTGCTTGATCTCGACCTGGCCGTCCTTGAGGCCGCGCGGGCCGACGATCAGCTGGTACGGGATGCCGATCAGGTCGGCCGCGGCGAACTTGCCCCCGGCGCCCTGGTCGCGGTCGTCGTAGAGCGCGTCGATACCCTCGAGCTTGAGGTCTTCGTAGAGGCGCTCGGCCGCGCGATCGCTGTCGGCGTCGCCGACCTTGAGGTTGATCACCACGGCCTCGAACGGCGCCACGCTCACCGGCCAGACGATGCCGGCATCGTCATGCGAGGCTTCGATGATGGCGGGCACCAGCCGGGTCGGGCCGATGCCGTAGCTGCCCATCTGGACCTCGACCGCCTGCCCTTCCTGGCTCGTGACGGTCGCCTTCATCGGCTTCGAGTATCTGGTGCCGAAGTAGAAGATGTGGCCGACTTCGATGCCGCGGGCGGCGAGCTGGTGCTCCGCGTCGACGGCAGCCTTGAACTGGGTCTCGTCGGTCATCTCGTCGGTGGCGGCAAATAGCGACGTCCAATCCTTGAAGATCGGCGTCAGGTCGCTGCGGAAATCGATGTCGATGGGCGGAATCGGCTTGTCCACCAGGCGCTTGTCGAGGAATACCGCGCTCTCGCCGGTCTCGGCGAGGACGTGGAACTCGTAGCTCAGGTCGCCGCCGATCGGGCCGGTATCGGCGCGCATCGGCACACCCACCAGCCCCATGCGGTGGAAGGTGCGGAGATAGGCCACAAACATGCGGTAGAACGCCTGCGTCGCGCTGGCCTCATCGAGGTCGAACGAATAGGCGTCCTTCATCAGGAACTCGCGCGAGCGCATGGTGCCGAAGCGCGGCCGTACCTCGTCGCGGAACTTCCACTGGATGTGGTAGAGGTTCAGCGGCAGGTCCTTGTAGGACTTCACGTACGTCCGGAAGATGTCGGTGATCACCTCCTCGTTGGTCGGCCCGAACAGCATGTCGCGCTCGTGCCGATCCTCGATGCGCAGCATCTCCTTGCCATACGCGTCGTAGCGGCCGCTTTCCTTCCAGAGGTCCGCGGACTGGATAGTCGGCATCAGCAACTGGATGGCACCAGAGCGGTTCTGCTCTTCTTCGATGATCCTGACGATCTTGTTGAGGACCTTGAAGCCCAGCGGCAGCCACGAATAGCTGCCTGCCGCCTGCTGCTTGATCATGCCGGCGCGCAGCATCAGCTGATGCGAGACGATCTCGGCCTCTTTCGGCGTCTCCTTCAGGAGGGGCAGGAAGTAGCGGCTCAAACGCATGAACGGTCCTCGGGTACGCCGGATTCGGTTGGAGGAACCCTATAGCGCAAAGCGGGACAAAGTGGAGCCCGCAAAAGCGCGCGAAACTTAGGCAAACGCTTGGTCGTGCGGCACTTTTGCGCAGTCGCTGAGCGCCCCCAAATCATGACTTGAATACTATGTAAAATTGCCATGGCTGCCATGCAGAATCCACTTGGCAGCCCCAGATTCAGTTGTTAGGGTCCCGCGTCATAAGAACACAGGCAACCGCAAGTTGCCGGACGTCGACAACGTCAAGGGAGGAGCGTTGGCTGCCATCTAACCGTGTGCCTAAGACCAACGTATTGTCGAAAAACTTCTCAAAGCAGGGCTTAGGCCCTGCTTTTTTCATTGTGGGATGAAGAATCGATGACAAGTTCTTCTGACTTCAGGGCAATTGCACTGTCGCTGGCCGGCACCACCGAAGCCCCGCACTTCGACCGCGCGGCGTTCAAGGTCGCCCGCATCTACGCCACCCTCGCTGCCGATGGCCTGACCGCCAACCTCAAGCTCACGCCCGACGAGCAGGAGTTCAAGGCCATGCTGGCGCCTGAAGCCCTGATCCCGATCGACAATGGCTGGGGCCGGCAGGGCTGGACGACGGCAGTGCTGGCGAAGCTCAGCGAGGGGGAGTTGCAGGCGGCGCTGGAGATGGCTCACGCGCACGCGTTGCCCAAGGCGAAGAAGCGGGCTGGCGGGAGCTAGGTTGCGCCTACCGAGGCTATGGCGACGTTCGGCTCTCTACCGCCAGTACTCGATCAGCCAAGGGGTGGTCAGCGCCCAGAGCAGCAGGCCCGTGACCACGATGGCGAGGATCGTCGTGATCAGCAGCTTTGGCCAGAGGCGCAGGATGCCCGCCGGGGCGCCGCGTTCGGTGCCCTGCACCCATTCGCCCGCATCGACCTGGTTGCGCACCTTGAACGGCAGCACCAGGAACAGGCAGATCCACCAGGTGACAAAGAAGATCGCTAGGAATGTGCCGACTTGCATGGCGGGCTCAGACGCGGTGTACGAAGATCGTTACGTTGGGTTTGCGGCCCCAGTAGGACGAAACTTCACTGCGCACCGCCCGCTGCAGCGCCGTGTTGACCAACTCGGGGTCATTGCGGCGCTTGGGCGGAATCGACTTGAGCGTGCCTGTGACGGCGCGACGCACCAGTTGCGGCAATGACTCGTCGTCATCCTCCACATCCGGCAGGCCTTCGATCACCAGTTCGGGGCCGGCAAGCACCTGGCCGCTGGCATTGACGCAGAGGCTGACCACGATATGGCCGCCGAAGCTGAGCCTGCGGCGGCCCTTCACGCCGCTTTCCTCGGGTGTGCAGAGCACGTTGCCATCAAGATAGAGCTGGCCGACGCGGACCTCGCCGGGGAACTGGGTGGTGTTGGGGAACAGCCGGACCATATCGCCGTTGCGGGCGTGGACGACGGTATCGATGCCATGCTGGCGGCCGAGCAGCGCATGCGCCTCGAGGTGAGCGGCTTCGCCGTGCACTGGCACCAGCACGTCCGGCTTGATCAGGTCGTAGAGCCGCTTCAGCTCTTCGCGGCGCGGGTGGCCGGTGGTGTGCACCAGGCCGTGCGTCTGGGTGATCACGTCGATGCCGCGGTCGATCAGCATGTTCTGGATGTCGATGACTTCGCGCTCGTTGCCCGGGATAGCCCAGGACGAGAAGATCACTCGGTCGCCAGCGTTGAGCGAGATCTCGGGATGCTCCTCGCGGGCGATGCGGGCGATGGCGGCGCGGGCTTCGCCCTGGCTGCCGGTGCAGAGCAGCACGACCTTGGCGCGCGGCAGGGTCTTGTACTCGTTCTGGTCGAGGAACGGATCGATCCCCTCCAGCATGCCGAGCTCGCGGGCGATACCGCTGATGCGGTGCAGCGCCCTGCCCGACATTACCACCTTGCGGCCGGCCTTCTGCGCAGCGCGGGCGACCGAGATCACCCGGCCGACATTGGAGGCGAAGGTGGTGACGGCGACGCGATGCGTCGACTCGGCGATCAGCGCGGCGAGCGTCGCCGCGACCTCGTCCTCGGACGGGCTGGTGCCGTCCTTCATCGCATTGGTGGAATCGCAGATCAGCGCGATCGGCGTCGAGCGGTCGGCGCCGATCTGCGCGAAACGGCCCACATCGGTCGGCGGCGCGCCGACCGGATGCGGATCGAGCTTCCAGTCGCCGGTATGGACGACGCGGCCGATCGGCGTGGTGATCAACAGCGCGCAGCTTTCCGGGATCGAGTGGGCGACGTTGATCGCCTCGATGGTGAAGGGGCCGACCGTGAACGGCTTACCGACCTGCATCGGCTTGACCTCGACGTCCTCGACGATGCCCTCCGACTCCTTCTTGGCGCTCAGCATGGCGGCCGTGAAGGCGGTGGCGTAGACCGGGCGGTCGAAGGCTGGCCACAGGTCGAGCACCGCGCCGTAGTGGTCTTCGTGGCTGTGGGTCAGAATCAGCGCCAGGATGTCGTCGGCGTTCTCCTCGAGGAAGGCGGGATCGGGCAGGATCAGCTCGACACCGGGCTCTTCCGGGCCGGCGAAGGTCACGCCGCAATCAACGACGATCCACTTGCGGCTGCGCTCCGGCCCGAAGCCGTAGGCGCCCATGTTCATGCCGATTTCGCCCACGCCGCCAAGCGGAACGAAGACGAGCTCATCGGGACTCGGCTTTGCCATTGTCAGTTCCTAACGCTTGCGGTCGTGCCGAAATGCACGTCACCGGCGGTGATGGCAATGCGACTGTTGTCATTGGCGCGGACGATCAGTCGCCCCGCCTCATCAATGGTTTCGAAAATGCCGCGGACGATATCGCCATCGCGGTTCACCGCAACCTCGGCGCCCATCCCGGCGGCCGATTTGCGCCAGAGTTCGAGCACCTGGGTTATGCCCCTGCCCTGGTTCCAGATCTCGAACGCCTCGACCCAGGCGTCCGACAGCGCACCGAACACGGTCTCGGCGCTCGTATCGAGCCCGAGGGCGCGGAGCGACGTCGCGGGATACGGCAGCCCCTCGGGGGCCTCCACCACGTTGACGCCGATGCCGATGACGATGGCCATCGAGCCATCCGGGCGTTTGTGGGCTTCGAGCAGGATGCCGGCGAGCTTGGCGCCATCGGCCAGCACGTCGTTCGGCCACTTGAGCGCGATGCGGCCGTGAGCCAGGTCGGCTCCGTCGATGCCGGTCTTGAAGCGGGCTGCGGGGACGATGTCGGCAAGGGCTCGGTTCAGCGCCACCCCGGCGACGAAGCCGAGGGTGGCGGAGATCGCCGGATCGGCGTCGGGCACCACGAGCAGGCTGGCAGCGAGGTTGCCGTGCGGCGACTGCCACGGGCGGCCGCGCCGGCCACGACCGGCGGTCTGCTGCAATGCGCAGAACCAGACATCGCCGACATCGCCGGCTTTCGCTGCATTGGCGGCCTCGTTCGAGGTCGAGCCGACGCTGTCGAAGCCGTTCAGCCTATAGCCGCGGGAGACCGCCCTGGACCCAAGCCAGAACCCTGCCACTAGAACAGGCTTCCGGCCGCGCTGTGGGCAGCGGCTGTGAGCGGCGAACCCACGGTCACGAAATAGGTGACGATGAGAAAGCCGATCGCTGCCATGACGACGTTGAGTTCACCCGGCACGGCGGCGAACTTCGCCACCGGCTCGTCGAAATACATCACCTTGACGATGCGCAGATAGTAAAACGCGCTCACCGCCGAGGCGAGGACGCCGATCACGGCGAGAACGAAGAGGTTCTGCTCGACCGCGGCGAGGAACACCTGCCACTTGGCGAAGAACCCGGCGAGCGGCGGCAGGCCGATCAGCGAGAACATCAGGATGGCAATCACCGCCGCAACGAACGGCCGGCGCTGCGCCAGGCCTGCAAGTTCGGAGATCGTCTCGACCGGACCGTTCTCGGTGCGGAGCGCCAGGACGCAGGCGAAGATGCCCACGGTCATCGCGATGTAGATCGCCATGTAGACGGCAACGCCCTCGACGCCGACGGCAGTGCCAGCCGACAGGCCGACGAGCGCGAAGCCGACATGGCCGATCGACGAATAGGCGAGCAGGCGCTTGAGGTTGTTCTGCCCGATGGCGGCAAAGGCGGCGAGGACCATCGAGGCAATCGAGAGGAAGATGACGACCTGCTGCCAATCATGGGTGATCGGGGCGAAGCTGACGGTGGTGACGCGGATGAAGAGCGCCATCGCGGCGACCTTCGGAGCGGCCGCGAAGAACGCCGTCACCGGCGTGGGAGCACCCTCGTAGACGTCCGGCGTCCACATGTGGAACGGCACTGCCGAGATCTTGAAGGCGATACCGGCGAGCAGGAACACCACGCCGAAGATCAGCCCGATCGAGCGACTGTCGAGCGAGATCGCAGAGACAATCAGGTCGAGCTGGGTAGTGCCGGTGAAGCCGTAGACCAGCGACGCGCCGTAGAGCAGCATGCCCGAGCTGAGGGCACCGAGCACGAAGTACTTGATGCCGGCTTCGGTGGCCTTCTGGTCTTCGCGCTTCATCGCGGCGACCACGTAGAGCGCGAGGCTCTGCAGTTCGAGGCCGATATAGAGGCTCATCAGATCGTTGGCCGAGACCATGATCATCATGCCCAGCGTCGCCAGCAGCACGAGCACCGAGTACTCGAACTTGTCGATGCCGTGCTCCTTGGAGTTCGACAGCGAGATCAGCAGCGTCGCTGCGGCGCCACCCAGCACCAGTGCTTTCATGTAGCGAGCGAACCCATCGACGATGAACACGCCGTTGAACAGCACCCCGGTCGCCGGCTGCAGCAGCAGCACCGCGAGCACCGCTACCAGCAAGGCGATGGAGACGATGGCCACCACGGTCGGGCTGATGCCCTTCCAGAACAGCGCGATCAGCAGCACCACCACGGCGCCGGTGGCGAGCAGCAGTTCAGGATAGGCGGGTGCGAGCGAAGCGAAGCTCGTGACGTCGGACAGCATGCCCGTCTCCTAGTGGCCGGTCACCGCGGCGACCGCTGCGGGAGCGGTGCCGATGGCGTTGGCGAAGTTTTCAGCGACGAGATTCACCGATGCGGCAGTCGCATCGAGGATCGGCGCGGGATAGAAGCCGAAGAGGATGGTGAGGATCACCAGCGGTACCAGCACGGCGACTTCACGCGCGTCGAGATCGAGGATGCCCTTCAGCGACTCCTTGGTGAAGGCGCCGAAGATCACCCGGCGATAGAGCCAGAGCGCATAGGCCGCCGACAGGATCACGCCGAAGGCCGCGAAGAACGCCACCCAGGTATTGGCTTGGAATGCCGCCAGCATGGTGAGGAATTCGCCGACGAAGCCTGACGTACCCGGCAAGCCGACATTGGCCATGGTGAATACCATGAAGGCCACTGCATAGCGCGGCATCGGCGACACCAGCCCGCCATAGGCGGAGATCTCGCGGGTGTGCATCCGGTCATAGACCACGCCGACGCAAAGGAAGAGCGCGGCCGAGACGACGCCGTGCGAGATCATCTGGAAGATCGCGCCGTGGATGCCGTAGACGTTGCCGGTGAAGATACCCATCGTCACGAAGCCCATATGGGCCACCGACGAATAGGCGATCAGCTTCTTCATGTCGGTCTGCACCAGTGCGACGAGCGAGGTGATGATGATCGCCGCGATCGACAGCACGTAGACGAACGTCGAGAACTGGTGCGACGCATCGGGGAACATCGAGATCGAGAAGCGGATGAAGCCGTAGCCGCCAAGCTTCAGAAGGATCGCGGCCAGGATCACCGAGCCACCCGTCGGCGCCTCGACGTGTGCTTCCGGCAGCCAGCGGTGGAACGGCCACATCGGCATCTTCACCGCGAACGAGGCGAAGAACCCGATCCAGAGCCAGGTCTGGACTTCCGGCGCAAATTTGAAGGTCAGCAGCTTGGTGATGTCGAGCGTGCCGGCCTGCCAGAACATCGCCATGATGGCGATGAGCATCAGCACCGTGCCGGTGAAGCTGTAGAAGAAGAACTTGTACGTCGCCTGGATACGCCGCGCCCCGCCCCAGATGCCGATGATCAGGAACATCGGGATCAGCGTGCCCTCGAAGAACACGTAGAACAGCGCCAGATCGAGCGTCGCGAAGGCGCCGATCATGAACGTCTCGAGGACCAGGAAGACGATCAGGTATTCCCGCACGCGCTTGGTGATGGAGCTCCAGCTCGAGAGGATCACCGCGGGCATCAGCACGGCCGTCAGCGGGATGAACAGCACCGAGATGCCGTCGACGCCCATGCGGTAGCCGATCGAGTCGCTGAATGGGATATTCTCGACGAACTGGAAGCCGGTGTTCGACGGGTCGAACAGATACCATAGATAAAGGCTCAGTGCCGCCGTCACCAGCGTCACAACGAGCGCGATCCAGCGCGACAGGTTTGTCCCCGCCTCGTCGCGACCGCCGACGAACAGCAGCAGCAACGCGCCCAGCGTCGGCAGGAAGGTGATGACCGTCAGAAGGTGGTCACTGAAGATCATCCCAGGAGTCCCCCGGCGGCGATGGCCCAGGTGAGCAGCGCCGCGATACCGATAAGCATGGCGAAAGCGTAGTGATAGAGGTAGCCGGACTGCAGCTTGACGACGCGACCGGTGATGGCCTTCACCCGATTGCCGAGGCCTTCGGTGATGGTCTGGTCGATCAGCATGTCGTCAAAGCCCTTCCACAGGGCATTGCCGAGCCAGAGCGCCGGCTTGACGAAGATGCGGTCGTAGAGCTCGTCGAAGTACCACTTGTTGAGCAGGAACAGGTAAAGCCCGGGGTTGGCGTGAGCCAACCGCTTCGGCGCCGCCGGATCGCGGATGTACATCTGGTACGCAGCGGCGAAGCCGAGCAGCATGGCGACAGTCGCCGACCACTTCACCCACAGCGGCACGCCGTGCGCGGTCTCGAGCAGTTCCGTCGGAACGACCAGCGAGCCTTGGAAGAAGTGCGCGATGTGCTCGGCATGGCCGAAGAACAGGTCGTTGAATACCACGCCCGCCAGCACCGCACCGGCAGCCAGGATATAGAGCGGCACCAGCATGACGTTGGGGCTCTCGTGCGCATTATCGTAGGCGCTGCCGTGGTGCCCGTGGTCATCGTGGGCAGCATGCGCATCGTGGCCGTGGTGTGCTTCGCGCGGCTTGCCGTGGAACGTCAGGTGGATCAGGCGCCACGAGTAGAAGCTCGTGAACATCGCTGCGATCACCAGGGCCCAGAAGGCGATGTAGCCGGTCGATCCGCCAGCCGCATAAGCGACTTCGATGATGCCGTCCTTCGAGAAGAACCCGGCGAAACCGAGCGGCGTGCCGGGAATGCCGACGCCGGTGAGCGCCAGCGTGCCGATGATCATCAGCCAGTAGGTGACCGGGATCTTCTTGCGGAGCCCGCCCATGTTCCGCATGTCCTGCTCGTGGTGCATCGCATGGATGACCGAGCCGGCGCCGAGGAACAACAGAGCCTTGAAAAAGGCGTGGGTGAACAGGTGGAAGATGCCCGCCGAGAACATGCCGGCGCCGAGCGCCACGAACATGTAGCCGAGCTGCGAACAGGTCGAATATGCGATGACGCGCTTGATGTCGTTCTGGACCAGGCCGACGGTCGCCGCGAAGAACGCGGTCATCGCGCCGACCAGCATCACCACGGTCATGGCGAAGGGCGACAGCTCGAACAGCGGCGACAGCCGCGCCACCATGAACACGCCGGCGGTCACCATGGTGGCGGCGTGGATGAGCGCAGAAACCGGGGTCGGGCCTTCCATGGCGTCCGGCAACCAGGTGTGGAGCAGGAACTGCGCGGACTTGCCCATGGCGCCCATGAACAGCAGCAGGCAGACCACAGTCATGGCATCCAAGTCCCACGACAGGAAGTGGATGACCGGCAGGTTGCCCTTTAGGCCGTCCGCAGCGTGGAACGCGCCATCGAAATCGAGGTGACCGAGCACCACGAAGGCGGCGAAGATGCCCAGCGCGAAGCCGAAGTCGCCGACGCGGTTGACCACAAACGCCTTGATGGCGGCGGCATTGGCCGAGGGCCGCGTGTACCAGAAGCCGATCAGCAGGTAGGACGCCAGACCCACGCCTTCCCAGCCAAAGAACATCTGGAGGAAGTTATCGGCGGTCACCAGCATCAGCATGGCGAACGTGAACAGCGACAGGTAGGCGAAGAACCGCGCGCGGTGCGGATCATCGGCCATATAGCCGATCGAATAGAGGTGGACGAGGCTGGAGACGGTGGTGACGACGACCAGCATCACCGCGGTCAGCGTATCGACGCGCAGCACCCAGCGGAGGTCGAGCGCACCGGAGGCGATCCAGCGGAACACCTCCACCTTGGTAGCTTCGGCATGACCGGCGGCCTCGGCGGCTTCCGGAGCGAACCAGTAGCCGGCAAAGACGATCCAGCTCAGCACCGCGGCGGCGATCAGCAGCCCGGTGGTGATGTACTCGCTGGTGCGGTGACCGATGATACGGCCCAGCAAACCTGCGATCAGGGCCCCGACGAGCGGGAAGAATACGATGGCCTGGATAAGCACCGGGTCAGCCCTTCAGCGAGTTGACGTCTTCCACGGCGATGGAGCCGCGGTTGCGATAGAAGATGACGAGGATGGCGAGACCGATCGCCGCTTCAGCAGCAGCCACCGTAAGGATCAAGAGCGCGAACACCTGTCCGGCGAGATCGCTCAGCTGTGCCGAGAACGCCACGAAGTTGATGTTCACCGCGAGGAGGATCAGCTCGACCGACATCAGGATGACGATGATGTTCTTGCGGTTGAGGAAGATACCGAACACGCCAAGCGTGAAGAGGATCGCCCCGACGGTCAGGTAGTGCCCGAGCCCGATGCCTGTTTCTGCCAGCATTTAGAGCCCCTGCCCCGATTTGACCTTGACCAGTTCCGTGCCTTCCGAGCGCTTGCGCCCAGTCTGGCGGAACACGTCCTGACGTTTGACATTCGACTTGTGCCTGAGCGTGAGGACGATCGCGCCGATCATCGCCACCAGCAGCACGCCGGCGGCGCCCTGGAACAGGAAGACGTAGCGCGTATAGAGCAGCTGCCCGATGGCCCGGGTGTTGCTGATCCCGGCCTCGATCGGCACCATGGCCGAGGCCCCGGAGTCGACAGGCAGCACGAAGCTACCCCCGACCAATAGCAGCTCGAGCAACAGGATAATGCCCACCACCATGCCGACAGGCGCGTACTGCAGCATGCCCTGGCGCAGCGACGCGAAATCGACGTCGAGCATCATGGTGACGAACAGGAACAGAACCGCGACGGCCCCGACATAGACGACGATCAGGATCAGCGCCAGGAACTCGGCGCCGGCAAGCATGAACAGCCCGGCCGAATTGACGAACGCCAGGATCAGGAACAGCACCGAGTGCACGGGATTGCGCGCCGCGATCACCATCAGCGCCGAGGCGACGGTGATGACCGAAAACACGTAGAAGAAGAACAGCGGCAGCGTCATCTCGATCCCTTACCGGTACGGCGCGTCGGCGGCGAGGTTGGCAGCGATTTCACGCTCCCAGCGATCGCCATTGGCAAGCAGCTTCTCCTTGGAGAAATACAGCTCCTCGCGTGTCTCGGTCGCAAACTCGAAGTTCGGCCCTTCGACGATGGCGTCGACCGGGCAGGCTTCCTGGCAGAAACCGCAATAGATGCACTTCACCATGTCGATGTCGTAGCGCACCGTGCGGCGGGTGCCGTCGTTCTGGCGCGGGCCGGCCTCGATGGTGATGGCCTGCGCCGGGCAGATCGCTTCGCAGAGCTTGCAGGCGATGCAACGCTCTTCGCCGTTTGGATAGCGGCGGAGCGCATGCTCACCGCGGAAGCGCGGCGAATACGGAATCTTCTCGAACGGGTAGTTCACGGTCTTCTTGGGCGCGAAGAAGTACTTCATCGCTAGGAAGAAAGCGCCGACGAACTCTCGCAGCAGCAGGCCGTTGAGGAACTGGGCGAAACGCATCAGACGGCACCTCCGTGCCAGCCCCAGCCGGTGAGCTGGAGAACCGCGGCAACGACGACGACCATGAGCAGGGAGATCGGCAGGAACACCTTCCAGCCGATACGCATCAGCTGGTCGTAGCGGTAGCGCGGCACGATCGCCTTTGCCATCGCGAACATGAAGAACACCAGGCAGAGCTTGAGGCCGAACCAGACGACGCCCGGGATCCAGGTGAACGGCGGCGCGTCGATGGGCGCTGCCCAGCCCCCGAGGAACAGGATCGTCGTCATCGCGCACATCAGGATGATCGCGATGTATTCGCCGAGCATGAACAGCAGATACGGAGTCGAGGAATATTCGACCATGTAGCCGGCCACGAGCTCGGACTCACCTTCCGGCAGGTCGAACGGCGGGCGGTTGGTTTCCGCCAGTGCCGAGACGTAGAAGATCACGAACATCGGGAACAGCGGCAGCCAGTACCAGTTCAGGACGCTGAGCCACGGCACGCCAAGCATGGTGGCGATGCCGCCCGACTGTTGCGCCACAACGATGTCGGTGAGGTTCAGCGAACCGACGCAGAGCAGCACCGTGATGATGACGAGGCCGATCGAGACTTCGTACGACACCATCTGCGCGGCCGAACGCAGCGCGCCGAGGAAGGCGTATTTGCTGTTCGACGACCAACCGCCGATGATGATGCCGTAAACGCCGAGCGACGAGATGGCGAAGATGTAGAGGACGCCGATGTTGATGTTGGCAAGCGCCCAGCCCTTGTCGAACGGGATCACGGCATAGGCCGAGAGCGCCAGGATCGACGTCACCAGCGGCGCCAGGATGAACAGCACCTTGTCCGAACTTGCCGGGATTACAGGCTCTTTGAGCACGAACTTCAACAAGTCCGCGAAGCTCTGCAACAACCCGAGCGGGCCGACGACGTTGGGGCCACGACGCTGCTGCACGGCCGCCCAGATCTTGCGGTCGGCGAGCAGGATGTAGGCGGTGAAGATCAGCAGCGCTACGAGGAGCAGCAGCCCCTTGTAGATGAAACCGACCTGTTCGCCCCACCCGAAGATCGGGATGCCGAGCAGGTAGTCCAGCGCTGAAACGACGAAATCCATCTGGGCCTCTTACTCTGCTGCCTGCCGGAGACCGGCCTGCAGCGCGGCGCATTCGCCCATCGTCGCGGACGACCGCGCGATCGGGTTGGTGAGGTAGAAGTCGGCGACCGGAGACGTGAAGGTCGCGGACTTGGTCTTGATCGCGGCGCCCGCGAGCTTCTTCACATCGGCCACCGAACCGGCGGCGATCTGGTCGAGGCGCGCGAGATGCGGGAACTCGGCATAGATCGCAGCGCGCAGCCCAGTGAGCGAGTTGAACGGCAGAGGCTGGCCGAGGACGGCCGACAAGGCACGGAAGATCGCCCAGTCTTCCTTCGCCTCGCCCGGCGGGAACACGGCGCGCTCGGCGAGCTGCACGCGACCCTCGGTATTGACGTAGGTACCCGACTTCTCGGTGTAGGTGGCAGCCGGCAGGATGACGTCGGCGCGGTGTGCACCGGCATCGCCGTGCGTGCCGACATAGACGACGAACGCCTTGCCCATCGCCGCGGTGTCGTACTCATCGGCGCCCAGCAGGAACAGCACGTCGAGCTTGCCCTCGCCGGCGAGACCAACCTGGTCGGCCGAGCAGACGCCGCCATTGTGCGGCACGAAGCCGATATCGAGGCCGCCGACCCGACCTGCTGCGTTGTGCAGCAGCGCAAAGCCGTTCCAGCCCTCGGCGACATTTGCGCCGGTGGCGAGCTTGGCGGCGAGCGCGATGGTATCGCGGCCGATCTGCTTGGAGTGCGCGGCACCGTGCGAAACAGCTCCCTCGCCCACGATGATCAGCGGCTTCTTCGCGGCGGCCAGCTTCTCGGCAAAGCCGCCCTTGCCGGCGACGAGGTCGAGAAGGCCCGAAAAGCCATTGCCGAGGTATTCATAGTCATAGGTCAGGTCGGCCTGGTCGCCGATCACGGCGATCGGCATGCCCTTGGCGCGCCAGGCCTTGCGGATCCGGGCGTTAAGGACCGAAGCCTCCTTGCGCGGGTTCGAACCGATGATCAGGATAGCGTCGGCTTCTTCGATACCCGCGATCGTCGGGTTGAAGATGTAAGCCGAACGCGGCATCGACGGATCGATCCCCGACATCGCCGGACGGCTGTCGGTCATGCCGGAGCCCAGCGAGGTCATCAGCGCTTTCAGCGCGTACATGTCCTCGACCGAGGCAAGGTCGCCGGCGATCGCGCCGACCTTGTTGCCGCCACCCGAGGCCTTGATCGCCTTGGCAACCGCCGCGAATGCCTCATCCCAGGTGGCGGGCTTCAGCTTGCCGCCCGAGCGGACATACGGGCGATCGAGGCGCTGGCTCTTCAGGCCATCCCAGATGAACCGGGTCTTGTCCGAAATCCACTCTTCGTTGATCGCCTCATTGACGCGCGGCAGGATGCGCATCACTTCGCGACCACGGCTGTCGACCCGGATGTTGGAGCCGACGGCGTCCATCACGTCGATGGATTCGGTCTTCACCAGTTCCCACGGACGAGCCGCGAAGGCGTAGGGCTTCGAAGTCAAAGCGCCGACCGGGCAGAGGTCGATGACGTTGCCCGAGAGTTCGCTGGTGAGCGCCTTCTCGAGATACGAGGTGATCTCGGCATCTTCGCCACGGCCCAGGAGGCCCATCTCGGCGATACCGGCGACTTCGGTGGTGAAGCGGACGCAGCGCGTGCAGTGGATGCAGCGGTTCATCGACGTCTTCACCAGCGGCCCGAGATACTTGTCCTCAACGGCGCGCTTGTTCTCGGCGTAGCGGTTCTTGTCCACGCCATAGGCCATGGCCTGGTCCTGCAGGTCGCATTCGCCACCCTGGTCGCAGATCGGGCAATCCAGCGGGTGGTTGATGAGCAGGAACTCCATCACCCCTTCGCGGGCCTTCTTGACCATCGGGGTGTTGGTGAACATCTCCGGCGGCTCGCCGTTCGGGCCCGGACGCAGGTCCTTGACCGACATGGCGCAGCTGGCCTGCGGCTTCGGCGGCCCACCCTTCACCTCGACGAGGCACATGCGGCAGTTGCCGGCGACCGACAGGCGCTCGTGGTAGCAGAAGCGCGGGATCTCGGCGCCGGCGGCCTCGGCCGCCTGCATCAGCGTGTAGTAGTCCGGGACCTCGACGAGCGTGCCGTCGACCTTGATGCTGGCCATCAGTCTTACTCCGCCGCGATCGAGGGCACGGCGCCCTCGCTGGTCGAGGACCAGGTGTATTGGTCGATCCGCGCCTCGATGACGTCGCGGAAGTTGCGGATCAGCCCCTGGACAGGCCAGGCCGCCGCATCGCCGAGGGCGCAGATGGTGTGCCCTTCGATCTGCTTGGTCACTTCGAACAGCATGTCGATCTCGCGCTTCTGGGCGCGGCCTTCGACCATGCGCTCCATGACGCGCATCATCCAGCCGGTGCCTTCACGGCACGGCGTGCACTGGCCACAGCTCTCGTGCTTGAAGAAAGCCGCGATACGCCAGATCGCCTTGATGATGTCCGTGGACTTGTCCATGACGATCATGCCGCCGGTACCGAACGACGACTTCTTCTCGCGCATCCCGTCGAAATCGAGGATGGCGTCCATCATGTCTTCGCCGCGCACCACCGGACAGGAAGCGCCGCCCGGAATGACCGCCAGCAGGTTGTCCCAGCCGCCGCGGATGCCGCCGCAATGCTTCTCGATGACTTCGCGGAACGACACCCCTAGTGCGTCTTCGAAGGTCGCAGGCTTGTTCACATGGCCCGAGACCATGAACAGCTTGGTGCCGGTGTTGTTCGGACGGCCGATGCCGGCGAACCAGGCGCCGCCGCGGCGCAGGATTTCCGGGACCACGGCGATCGACTCGACGTTGTTGACGGTCGTCGGGTTGCCGTAGACGCCCATCGCCGCCGGGAACGGCGGCTTCAGGCGCGGCTGGCCCTTCTTGCCCTCCAGCGACTCCATCAGCGCGGTTTCTTCGCCGCAGATGTAGGCGCCGGCGCCGTGATGGACGACGATCTCGAAGTCCCAGCCATGGATGTTGTTCTTGCCGATCAGCTTGGCGTCGTAGGCCTGTTGCACGGCTTCCTCGAAGCGCTGGCGCTCGCGGATGAACTCGCCACGGATGTAGACGTAAGCGATGTGCGCGCCCATGGCGCGGCCGGCCAGGAGGCAGCCCTCGATCAGGTGATGCGGGTCGTGCCGCAGGATCTCGCGGTCCTTGCAGGTGCCGGGCTCGGACTCGTCGGCATTGACGAGAAGCTGGCTCGGGCGGCCGTCATTGACGCCCTCCTTGGGCATGAAGGTCCACTTCAGCGCGGTCGGGAAGCCGGCGCCGCCGCGGCCGCGGAGGCCCGAGCCCTTGACCTCGTTGACGATCCAGTCGCGACCGTTGTCGATGAACTTCTTGGTATCCTGCCAGCCACCGCGCGCCCGGGCGCCTTCGAGGCCCCAGTCGCCGTTGCCGTACAGATTGGTGAAGATGCGGTCTTTATCTTCCAGCATCACACACTGCCCTTCTTGGTGCGCGGCTTACCCGGCGCCTTGCCCGCATCGATCTTGCCGGCCGGCGATTCGGCGCCGGTGGCATCTTCTCGCATCGCCTTGTTCGGCTTGCCATCGGCCTTGGCGGCGGCATCTGCCTTCTTGCGCTCCGACTCAGCCTTGGCGACGGAGGCCTTGGGCGCACCCGCGGGCTCCTTGAGCGCCGGAGCGGCCTCTTCAGGAACGTCGCCACGCTTGCGACCGGGCTTGGTCGGCGCGGGTTCTGCCACCTTTGCGGCAGGAGCCGGGGCAGCCGCGGCGGGAGCCGCAGCAGCCGGAGCACCCGGAGCACCCGGAGCGGGCGCCGGAGCCGGCGGTGGCGGGAACGGCTTGTAGGTGCGCTTGGCGGTCGGCTTTTCCAGCAGCGTCGTCTGCCCACCCTCGGCGGCGCCGAACTGGCGCTGGATCTGCGGACCAGTGGGCACTTCGCTGCCCTTGCCGGCGGCGAACTTGTCGATCAGCGACTCGAGGCTATCGACCGTCAGGTCCTCGTACGTGTCGTTGCCGATCATCACCAGCGGAGCATTCACGCAGGCGCCGAGGCACTCGACCTCTTCCCAGCTCAGCGTGCCATCCGCATTGGTCTCGAACGGCTCGTGGTTGATCTTGTGCTGGCAGACCTCGCGCAGGTCTTCGGCGCCACGCAGCATGCAGGGCGTCGTGCCGCAGACGAGAATATGCGCCTTCGTGCCGACCGGCCGCAGCAGGAACTGCGTGTAGAAGGTCGCGACCTCGAGCACCCGGATGTAGGCCATGTCGAGCATCTTGGCGATCGACTCGATCGCCGCGCGGGTGATCCAGCCTTCCTGCTCCTGGGCACGCCACAGGATCGGGATCACGGCCGATTGCTGCCGGCCGGGCGGGTACTCAGCCATCTTCTTTTCAGCCCAGGCCTGGTTGGCCTTCGAGAAAGCAAAGCTCTCGGGCTGGACGGTCTCATCTGCGAGGCGGCGGACGGACATGCTCTATCCTGCGAAATCGACGCGGGCGATCTTGCCGCCCGCTATGGTGTAAATCGCGATCGCTTCGAAGCGCTCGCCATCCGGCGCGCGCCGGACGTCTTCGTGGTCGACGACAGTGTTTCCCGCCGCGATGCGGTTGATCAGGATCGCCTGGTTCTGCGGGAACTTGGCGAACATCGTCGCATAGCGCTCGCGGATGGCGGTCGCGCCGTCCTGGGTGATCTTGCCATCCGGGCCGGCAATGACGCAGTCATCGGCGTAGAACGTCATGAACGCGTCGAGATCCTGCGCGTTGTAGGCGTCGAGCTGGCCTTGGGCGAGTGCGGTGGGCGACATCAGCGGTCGACCTCGCCGAACACGATGTCGAGCGAGCCGAGGATGGCGGCGACGTCGGCCAGCATGTGCCCGCGGCAGAGGAAATCCATCGCCTGCAGGTGCGCAAAGCCTGGCGCGCGGATCTTGCAGCGGTACGGCTTGTTGGTGCCGTCGCTGACGAGATAGACGCCGAACTCGCCCTTCGGTGCTTCGACGGCGGCGTAAACCTCGCCGGCCGGCACCTTGTAGCCTTCGGTGTAGAGCTTGAAGTGATGGATCAGCGCTTCCATCGACTGCTTCATCTCGGCGCGCTTGGGCGGCACCACCTTGCCGTCGGTCGACGCCACCGGCCCCTGCCCTTCGGGCGAATTCAAGAGATCGAGCACCTGCTTCATGATGCGGATCGACTGGCGCATCTCGTCCATGCGGACGAGATAGCGGTCGTAGCAATCGCCGTTCTTGCCGACGGGAACGTCGAACTCGAGCCGGTCGTAGCACTCGTAGGGCTGGGCCTTGCGCAGGTCCCAGGCATCGCCCGAACCGCGCACCATGACGCCCGAGAAACCCCACTTCCATGCATCGTCGCGCGACACCACGCCGATATCGGCGTTGCGCTGCATGTAGATGCGGTTGCCGGTGAGCAGCTTTTCGAGATCGTCTAGCACTTTGAGGAACGGGTCGCAGAACGCGCCGATATCATCGATCAGCGCCTGCGGCAGGTCCTGGTGCACGCCGCCCGGCCGGAAATAGGCCGCATGCATGCGGCTGCCCGAGGCGCGCTCGTAGAAGATCATGAGCTTTTCGCGCTCGTCGAAACCCCAGAGCGGCGGGGTCAGCGCGCCGACGTCCATGGCCTGCGTCGTGCAGTTGAGCATGTGCGACAGCAGCCGCCCGATCTCGGCATAGAGAACGCGGATCAGCTGGCCTCGGAAAGGCACGGTGATGCCGAGCAGCTTTTCCACTGCGAGGCAGAACGCGTGCTCCTGGTTCATCGGTGCCACGTAGTCGAGCCGGTCGAAATACGGCACGGCCTGGAGGTAGGTCTTGGTCTCGATCAGCTTCTCCGTGCCGCGATGCAGCAGCCCGATATGCGGATCGACCCGCTCGACGACTTCACCGTCGAGTTCGAGGATCAGGCGCAGCACGCCGTGCGCCGACGGGTGGATCGGCCCGAAGTTGATCGTGAAATTGCGGACGTCGACTTCGGACATCAGTTCTTCGCCTTCTCGTCGCCGGGCAGCACGTAATCCGTACCCTCCCAAGGTGACAGGTAGTCAAACTGCCGGAATTCCTGCGGCAGCTTCACCGGCTCATAGACGACGCGCTTGCGCTCTTCGTCGTAGCGCACTTCGACATAGCCGGTGGTCGGGAAGTCCTTGCGCAGCGGGTAGCCGTCGAACCCGTAGTCGGTCAGCAGCCGGCGCAGGTCCGGATGCCCGGTGAACAGGATGCCGAACAGATCGTACGTCTCGCGCTCGAACCAGTCGGCGCCCGGGTACATGCCGGTGATCGACTGCACGGGCTGCGTGTCATCCGTCGTCAGCTTCAGCCGCACCCTGAGGTTCTGCTTGGGGCTGAGCAGGTGATAGACCACGTCGAAGCGCTCGTCGCGCTCCGGGAAGTCCACGCCGCACACGTCGATGATCGAAATGAATGCCTCGTGGTCGTGGAGGAACGTCGCCACGTCGATGATGGCATCGCGCTGGACCGACAGCGTCAGCTCGCCATAGGCCAGCTTGTGGTCGATGATCTTGTCGCCGAGCGCGTTACGGGCGCGTTCAGCGAGCGCCGCGAGCGGTGAAGGAATGGGGCCGTCAATCATGGCCGGTCCTAACGTTCGATCGTGCCGGTGCGGCGGATTTTCTTCTGCAGCAGCAGGATGCCGTAGAGCAGCGCCTCAGCTGTCGGCGGGCAACCCGGGACATAGATGTCCACGGGCATCACGCGGTCGCAGCCGCGCACCACCGAGTAGGAATAGTGATAGTAGCCGCCGCCATTGGCGCAGCTGCCCATCGAGATGACGTAGCGCGGCTCCGGCATCTGGTCGTAGACCTTGCGGAGGGCGGGAGCCATCTTGTTGGTGAGCGTGCCGGCGACGATCAAGACGTCCGCCTGGCGCGGCGAGGCGCGCGGCGCAGTGCCGAATCGCTCGATGTCGTAGCGCGGCATCGACATCTGGATCATTTCCACGGCGCAGCAGGCGAGGCCCGTCTGCATCCACATCAGCGATCCGGTACGCGCCCAGGTGATCAGCTGCGAGGCCGTCGAAACGAGGAAGCCCTTGTCCGCCAGCTCGGCGTTCACATCCGCCATGAACGGATCGTCGGCGCCGATCGGCTTGTTGGTGCGCGGGTCGATCAGGCCCTTGGGCTGCGGCGCGACCAGCGTCTGCTCACTCAATCCCATTCCAGCGCGCCCTTCTTCCATTCGTAGATAAAGCCGATAGTCAGTACCCCGAGGAAGATCATGACCGCCCAGAAGCCGAACCAGCCGACATCGCGGAAAGCCACGGCCCACGGGAACAGCAGCGCCACTTCGAGGTCGAACACGATGAACAGGATCGACACCAAGTAGAAGCGCACATCGAACTTCATGCGCGCGTCGTCGAACGCTTCAAACCCAGCCTCGAACGCCGACACCTTTTCCGGGTCCGGTCGCTTGTAGGCAACGATGAAGGGGGCAACCATGAGGGCCAGGCCGATAACGGCAGCCAGACCGACGAATATGATGATCGGCAGGTAGTTGCTGAGCAACTCGTTCATTGTGCAGCCTAATGGTCGGGCCGGCTGGGAGTGGCCGGCTCGCGCGGCCAGACGGGCGATTTTGGGCCCGCGAGACGACGCGACTTCGTGTGGCACGGGCTTAGCCCACGCCTTGCAGCGATTCAAGGAAAACTAATGTTGATCATTACGCTCAACTTAGCACGGGAATCCGGCTGAGACGCCCTGCCCGCAACGGTCTTCCGACGATTGTCGCTATCGGAGTGCTTTGCTCATGGTTGAGGCTGTGCAAACGCGTGACTGGCGATGCCGCGGGTCGCCGCGGAATCGCTAGAAATGGAACCGCGCGCCGAGGCTGAACTGGTCCTTCGGGTTGCCACCCTCGAGATCGAAGCCGCGCAGGTACTCGGCATTGACCGAGATATCGTCGCTGACCGCGTATTCGAGACCGCCACCCGCCAGCAGGTCACGCTCGCCGGTGCCGGTGAGCTCCATGCCGTAGCCGGCCGAGGCGTAGGCCAGCAGGTCATCGGTAACCAGCACGCCGCCGCGACCGGTAACCTGGCCGTAGGCTGTGTCTATGGTGTCGCTGGTCAGCCCATGCAGGGCCACCTCGCCGCCGACGAGGAAGAAGTCGAGCTGCGCATTCACGCCGGCCTCGATGCCCGCCCCGACCTCGCCGCCACGCGCCGGGCTGGATTGTACCACGCCGTAGACGCCAGCGTAGAAGCCGCTCCAGTCGAATCCGCTTGCGACAGGAACGCCGACGGCGCTGGAACCGACCGGCACGGTGATGAGGTCAGACGCAGCCGCGGCCCCTACCGTGCCGGCTAGTGCTGCTGCTGCAAGCATCAGTCGCAACGACATCCGCATGTCTGGTCTCCGAGATCGCCTCCAACAGACTTCAATGCACCACCCCGCCCCGCGGTTCCGACGCACCCAGGGGCTGGTACAATTGAAATGTGGTGAGGGGACGGTCCTTGCAAGGGCAGAGCATGGCGACCGCCATCAAGCGATCATCGCCACCCGGTATTCTTCAACAATGTGATGAGAAAGGGTGGCGCGAGAGACGGGGCTCGAACCCGCGACCTCCGGCGTGACAGGCCGGCGCTCTAACCAACTGAGCTACTCCCGCAGCGCTTGCGAACAAGTCGTCCGCGCAACGTGGCGTCCGTTTAGAGGGAGGGTCGGAGAGTGTCAAGCGCCGAAACCGCGCGCGCCGCATACTTTCTTCCAGCTTTTCCACGCCTGCCTGCAAATGCCTTTCCAGACTGGCGTTTTCCCCATCGAATGCGGTGTCGCTCGCTAAGCCCCCGCACCCGCCGGACGGATGTTGTGGTTGTGGCGGAACAGGTTCTCGGGGTCCCACTCGGCCTTGAGCGCGCGCAGCCGGGCAAGCTTGGCGGCGCCGAACGCCGCGTCGACTCGATCCTGCCCCTCGTTGCCGATGTAGTTGAGGTAGACCCGGCCGGTCGACCAGGGCTTCAGCACGGAGGCAATCTCCTTGACGCGGGCAATGTTGGCTTCGTTGTCGGCCGGATCCATCCAGCCGCAGATGTAGTGGACGTTCCACGGCGCGGTGCGCATGCCGAAGGCCGTCGCTTCTTCATCGACTCGCGACGGCGCGCCACCGCCGGGAACGAGGATGATGGCCGACTGCGGCGACACCGGCGTCAGCGCCAGCGCGGCATAGGCGTCGATCGCCTCCTCGGGCAGCTCGTTGAGGAAGTCGGCGGTCCAGTAGTTCTGCGAGCCGGGGAAGTTGCCGCCCATCTTCTGGAACTCGGTGTAAGGCATCGGCTGCACTAGGTCGGCCGCCGGCGGACCAAAGGCCCGGAACGGCGCCAGCACCCGCTGCCCTTCTTCCACGTCGCCGGCATAGATCAGTTGCACCACCACGATCGGCTTGCCGCGTGCCGGCTCGGGGACGAATGGCGCGTCGGGCGCGGTGGTGAAGGCCATTCCGGTGCCCACCTCATCCGGCGCGGTGCGCATGAAATCGCGAATGTGCCGCAACACGGCACCGGCCATCGGCGCCGGGTACATAAGCACGCCGGCCAGCACGATCGGGCCGAGCTTGTGCAGACGGAAGTGGAACGCCGTGACGATGCCGAAATTGCCGCCCCCACCGCGCAGCCCCCAGAACAGCTCTGGATTCTCGCTGGCGGACGCGACCACCTTGCGTCCGTTTGCGGTGACCACTTCGGCACTGATGAGATTGTCGCAGACGAAGCCGAACTTCCGCTCCAACCAGCCGCTGCCGCTGCCCAGCGACAGCCCGGCGACGCCGGTGGTGGGGTTTCGGCCACCGGTGAGCACGAGGCCGTATGCGGCAGTGGCCGCGTCGAACTCGCCCCAGTTCAGCCCGGCCTCGACGCGGCAGGTCTGCGCCGCAGGATCGATGGTCATCCCCTTCATGCCGCGCATATCGATGCACACCCCGCCGTCACAAACCGACGCACCGGTGACCGCATGGCCGCCGCCGAACACCGAGAGCGGCAAACCCTCTCGACGGGCAAGGCCGATGGCCAGCACCACGTCGTCGGCGCTGCTGCAGCGCGCGATCACCGCCGGCCGACGGTCGATCATGCCGTTGTAGACGCGGCGCGCGTCATCGTAGTCGGCATGGTCTGGGTGGATCAGGGTGCCCGCAAAACCAGGCAGATCAAAGCGGCTTACTTCGGCAATCGACATCAGAGCCCTCCCCTGGCCTAAGTCCGACGAACCGTGAAGTTTAGCGATGTGAGCCTACAGGGGGATTGTTGCGACGCACAGCCCAGATCGGAGTGCCACGGGTTGACGCCTCGCGGCCAAAACCCTAGTTAGTGCGCCTTCGTCGCGACCACGTCGCTGACGGGCGGTTAGCTCAGTTGGTAGAGCATCTCGTTTACACCGAGAGGGTCGGCGGTTCGAGACCGTCACCGCCCACCATTCCCCTCGAATGACCGACATGCGCTTGGCGCCAGCACCAAGCCAACTTCAGCGCCCTGCCCCAAAAAGCAAATGGCCCCGGCGGCAAGCGCACGGGGCCATGTGGTCTTGTCGACCGGAACGCGATCTTAGTTGATCGCGTCCTTGAGGCCCTTGCCGGGCTTGAACTTGGCCTGGTTGGAGGCCGGGATCTTGATCTCGGCGCCCGTTGCCGGGTTGCGGCCGATCGAAGCCTTGCGCTTGGAAACGGCAAACGTGCCGAAACCGACGAGGCGAACTTCTTCGCCCTTCTTCAGCGAAGCGGTGACGGCGTCAAACACGGCATCGACAGCCTCCCCAGCCTGGGCCTTGGTCAGGCCCGCCTTGTCGGCGACGACGCCGATCAGATCGTTCTTGTTAGACATAGCGTTTCCTCACTGTGGGATGCCCGCCCTCTGAGGCGAACCAAAACGCCGTGACCCTTCTTCGATTCTGCTCGGAACGCAAGGAAATCCGGGCTTTTCCGCAAGCTGGGCACAGCAATTCTGTTAATGAACTGTCAATTTAGGCTCAACTTTGTCAGCCTTCGGGCGTTACTGTGGCGAGCGGCGTTCTCCGGATGCCCAAAAGCAGCGGCAAAGCCAGCAAATACACGCCTCCCCCGACGATCCAGATCAGCCCCGGCCAGGTCGGTTTGAGGGCGAAATACACCATCGAGAAGAATAGCGGGCCGAATACTGCCGAGAGGCTGACGAGACTGGCGAGCACGCCCTGAAGCTTGCCCTGGTTGTCGGCATCGACCTGCTTTGTGGTGAGCGATTGCAGCGCCGGCATGCCGATGCCGCCGAGCGCGAACAGCGGGGCCAGCGCGAACACGATCCAGCCCTGCGTGGCGAAGCCCAGAATCAGCAGCGCGGTGAGCTCGCAGGCCATGCCCAGAATCATCGCCCAACGCTCGCCCAACCGCGCCGCGACCGGACCGGTGAGCAAGGCCTGCGCGCCGGCGTGGAAGAGCCCGAACGCCCCTAGCGAGAGCCCGATCATCAGGCCGTTCCACTGGAACATGTCCTGGCCGAACAGCGCCCAGATGGTGCCGTACATGGTGCCGACGAAATTCATGATCACGAAGATGGCCATCAGCGGCAGTAGCGCCGTGAAGCTGAACGCCCAGCCCAACGGCCGGAACGGGTTCAGCGTCTTGAAGTCGAACTTGGCGGAGCTGTCGCCCTTGCGCGATTCCGGCAGCACGAACAGCGCCAGCGCGAAGTTGACCGCGTTGAGGCCTGCCGCCACGAGGAACGGCGCCCGGACCCATATGTCGCCCAGAATGCCGCCGATCACCGGCCCGATGATGAAGCCGATGCCGAACATGGCGTGGAAGTAGCCGAAGCGCTTGGCGCGCTCCTCCTCGGCCGAAATGTCGGTGATATAGGCCGTGGCCACCGCCATGTTCGCACTGGTGACGCCGGCAATGGCGCGGCCCAGGACCAGCATCCAGAGCTCGGGCGCAAATGCCATGATCAGGTAGTCGATGGCGGCACCAGCCAGCGATAGCAGCAGCACCGGGCGCCGGCCATAGCGGTCGCTGAGCACCCCCAGCACCGGCGAGAACAGGAACTGCATCGCCGAATACAGCGCCAGCATGATGCCGATCAGTGTCGTCACCTCACCGGTATGGGTGACGTCCTCCAGCAGGCGCGGCAGAATCGGAAAGATCAGCCCGATGCCAACGGCGCCTAGCGTCACGGCGGCCAGGATCACGATAAGTGCTTTGTTCAACTCGGGGCCCTCCAGCCGGTCGATACGCGGGGCGCGTTCTTTATTCGTTCTTGTCTGCATTGGCAAATGAAATGCCAAAGTGGTGATCCGTACCAACTTGTGCCAGCCCGGTTGATCGACGACGCGGTTCTCACGCGTCACCTCGTGATCGCGGCTCTGCTCACCCCCACCCATCCTCCCCCGGGAGGTGCCCGCTGGTGGTTCTGGCACTATCGAAGCCCTACCCACGATGAGATAGTTGGACGACCCCCGGTCCTGCCACAAACGAAAACGGCGCCCTGAGGCGCCGTTTCCATTTTCATCACTGCAAGCCCGCTTAGTGCGGCAGGCTCGAGCCGGCTTCGTCGCCGTCGACGGTCGGGTCGACCACCGGCACTACGGCCGCCGGCTTGTCGTCGTCGTACTTCCATTCGATCGGCTCGGGCTGGCGGATCAGTGCGCGGCTCAGCACCTCGTCCATCCGGCTCACCGGGATGATCTCCATCCCCTCGGTCACGTTCTTCGGAATCTCCTTGAGATCCCGCGTGTTCTCCTCGGGGATCAGCACGGTCTTGATGCCCGAGCGGAGCGCCGCAAGGAGCTTTTCCTTGAGCCCGCCGATCGGCAGCACGCGGCCGCGCAGCGTCACCTCACCGGTCATCGCGATGTCGTGCCGCACCGGAATACCGGTCATCAGCGAGACGATCGCCGTGGCCATGCCGATGCCGGCGGACGGTCCATCCTTCGGCGTCGCGCCTTCCGGCACGTGCAGGTGGATGTCGCGCGTGTCGAACAGAGGCGGCTTGATGCCGAGATCGACAGCCCGCGAGCGAACGTAACCCGAGGCGGCAGTGATGGATTCCTTCATCACTTCCTTGAGGTTGCCGGTCACCGTCATGCGGCCCTTGCCATGCGTCATCACGCCTTCGATCGTCAGGATCTCGCCGCCGACCGAAGTCCAGGCGAGGCCCGTCACCGCGCCGACCTGCGGCTCGGCATCGATCTTGTCGTTCCGGAAGAATGCCGGCCCGAGATATTCCTCGAGCAGCTCCGGAGTGATGACCACCTTGGTCGACTTCTTGACCAGGATGTCGCGCACGGCCTTCCGCATCAGCTTGCTCAGCTCGCGCTTCAGGTTACGGACGCCGGCTTCACGGGTGTAGTTGCGGACCACGGCCATCAGCTGGTCATCGTCGATGACGAATTCCTTGGGCTGCAGGCCGTTTTCCTTCAGCGTCTCCGGGATCAGGTGGCGCCGGGCGATCTCGAACTTCTCCTCCTCGGTGTAACCCGAGAGGCGAATGATCTCCATGCGGTCCATCAGCGGGCCGGGGATGTTGAGCGTGTTCGAGGTGGTGACGAACATCACGTCCGAGAGGTCATAGTCGACCTCCAGATAGTGGTCGGCGAACGTGTGGTTCTGCTCCGGATCGAGCACTTCGAGCAGCGCCGACGACGGATCGCCACGGAAGTCCTGGCCCATCTTGTCGATCTCGTCGAGCAGGAACAGCGGATTGGACTTGCCCGCCTTCTTGAGCGACTGGATCACCTTGCCGGGCATGGAGCCGATATAGGTACGGCGATGGCCACGGATCTCGGCCTCGTCGCGGACGCCACCGAGTGCCATGCGCACGAACTCACGGCCGGTCGCCTTGGCAATCGACTTGCCAAGCGAGGTCTTGCCGACGCCCGGAGGGCCGACGAGGCAGAGGATCGGGCCCTTGAGCTTGCCGGTGCGGGACTGCACCGCCAGGTACTCGAGGATGCGCTCCTTGACCTTCTCGAGGCCGTAGTGATCCTCGTCCAGCACCTGCTCGGCGTAGACCAGGTCGCGCTTGACCTTGCTCTTCTTGCCCCACGGGAGCGTCAGCAGCCAATCGAGATAGTTGCGGACGACCGTCGCTTCCGCCGACATCGGGCTCATCGTCTTGAGCTTCTTGAGCTCGGCGTCGGCCTTGGTGCGGGCTTCCTTGGAAAGCTTGGTCTTCTTGATCTTCTCTTCGAGCTCGGTCAGCTCGTTCGAGCCTTCCTCGCCGTCGCCCAGCTCGCGCTGGATCGCCTTCATCTGCTCGTTGAGATAGTACTCACGCTGCGTCTTCTCCATCTGCCGCTTGACGCGGCTGCGGATGCGCTTCTCCACCTGCAGGACGCCGATCTCGCCTTCCATCAGGCCGAGAATCTTCTGCAGCCGCTCGCTCACCGAAACGGTGCCCAGCAGCTCTTCCTTCTGCTCGATCTTGATCACCAGGTGGCTGGCGATTGTGTCGGCAAGCTTGGAATGGTTGGTGATCTGGCTGACGGCGTTGACCACCTCGGCCGAGATCTTCTTGTTGAGCTTGACGTAGTTCTCGAACTCGGACTGGGCGGAACGCGCCATCGCCTCGAGTTCGGTCTCGTCTTCCTCGGGCTCCGGCAGCGTCGTGGCTTCGGCTTCGAAGTAATCGACGGTCTGCAGGTACTGGTCGATCTTGGCGCGGCGCAGGCCTTCGACCAGCACCTTGACGGTGCCGTCGGGCAGCTTCAGCAGCTGCAGCACCGAGGCGATGGTGCCGGTGGCATAAATCTCTTCAGGCGACGGATCGTCGTCCTGGGCATTCTTCTGGGTGACGACGAGGATGTGCTTGTCGTCGCGCATCACTTCTTCGAGCGCCTTCACCGACTTTTCGCGGCCGACGAAGAGCGGCACGATCATGCCCGGAAAGACAACGATATCGCGTAGCGGCAGCACCGGGTAAACCCGATCGCGATCGATTCCGGCGCCGCCTTGGGTAACGTCCGACATATTTGGTCCTTTCCTGGGCGCAGGGCTCAAAGGGAGGGAAGCGCGAGCCCGCGCCCGTCTAGCAATCGGGCCGGTCCCCACGATGGGCGGCGAGCCTGATTCTGCTGATTAAATAGGGCGCCCTCAGCAAAGGGCAAGTCAACCTACCCGTAATGACGGGTATGCCTGCAATGCGGCGCCACTGTGTGCTGCCGCTGCATCAGCGAAGGGCACGTTGTCGCGGGACTAGACGGTCTGCAGCGCTGGCCCGACATAGCGCGCCCGTGGCCGGATCAACTGCCCGGCAGCCGCCTGTTCCAGCATATGCGCCAGCCAGCCAACCGACCGCGCCAGGGCAAAGATGGTGGCCGGCGCATGGCGCGGCAAGTCGTAGGCGACACTCAGCGCGGCGAGGGCAAAGTCGACGTTGGGCCGATCGCCGATCAGGCGTTCTGCTGCGGTTTCAAGGGCGTGAAATATCGGCGGCGCCTCGATGGCGGCCAGCAACGCCGCGCACCTGATGTCCCCGCCCGGATAGAGCCGGTGCCCGAACCCGGGAACGACGCGCCCTTCGTCCAGCCACTCGCGCAGGGCGCGGGTCGCGCGGCGCGGGTCGGCGCCGATATCGGCGGCGAGCGCCAGCACCGCGGACGCGGCATCGCCGTGCAGCGGGCCGCTGAGCGCTGCGAGGCCGGCCAACGCGCCGGCGGCCAGCGACGAACCTGTGGAAACGGTGACCCGCGCTGCGAAGGTCGAGGTGTTGAGCTCGTGATCAGCCAGCAGCACCAGGGCCCGACGCAGGGCATCAGCCGCCGAGGGACGACCGAGATATTGCGCGAGTCGCTGATGCAGCAGCCCTGCCCCGCTGCCGAGCATGGCGTCGGCAAGGCTGGCGAGAACCGTTCCGGCCTCCCCACGTAACTCGGCTGGAAAACGGCCGTAGCTGGGTGGGTCAGACGCCGCGCGCAGGGCAAGTTCAGCAAAGGCCGCATTCATTGGAGCATCGGTCGGGGCGGAGGATGAGGTGTCGTGAAGCTCGCAGGGGCCCTGCCATAGGAGGGTCGCGACGTCCTCCAGCGTAGCTGTCGCCGACAGTTCGGCTGCATCAACGCCGCGATAATACAGGCGGCCGCCACTGACGGTGGAGACGGCGGAGGGCAGCACCGGATCACCCCAGCTGATCGCTTCGGAAGCGACTGTCGCCGTGCTGCGGCGGCCCCGGGCCCGCGATGCCAGGCGCTCCACGTCTTCCTCACGATAGAGGCTGCGGCGGGTATCCTGGGGGTCAGGCTTCGCCCGGATCCGGCCGCGGCTGACATTGGCGTAGAGCGACTGCGGCTTCGAACCGAGCCGGGCCAGCGCCTCTGTTGCATTGAGCCACATGTTGCCCCCTGACATTGATCCATATGATCAAGATTGACGTCAATGTTAGCGCGCCTACCTTCCTTTGCAAACAGCCAAGGAGGCTCACATGAGCAATGGACTCGAAGACGTCGTCGCAGCCGAAACCGTCCTCTCGGACGTGGACGGGCTGGCGGGGCGACTGATCATCCGCGGCCAGCCGCTGGACGCGCTAACCGGCCGGGCGAGCTACGAGGAGGTGCTGTCGCTGCTCTGGGACGGGTTTTTCCCCGACCTGCCCCAGGACCTGGCGCCGCCGCTCGCGAAGGCGCGGAGCGAAGTCTTCCGCACGCTCGAACGCGAGTTGCCGTTCCTTGCCGGCCGGCCGGTCTATGACGGCGTCCGCGCGCTCATGGCGCGCCTGCCCGACGGCACTGATCTCGACACGGCGCTGCTGCTCACGGCCGCTCCGGCGGTTCTGTTACCGGCCCTGATCCGGCTGCAGGCCGGCAAGCCACTGCACGCGCCAGATGCCTCGCTGGGCCATGCTGCCGACATGCTCGCCATGCTTGGCGGCGCCAAGCCGGCGCCTGCCATGGCCGCGGCACTCGACGCCTATCTCGTCACCGTCGCCGATCACGGCCTCAACGCGTCCACCTTCGCGGCGCGCGTGGTGGCTTCGACGCTTGCAGGGCTCAACTCGTCGTCCCTCGCGGCACTCGGGGCCCTCAAGGGGCCGCGGCACGGTGGGGCGCTGGGGCCGGTGCTCGACATGCTCGATGCGGTCGGCAAGCCTGAGAACGCCGCGGCCTGGATCGAGAACGAGCTCGCCAGCGGTCGCCGGTTGATGGGTTTTGGCCACCGCATCTATCGCGTCCGCGATCCGCGGGCCGATGCGCTGAAAGCCGCGCTCGACCGGTTGGCCCAGTCGGGCGCCGTCGATACCACACGCATCGCGCTGGCCGGACATGTAGAGGCCGAAGCGCTGGCGGCGCTCAAGCGCCACAAGCCCGGCCGCGTGCTGGCGACGAATGTCGAGTTCTACCCGGCTTTGCTGCTCGAGGCCCTTGGCTTCCCGCGCGAGACTTTCACGGCGATTTTTGCGGCAAGCCGCATCGGCGGCTGGATCGCCCACGCCAAGGAAGAAGCCGCGAACGGCCGGCTTATCCGGCCGAAGTCGCTCTATGTCGGACCGGTGCCGAGGGTGGCTGCTTAGTTCTCTACTGCCCCCACCCGTCTCGGCTTCGGCGAGCCACCCTCTCCCGTACGGGAGAGGGGCGTTGTGGAGCGGGGCCCCTCGCCTCCCCCTCTCCCCTTGGCGGAGAGGGGTGCCCAAAGGGCGGGGTGAGGGGCAGTCCAAGCTCTTAAGCTGCCACCTTCGGCGGCAGTTGCTGGCCCGGGGTCGAGACTGAAATCGCTTCTTCTTCCGGCGTCATCTCGGCCGGAACGTCGGCGAACAGCGGCGTCGACAGGTAGCGCTCGCCCGTGTCGGGGAGCATCGCGAGGATGGTCGAGCCGTCCGGCGCGCTTTCTGCGACCTTCAGGGCCGCTGCGAAGGTGGCGCCGGCGGTGATGCCGACGAAGATGCCTTCCTTCTGCGCCAGGTCCATCGAGCACTTCATGCCGTCGGGGCCGGCGATGGTCAGCACCTGGTCGAACAGCTTCTCGGTGACCGCCTCGTTGGTGATCCACGGGATGAAGTCCGGGCTCCAGCCCTGGAACGGATGCGGCTTCCAGGCGGAATGGCTGCCGGTGGCAGCGTGGTCGGCCCGGCGCTCCTGGCCCTCGCCGCTGGTCAGCATCGGCGCGCCTTCGGGCTCGGCGACGATGATCTTGGTGTTCGGCATCTTGTCGCGCAGCACCCGGCCGACGCCGGTCAGCGTGCCGCCGGTGCCAAAGCCGGTGACCCAGTAGTCGAGCTTCTCATCGGCGAAATCGCGGAGGATTTCCTGGGCCGTAGTCCGCGAATGCATGTCGGGGTTGGCTTCGTTCTCGAACTGGCGGGTCTGGAACCAGCCATTCGCCTCGGCCAGCGACTCGGCCTTGCGGATCATGCCGTTGGCGCGCTCGGCGGCTGGCGTCAGCACCACCTTGGCCCCGAGGAAGCGCATGAGCTTGCGGCGCTCGACCGAAAAGCTCTCGGCCATGGTCACCACCAGCGGATAGCCCTTGGCAGCGCACACCATGGCGAGACCGATGCCGGTATTGCCGCTGGTGGCTTCGATGACGGTCTGGCCCGGCTTCAGCGCGCCGGATTTCTCGGCCGCCTCAATGACGCCAAGTGCGAGACGGTCTTTCACCGAGCCGAGCGGATTGAAGGCCTCGACCTTGACGTAGAGCTTGACGTTCTTGGGACCGAGTTTGTTGATCCGGACCACCGGCGTGTTGCCGATCGTGCCCAGAATGTCTTTGAATTTCATGGTTCGTCCTCTTGCTTCCCCGCTTCAATTGAAGCCTACGCGCGTCACAGGACCGCGACAAGTGAACCTATGGTACGGAATTCAGCCGACGACCTGTCAGCCGATGGCATCGCCCCAGTCGAGCTTCTTCGCCGCCTTGAATGCCGGCTTGTCCCGGCTCGGCACGACGCGGGCCTCGAGTCCCTCCGGGGCACACACGGACAGCGCCACCGAAAACTTGTTCTCCTCCGGCCGGCGCAGCACGCGGCCCCTCGCCGGGGTCCCGATGCCGTTGCGGGCGAGGATCAGATAGCTGAACTTCTCGTCCTCGTAGCCGAGCGTGCCGCCCTTCATCCGCATATGATCGCGCGTTCGGCTGAGCCGGACCGAGAAATGGCACCAGTCGGGCTCTACCAGCGGGCACGGCGCTTCGTGCGGACACGGTGCCAGCACTCTGCCCCCGAGCTCAATCAGCCGCTGGCGCACCGCCATCAGCCGCTGGTAGTCGCGCGGCCGGCCGGGCTCGATGACCGCGAGGACGCCATCGCAATGCCGCCAGAGCCGCTCGGCTGCGGCCAGTATCTCGGCATCCGGCAGTTCGGTCAGGGCATAGGCACAAGTAACGAGGTCGTATAGGGTCTGCTGCTCGAAACGCGACAGGTCGGCCTCCACCAGAGCCGCTCCGGCGAGAGCCGATCCCTCCGCCAGGGTCTCGGCCAAGGCGAGAAAGGCCTGGTTGTGATCCATGAGCGTGGATGCGACGTCCTCGAACGCCTCGACGACCGCCCAGCCGGCCGTTCCGGGCCCTGCCCCCGCGTCGAGCAGCGTTCGCGGGGCGAAGTCGGGAGCACGCGCCTTGAGCTCAGCGAGCACGGCCGAAACGGCGGCGTAGGTTGCCGGCATCCGGCTCAGCGCATAGGCGATGGCGTCATCGGCGCCACCGATCACCTGCCGTGAGGCGCCGCGTTGACGGTAGTGCTCGGATATCCGGGTCGAGCTGTCGCCGAGGCCCTTCCGCCCCTCGGCAAGGCGGCGAACGGCAGCAGTCAATTCGGCTGGCAGGTCGGTCACCGGCGCCCGCCTTTGCGCACGCCGTAGGCCAGCAGCGCATCGCTGACCGCCCGCTTGAAGCGATCCTTGTCTCGCTCGGCGTTGTCGACGATCTCGCGCACCCGCCAGAACTCGCGGCCGCTGAACGGCCCAACCTCGGCGCGCACGTAGACATCCGGCGGGTGCTGCAGCACCGTTGCGTCCACTAGCTTCTGCGACATGATATCCGTCGCCACCACTGCGGCATCGGTAATGCTCGGCTCGCGCGTCGGATCGAGCAGTTCCGGGGTTCGGTGCACGTCGATGCCGATAAGCACATCGCACCTGCCTGCGATGTGCCCCAGCGGCAACGGGTTGCTCACCCCACCATCGATGAAGTAGCGGCCGTTGAGGCTGACCGGCCGGAACAGGCTCGGTATCGCCATCGAGGCCGCGATCGCCGGCCGCAGCGGGCCGCTGTCGAACACGACCTCCTTCCAGGCGTAGAAGTCGGTCGCGACGACATAGAACGGCACCTTCAGCTCGGCGAAATCGTCGGGGAAGCCCTCGGGCAGGAAGGCATTCGCGATCCCCTCGGAGTTGACCTGCACCGAGAGCCCCGAGGCCATCAGCCGCTTGAGGTTCGGCCGGTTGCGGTTCCACAAGGTCGTGGCGATCTGCTGCACGCTGCCCAGCACGCTGTAGGCATGCTCGCGCAGCTCCGCTCCGCTCATGCCGTTGGCCCAACCCGATCCGATCAGTGCGCCGATCGACGATCCGGCGATCACCGAAGGCTTCAGCCCCAGCTCGTCCATCGCCTCGATATACGGGATATGGGCCAGGCCGCGCGCCGCGCCGCTGCCGAGTGCCACACCGATCCGCATCGCTCACCCTCCACGGCGCCCTTATGCGACCGCCCAGTCCAAAAAGAAAAGGCCCCGCCGGATGAGCGGCGAGGCCTTCGATTCTGTGTCGAGAAGGGTCAAGCGCTGGTGGACAGCGCCTCTTCCTTCTTGCGCTCGGCGTAGATGTACAGCGGACGGACGTCCTTGCCGTTCACCACTTCCTCGCTGATCACCACTTCCTCGACGCCTTCCAGCGACGGGAGCTCGTACATCGTGTCGAGCAGGATGCCTTCGAGGATCGAGCGGAGGCCGCGGGCGCCGGTCTTGCGCTCGATGGCATGCTTGGCGATGGCCTTGAGCGCATCCTCGTGGAAGGTCAGCTCGACCTCTTCCATCGAGAACAGCCGCTGATACTGCCGGACCAGCGCGTTCTTCGGCGCGGTCAGGATTTCGATCAGCGCAGGCTCGTCGAGATCCTCGAGCGTGGCGAGGATCGGCAGACGGCCGATGAACTCGGGGATCAGCCCGAACTTCACCAGGTCTTCCGGCGCCACTTCCTTCAGCACGTCACCGACGCGACGGTCCTTTGGATCCTTGACCACGGCGGAGAAGCCGATGCCCGAGCCTTCGGAGCGTGCCGCGATGATGCGCTCGAGGCCGGCAAACGCGCCGCCGCAGATGAACAGGATGTTCGTCGTATCCACCTGCAGGAATTCCTGCTGCGGATGCTTGCGGCCGCCCTGTGGCGGAACGGAAGCGACGGTCCCTTCCATGATCTTCAGCAAGGCCTGCTGCACGCCCTCGCCCGACACGTCGCGGGTGATCGACGGGTTGTCCGACTTGCGGCTGATCTTGTCGACTTCGTCGATATAGACGATGCCGCGCTGGGCCTTCTCGACATTGTAGTCGGCGGCCTGCAGCAGCTTGAGGATGATGTTCTCGACGTCCTCGCCGACATAACCGGCTTCGGTCAGCGTCGTCGCATCGGCCATGGTGAACGGCACGTCGAGGATACGGGCCAACGTCTGCGCAAGCAGCGTCTTGCCGGTACCGGTCGGGCCGATCAGCAGGATGTTCGACTTCGAAAGCTCGATGTCCTGGTTCTTGGTGGCGTGGTGCAGCCGCTTGTAGTGGTTGTGCACCGCGACGCTCAGCACCCGCTTGGCACGGAACTGGCCGATCACGTAGTCGTCCAGCACCTTGCAGATTTCGGCCGGCGTCGGGACGCCGTCCGAGGACTTCACCATCGAGGTTTTGTTTTCCTCGCGGATGATGTCCATGCACAGCTCGACGCATTCATCGCAAATGAAGACGGTCGGCCCGGCGATCAGCTTCCTGACCTCGTGCTGCGATTTCCCGCAGAACGAGCAGTACAGCGTGTTTTTGGAAGATTCGCCGCTGGTCGTGTCCTTGGACATCCTGTCACTCCTGGGAGTTCGGGCTCCCATCCCGGCTAGAGAAGAACGCTAGCCCCGGATACCTAAACAAAATGTAAGCCCGACCGACCTTAACGGCCAGCCGGGACCCACACAATCACACAAGTGTCACACTCGCGTAGGACGTTGAGATTCACCTTAATAGGTAAAACCTCCATCACGCGTCGGGCGCAGCCCGCTTTTCGAAGATCGAGTCGATGATGCCGAATTCCTTGGCCTCTTCGGGGCTGAGGAAACGGTCACGCTCGAGCGCGTTGTGAATGGCGTCGTAGTCCTGGCCGGTATGCTTGACGTAGATTTCGTTGAGCCGGCGCTTCAGTTTCTCGGTGAACTGGGCGTGGATCAGGATGTCGGTCGCTTGGCCCTGATAGCCGCCGGACGGCTGGTGCACCATGATCGAAGCATTCGGCAGGGCCGCGCGAAGACCCTTCTCGCCGCCGGCGAGGAGGAGCGAGCCCATCGAAGCCGCCTGCCCGATGCACAGCGTCGCCACCGGCGGGCGAATGAACTGCATGGTGTCGTAGATGCCGAGACCGGAGGTCACGACGCCGCCGGGCGAGTTGATGTAGAGGCTGATTTCCTTCTTCGGATTTTCCGACTCGAGGAACAGCAGCTGCGCCGCAATCAGGGACGCCATCTGGTCTTCGACCTGGCCGGTCACGAAGATGATGCGCTCCTTGAGCAGGCGCGAATAGATGTCGAAAGCGCGCTCGCCGCGCGTCGTCTGCTCGACCACGGTGGGCACGAGGTAGTTGTAGAAGGTATCGACCGGATCTCTCATTTGGAGATTTGCCCCTTTGAAGGAAGAATCAGCGCTCGCGGCCGACTTCAGGCGATGCCCGCTTAACGGGCGGTAAAGCGACAGATAGGCGCCAATGTGGCAGGCCGCAATAGTCCCATATTCGCGCAACCCGAGGGATCGAGGGAAGCTGCCCGGATGGGGAGGCAGTCCGGTGGGGCGGCTATGCCGCGAAGCTCACCACGACGCCGCGCTTCTTGAAGTAGGACTGCATGGTCTTGCGGCCCTGGCGGTTGTTTTGCGCGAGCTTGGCCGGATCGAACACGGCTTCCTTGGCGCCTTCCTTGGCCATCGCCGCCTTCAGCGCCGCGATGTGGACGTCGATATCGGCGTTGTTCTCGCGCAGCGAGGTGTAGATGTTGTCGATCGCTTCGGTCAGGGTGAGGTCGCTCACGGGCTCGAACTCCAATGGGTGTCTGGCGAGGCGTTTAGCCGGTTTTTCCGCTGCGGCAAGTTGTTTCCGCTACCCCTGACGGCTTCCCGTCGGGCCGGATCGCCCTATAGCATGGCTGTCAGTTTCCGTTTCAGCAGGTTCAATCCTTGTCCGTAGCCGCTCCCTTCATCCTCACCGACCGCCACGCCAACGCCCAGCCGCGCGAACTCGCCTTCTACCGCGACCCCTATGCCTTCTACGACGCGGTGCACGCGGCCTCGCCCGCCTTCTTCTGGGATAATTACGGGCACTGGTGCTTTGCCGGCTTCAAGGACGTGAGCGCACTGCTCCGTGACAAGCGCTTCGGCCGGCAGATCCTCCACCTGATGAGCCGCGAGCAGCTCGGCATGGCGCCGCCCAAGGCGCACACCGCCGCCTTCGACCAGACCGAGAAATACACACTCCTCAACCTCGAGCCGCCCGCTCACACCCGGCTGCGGGCGCTGGTCAACCGCGCGTTCGTCTCGCGCAACGTCGAGCAGTTGCGCCCGCGCATCGAGCGGCTGGCCAATGAGCTGATCGACGGTTTTGAGGCCGACGGCCACGTCGAGCTACTCCGGGCCTTCGCGGCGCCGGTGCCGGCCATTGTCATCACCGAGATGATTGGCCTCCCCGCCGACATGGCGATGCAACTGGTCGACTGGTCGAACCGCATGGTCGCCATGTACATGTTCGGCGTCACCCACGAGACCGAGCTCGACGCCAACCAAGCCTCGATCGAATTTATGGACTACGTGCGCCAGATGATCGCTGAGCGCCGCCGGCAGCCGAGGGAGGACCTCCTCACCCACATGCTGACCACCGAGATCGACGGCGAGAGGCTGACCGAGGACGAGGTGATCTCCACCACTATCCTGCTGCTCAACGCCGGGCACGAGGCGACCGTCCACACGACCGGCAATGGCGTGAAGGCGATCCTCGAGAGCGACCTCGACCGCAAGGCGCTGTTCGCGGGCGAGGACCAGACCGAAGCCACGGTTGAAGAGTGTGTTCGCTTCGACGCGCCGCTCCATATGTTCACCCGCTACGCGCTGCAGGATGTGACGCTCGACAACGGCCTGAGCTTCAAGCGGGGCGAGACCATCGGCCTGATGCTTGGCGCCGCCAACCGCGACCCCGCCCGCTTCGCCGAGGCCAACCGGTTCGATCCGTTCCGCAAGGATGGCGCCAATGTCAGCTTCGGCGCCGGAATCCACTTCTGCATCGGCGCGCCTCTGGCGCGGATCGAGCTGCAGGTGGCGATGAAGACGCTGTTCGAGCGGCTGCCGGGGCTGCGGCTCGCCGCCGAGCCGCAGTACAAGAACATCTACCACTTCCATGGGTTGGAGCGGCTGGAGGTGGCTTGGTAGGCGTCAGCGTCGAATCCGCCGCCCAATCCAGTTCGCAAGGTCGAGCAAGAGCAGCGCCACGGCCCCGACGGCGAACGCGACCCCGCCCCAGCCCACCGTCAACAGCATCGCTGTCGTGATCCCTTCCCACGACGGCATGCACGGAATCCAGTACCGATCCGGTAGTCGCGGGCAGTATTCGACATGGGAGCCACCCTTGGCGATCATCGCCATTCCGGCCAACACCGTCAGAACGGCGCCGAATGTAAGTGACCCGGCCGCAAGAAATCCCCAGCGCCTAAGCCTCACCCATTAGCTCCCTCAGGACATCCGGGATCAACCCCGGCAGGTCCTCAGCAATCAGCCCCGGCCCACCCCAAAGGTTGCCCGCCTCGCCGTGCATCCACACTCCGGCGCACGCGGCGTCGAACCCCTTCATGCCCTGCGCCAACAGCCCCGCGATGATGCCCGCCAGCACGTCGCCCGAGCCGGCCGTGCCCAATATCGCCGGCGCATTGTCGTTGATCACCGCGTGACCATCCGGCGCTGCGACCACCGTGTCGCTGCCCTTCAGCACCACGATGGCGCCGGAGCGCAGCGCCGCCGAGCGCGCCCGGTCGACCTTCGAACCATCCACCTTACCGAACAGCCGCTCGAACTCGCCCTCGTGCGGGGTCATCACCACCGGCCGCTCGGGCTTGGCCTTGATCGCCGAAAACAGCGCCTCCGGACTATCCTTGAAGCTGGTCAGTGCGTCGGCATCGAGCACCACGGCAGCATCGCTCTGCAGCACGACCGACACGTTCGCCTTGGTCGCCTCACCCAACCCCGCCGCGGGCCCGATCACCACTGTGTTGATCCGCTGATCCTGTAGCAGCAGCTGCAGGCTCGCCGCCCCATCTACTGGCTTCAGCATGATCGCCGTGACGTGGTTGGCCTGGATCAGCAGCGACGAATGTGCGCCCGCCAGCGTCACCAGCCCTGCCCCGGTCCGCAGCGCCGCCATCGCCGTCATCCGGCTGGCGCCGGTCTGCAGCGGTCCGCCGGACATCACCACGCAGTGGCCGCGAGTAAACTTGTGGCCCTCGGGATCGAGCCTGGGCAGGCTCCACAGCTCCGGGCCATTGCGGCTGAGGTTCGGCCTGATGTCGCCGAGCACGCTCTCGGGAATGCCGATCTGGCTCAGCACTACCTCGCCGCACCGCGCCCGGCCTGGCAGCAGCAGGTGCCCCGGCTTCAGCCGGAAGAACGTCACCGATACATCGGCCTTAACCGCGACGCCGCGCACCTGCCCGCTCGCCCCGTCAATGCCCGAGGGCACATCCACCGCGACGATCGGCACGCGCATCCCGTTCACGGCCTCGATCAGCTCCGCCAGCCCGCCCTCGATGTCCCGATCGAGCCCTGCACCCAGCAGCGCATCGACGATCACCTTCGCGCCACGCAGCCCATCTGGCCGGGCCGCCTGGATCTGTGTATTCCACAGGTCGGCGAAGAATGCCGCATCGCCCTTCAGCCGGTCGCGTTCGCCGAACAGCGCCACCCGAACCTCGCGCCCGAGTTCCTTGAGCTTCTTGCCGGCAACGAACCCATCGCCGCCATTGTTGCCCGGCCCACAAAGGATCAGCACCTGACCCTCGGGATAGCGCTCCTGCACCACATCGGCGACAGCGTTGCCCGCCGCCTCCATCAGCTTGAACGACTGGATGCCCGATGCGACCGCCAGCGCATCGGCGCGACCCATTTCGGCTGGCGTAAGGAGGACGTGTTCGCTAGTCATGCGCCGACCCTAGCCGCGCCCGCCGAAAACAAAAAGGCCGCCCCGAAGGGCGGCCCTGAACTTGTGATTGGAGCGCACCAGCTTAGTGGTGGTGCTCCTCCGGAACCTCGTCCTCGTCCGAAGCGATGATCTTGCTCAGCTCGGCGCGGGTCATCGGCTTGTCGGTCTTCTTGGCGAGCTCGGTGACGAAATCCACCACCTTGTTCTCGAACACCGGCGCGCGGAGGCCAGCGAGGGCCTGCGGGTTCTTGCGGTAGTAATCGTAGACCTGCTGTTCCTGGCCCGGGAAGCGGCGCACTTCGGCGATCAGCGCCTGCTGGTGCTCGTCCTCGGTGACCTCGACCTTGTTCTGGTTGCCGATCTCGGCGACCACCAGACCCAGGCGCACGCGGCGCTCGGCGATCTTCTGGTACTGTTCCTTGGCGGCTTCCTCGGTCGTGCCCTCGTCTTCGAAGGACTTGCCGTGGTGCTCGACCTCGTGGACGACGCGCTGCCAGATGGTGTTGAACTCGGCTTCCACCAGCTGCTCGGGAACGGCGAACTTGTGGCCTTCGTCGAGCTGGTCCAGAATCTGGCGCTTGATCGCCTGGCGACCCATGGAGTCGAGCGCCGCCTTCATCTGGTCCTTCACGGCGTTGCGCAGGCCCTCGACGTTCTCGAGGCCGAGCGACTTGGCGAACTCGTCGTTGAGCTCACCGGCCTTGGGGCCATCGATGTGGAGGATGGTGACTTCGAAGTCGGCCTTCTTGCCGGCCAGTTCGTCCTGCGCGTAGTCCTTGGGGAACGTGACCTTGACGGTCTTGGTCTCGTTCTTCTTCATGCCCACGAGCTGCTCTTCGAAGCCCGGGATGAACTCGCCCGAACCGACGGTCAGGTGCGCGTGGTCGGCCGAGCCGCCGGCGAAAGCCTCGCCCTTGATAGTGCCCTTGAACGAGAGACCGAGACGATCGCCGTTCTCGACGACGCCGTCCTCGCCCTTTTCCTCATAGCCGCGCTGCTGCGCGAAGACGCGCTGCACTTCGGTGTCCACGTCCTTCTCGTCGAGCTCGACGACCGGCTTGTCGACCGCGAGGGTCTTGAAGTCCATCAGGGTCACCGGCGGCAGCACTTCGTAGCTGACGTCAAAGTTCAGGTCGGCATCGCCGTCCAGCACCTTGTTGATCACGTCCTGGTCTTCCGGCAGGTCGACCTTGGGCTGCGTGGCGGCGCGCTCGGAGCGGTCGTCGAGGGTCTTGGAGACCGTCGAGTTGATCGCGTCGGACAGCACTTCCGACATCGCCGAACGGCCATAGACCTTCTTCAGGTGCGCGGTCGGCACCTTGCCGGGGCGGAAACCCTTGATGTTCGCAGTGCCCTTCAGCTCGTCGAGCCGCGCATCCAGCCGCTCGCTGAGATCCTTCTTCGGGATGACCAGGGAAAGTTTGCGCTTGAGGCCCTCGTTGAGGGTTTCTGTGACCTGCATTGGGGTATCCCGTTAACTTTTCAATTTCGTGTGGCCGGGGTGCGGGTGGCGGCTGGTGCGGGTGAGAGGGCTCGAACCTCCACGCCTTGCGGCGCTGGAACCTAAATCCAGTGCGTCTACCAGTTCCGCCACACCCGCAAGGTGCCCCGTCGGCCGGGTCGGGTGCATATATGTGAAGAATTGGGGAAGGTCAAAGGGAGAGGTGGAGTGCGGGGTACTACCGCTCCAGTCGCGCCTTGGCGGCCGCGATGAATGCGCCCTTCAGCTCATTGTATCTACCGCGGCCAACCGGCGCTGCGGCGACCGCTCGTTCCTTCTCTTCTGCGTACGCGTCGCGAAGATCGGTATCGGCGCGCAGCGCGTCGCGGAATGCCAGGTTGGTGCGCCAGGAGTGGCCGAGGTGTTCGACAACGTGGACCAGGTGAGTCCGCTCGGTCGCGTCGCGGCCTCGACCGAAGATGTAGTGTCCGGGGACGCCGGCGTTCTCGGCGTAGTCGTAACCAAGGGCCAGCAACGGATCGTGGCCGAGCTGCCAGTTCTCGAGTGGCGCTACGCCGACGAGAATGTCGAGGATCGGCTTGGCGCGCATGCCCGGGACCGCGGTGGAGCCGTAGTGCTCGATGCCGATGGCCACGCCGGCGAGCGCTGAGGCGAGGCGGTTGCGTTCGCGCTCGAACTCAGCCGGCCAATCCGGATCGTAGTCGACCAGCGCGTTCGTACCGTTCTTCAGCCCGAGCATTTGCCCACTTTCGCTGCAAACCGATCTTTGTCACTGTCCGTTCGCTCGTTCCGAACACCGAAATGAACAAACCAGCGGCGCGATGCACATCTTTTGTGCATGCGCCTGCAATGACGCCTCGCCTGCAGGATCAGATGTTCGTCGTAGGCGCTTATTTTGGCAAGGTTTTCTTGCCCGCCGGCGAGCTGGCACGGACCCTGCATACAACCGAGCGGCACCCGACCGGTGCCTGTTGGAGGCCTGAATGAAGAAGATCGAGGCTATCGTAAAGCCGTTCAAGCTCGACGAAGTGAAGGAAGCGCTGCAGGAAGTTGGTCTGCAGGGTATCACCGTCACCGAAGCCAAGGGTTTCGGCCGTCAGAAGGGACATACCGAGCTCTACCGGGGCGCGGAATATGTCGTCGACTTCCTGCCCAAGGTGAAGGTCGAGGTAGTGTGCCCCGACGACCTCGCCGAAAAAGCGATCGAAGCGATCCGCACGGCTGCGCAAACCGGTCGCATCGGCGACGGAAAGATCTTCGTCTATTCGATCGAACAGGCTATCCGCATCCGCACCGGCGAATTCGGCGACGACGCGCTCTGAGACGCGCCACGCCCGCCTACATCAACCCAGCCTTACACAGGGGAACTGAATGACCACTGGAGCCGACATCCTCAAGCGCATCAAAGATGAGGATATCAAGTACGTCGACCTGCGCTTCACCGACATGCGCGGCAAGCTGCAGCACGTGACCTTCGACCAGACCATGGTCGACGAAGACCTGTTCGAAGAAGGCACGATGTTCGACGGCTCGTCGATCGCCGGCTGGAAGGCCATCAACGAGTCGGACATGGTGCTGATGCCCGATCCGAACTCGGCCTACATGGACCCGTTCTTCGGCGCCTCGACCCTCGCCATCAACTGCGACATTCTCGAGCCCCTGACCTACCAGCCCTATTCCCGCGACCCGCGCACCACGGCCAAGAAGGCCGAGGCGTACGTGA
Organism: Devosia sp. P2_G7; assembly: GCF_056403495.1. Classification (NCBI taxonomy): domain Bacteria; kingdom Pseudomonadati; phylum Pseudomonadota; class Alphaproteobacteria; order Hyphomicrobiales; family Devosiaceae; genus Devosia; species Devosia sp. P2_G7. The sequence continues at coordinate 50,643 of NZ_JBFUFI010000004.1, forward strand.
AGGAGCTGGGGATCGGTGACTCGGTCTATTTCGGCCCCGAGCCCGAATTCTTCATCTTCGACGACGTCCGCTACTCGAACACCACCTACAAGGTGGGCTTCTCGGTCGACTCGACCGAACTGCCGACCAACAACGACACCGAGTACGAGTCGGGCAACACCGGCCACCACATCGCGCTGAAGAAGGGCTACTTCCCGGTTCCGCCGCTCGACAGCGCGCAGGATATCCGCGGCGAGATGCTGGCAGCAATGGGCGCGATGGGCGTTCCGATCGAAAAGCACCACCACGAAGTGGCCTCGGCCCAGCACGAACTCGGCATCAAGTTCTGCCCGATCATCAAGGCGGCAGACTCGGTCCAGATCTACAAGTACGTGATCCAGCAGGTCGCCCAGGCCTACGGCAAGACGGCCACCTTCATGCCGAAGCCGGTCTATGGCGACAACGGCTCGGGCATGCACTGCCACCAGTCGATCTGGAAGGACGGCAAGCCCCTCTTCGCCGGTGACCAGTACGCCGGCCTGTCGATGGACGCGCTCTACTACATCGGCGGCATCATCAAGCACGCCAAGGCCATCAACGCCTTCACCAACCCGACCACCAACTCGTACAAGCGCCTGGTGCCCGGCTTCGAAGCCCCCGTGCTGCTCGCCTACTCGGCGCGCAACCGTTCGGCTTCCTGCCGTATCCCCTTCGGCCAGTCGCCGAAGGCCAAGCGCGTCGAAGTGCGCTTCCCCGATCCGCTGGCCAACCCGTATCTCGGCTTCGCCGCGATGCTGATGGCCGGCCTCGACGGCATCAAGAACAAGATCCACCCGGGCGACCCGATGGACAAGGATCTGTACGAGCTGCCCAAGGAAGAACTGAAGCAGATCCCGACCGTTTGCGGCTCGCTCCGCGAGGCGCTCGAGAGCCTCGACAAGGACCGCGACTTCCTCAAGGCCGGTGGCGTGTTCGACGACGACCAGATCGACAGCTATATCGAGCTGAAGATGACGGAAGTGATCAAGTTCGAGCACACCCCGCACCCGGTCGAGTACGAGATGTACTACTCGGCGTAATCGCCGACACGATCGACGAATTGAAAGGGCTCCCTCGGGGGCCCTTTCTTCTTTTCTGGCGCAGCGCTATCGATCCGCCTTCGATCGCTCTGGAGCTCCGATGTCGAGCCGCTGGCGCCAAACCTCACCCCAGGAACTTGCCGGTTGGCTCTCTGGCGCCAGTGTGCCGTGGGCAATTGCCGGCGGCTGGGCGCTCGACCTGTGGCTTGGCGAGACCACCCGCGAGCACTCTGACATCGAGATCGCCTGCTTCCACACCGACCTGGCAAGGCTCCTGCCCTCGCTTCAGGGCTTTGAAATCGCCATTGCCCGCAACAAGCAGCTGACGCCGTACCGGACCGGCGAACCTCTGCCCGCACCGCCATTCAGTCTCTGGCTGCGCCGGGTCGGCGAGCTTCTGTGGGACTTCGAAATCGTCGCCGAATCCCAACGGGATGACGCCTGGGCCTATCGACGCGAACCAACCATCCAGCGACCGATCCAATCGACTTTCACGACCTCCACGCTGGGGTTCCCCATCATCGCTCCCGAGATTCAGCTCCTCTACAAGTGTAAGGAACCCCGCCCGAAGGATCTCGAGGATCTGCGCCGCTGCCTACCGCACCTCAACGCCGACGCCATCAGCTGGCTGCGTTCCGCGGTCGCCATGGCTCACCCGGCGTTCCTGGCGACGCTTGAGGCTATCGTCGCGCGCTGACGTCAGGTTAGGCCGAGCCGGCTACGCCCTCGTCGCCACCCAGATCACGTGCCGCGCGCCCTTGCCGCCGTGCGCGCGGGCTTTCAGTTCCTCGACCTTCATCCCCGATTGCTGCAGCCGCTTGGTGAAATGCGCGTCCGGGGCCACCGACCATACCGCGAGCATCCCGCCGGGCCGCAGCGCTGCCTTGGCGGCGGCGATGCCACCGTGGCTGTAGAGCCGGTCATTGCCGGGGCGCGATAGGCCTTCGGGGCCATTGTCGACATCGAGCAGGATGGCATCGAACTTCTGCGCGTCGCCGGCCATGACGCCGCCGACGTCACCCTGCCGCAGCGTCACGCGCGGATCGTCGAGACTGTCGCCGTGGATGGTGGCCAGCGGCCCGCGGGCCCAGGTGACGATCTCCGGCACCAGCTCGGCAACCACCAGCTCCACGTCCGACCGAAACGCCTGAAGCGCCGCGCGCAGGGTAAAACCCATGCCGAGCCCGCCGATCAGCACTCGCGCTTTCGGCCGGCCGCCGATGCGCTCGGCGGCAATCGTCGCCATCACTTCCTCGGAGCCGCTCAGCCGGCTGCTCATCAGCCCGATCGTCCCGGCGAAGATAGTGAACTCCTGGCCGCGCTGCATCAGCCGGAACTCATCGCCCCCCGGCACCTTCGCCCGACCCAGCTCAATCCACGGCAGCACAGCAGTCTCCTTGTGAGTGGCCGGCAGCTTTAGCGCTGTCGCCGCGTTGATGACAGCCCCACCTGTTTGCTCGGTGCTCGGGGGCTGGCATGCTGAACGCCAACAATGGGGATTCGACATGAGTATCGGCCTGCTCGGACTGCTCGACGACGTGACGGCGCTAGCCAAGGTGGCGGCGGCCTCGATCGACGACGTCGCGGGACAGGCCGCCAAGGCCGGACTGAAGGCCGCTGGCGCGGTGATCGACGATACGGCGGTGACGCCCAACTACGTCACCGGGTTCGAGGCCAATCGCGAGTTGCCGATCGTATGGAAGATCGCCGTCGGCTCGGTCCGCAACAAGCTGCTGATCCTGCTTCCCGCGGCGCTGGCGCTGAGCTTCTTCGCACCCTGGCTCATCACCCCGCTGCTGATGATCGGCGGCGCCTATCTCTGCTACGAAGGCGCCGAGAAGGTCTACGAGGCGGTACTTCCGCACGAGGCGCACGCGCTCGAAGCCGACCTGGAGCAGCCGGCGAACGAGCCAAGATCGCTGGAGAACGAGCGCGTCGCGGGCGCCATCCAGACCGATTTCATCCTCTCGGCCGAGATCATGACCATTGCGCTGGCCGCGCTGCCGGAGATGCCGTTCTGGGAGCAGGCGCTGGTCCTCGCCGTGGTCGGCATCGGCATCACGCTGCTGGTCTATGGCGCGGTGGCGCTGATTGTCAAAGCCGACGATATCGGCCTAGCCCTGGCCCGGAAGGGCCTGACGCGCGGCGGCCGGGCCTTCGGCCGCGGCATTCTTGTTGCCATGCCGTGGATCATGCAGTTCCTCAGCGTCGTCGGCACCGCGGCGATGATCTGGGTGGGCGGCGGCATCGTCGTCCACGGCCTCGCCGGCTTCGGCCTCGACCAGCTCGACCATCTGATCGAGGGGATCGCCCATGGCGCGGCAGAGCTGCTGCCGGCGTTTGCGGAGCTGGCGACGGAACTGGCCGTCATCGTCGCCGACCTTGTTTTCGGCCTGCTGCTGGGACTGCTGCTCATCCCGGTCGCCAGTTTTGCCATCGCGCCTGCATGGAAGGCGATCCGCGGCATCTTCCGCCGCCAGCCTTCCACCTGATCGAGACGAGCAAAGGGGCCCAGTTGGGCCCCTTTCGACTCCAGGGCTGGCGCTCAGCGGATATCGCCGAAGAACCCGCGCACGTCGCCTACCCAAACGTCCGGCACTTCCAGCACCGCATAGTGCCCGCCGACGTCGAACTCGTTCCAACGGACGATCGTGTTGCTGGCCTCGCCATAGCGACGGATCGGCACTTCATCGTAGCCGAACACCGCGACGCCGGTCGGCACACCCGAATTCGCCTTGGGCGACCAGGCCTCCGGATCATGCGCATTCTCGTAGTACAGCCGGATCGACGAGGCGGCGGTGCCGGTGAACCAGTAGATCATGAAGTTGGTGAGGAACTTGTCCAGCGGCACCGCATCCACCCGGTCGCCGAAGCTGGTGAACAGCTCACTGATCCAGGCCAGCAGCCCCGCCGGCGAGTCCGAGATGCCGTAGGCCAGCGACTGCGGGCGGCTCGACTGCATCACGTTGAAGCCGAAGTGCTCGGCCATGAAGCGTTGCACCCGCTGCAGCCGTACCTTCTCGCTGTCGGTGAAGGTCGCGATCTCTTCCGGTGAAACCGGGCCGAACGGGATGAAGCCCATGGTCGCTGCGTTGAGATGCACGCCGATCACCCGCTCCGGCGCCAGCCGGCCGATCTCGGGCCCGATGATGGCACCGGCGTCGCCGCCCTGCACGCCGAAGCGCTGGTAGCCGAGCCGATCCATCAGCTCGACGAAGGCCTTGCCGATGCGGACGTTGTTCCAGCCGGCCTCGCGGGTCGGGCCGGAGAAACCGAAGCCGGGCAGCGACGGCACCACAACGTCGAATGCGTCCTCGGCCTTGCCACCGTGGGCAACCGGATCGGTCAGCGGCCCGATCACGTCGAGGAACTCGACCACCGAACCCGGCCAGCCGTGGATCAGCAGCAGCGGCGTGGCGTTCTTCTCAGCCGACTTCACATGGATGAAGTGGACGTTCTGCCCGTCGATCTCGGTGGTGAACTGCGGCAGCTTGTTGATCCCGGCCTCGGCCTTGCGCCAGTCGAAGCCGTTGAGCAGCCGGTCGACGGCACCGCGGACATAGGCGTTGGTCGGGCCGGCGGCCCAGCTGCCGTCGACTTCGCTCGGCAGCACGGTGCGGGCGAGGCGGTCCTGGACATCCTGCAGCTGAGCGGCGGAAACGTCGATCTTGAAGGGGGTGATGGTGGCCATTTTGGGTACTCCGTTTGGGGGTTAGCGGTGAAGACACCCCCTTCGTACCCAACCCCCATCCGCGATTATTGGAAGTTTCCGACAACCTCGCTCGGGGTGGCGCGGATGATCTCCTTGGGGGTCTGCCCCATGATCACCTTCAGCGAATTGATCATGTGCGCCTGATCGGAAAAACCAAGCGCCAGAGCCACGTCCACCGCCGGCCGCCCCATCTGCAGCATCGACACCGCCTTCTGCGCCCGCTGCACCAGTGTGAAGTGCTTGTAGGTCAGCCCGGTGGTGCGGAGGAAATGCCGCTGCAGCGTGCGCTCGGTCATCGCCTTGGGCTGGCCCTCGACCACCGAGGCGACCAGTTCGTTGCTGTCGACGATGCCATCCCGCACCAGCCGTTCGACGAACACATCGGCGTTCTCGAAGGTCGGGATCTCCCGCACGTCGGTGCCGATCCAGAAGCCGCCCTTGCCGAACTTCTCGAGCATCACGCCTTCGTCGCGCATCACGTCGCCGGGCATCAGCGGCATGAAGCTGTGCGGCTTGAACGAGATCACCAGTTGCTCGTCGCCCGCCTCGTGCTCGTAGACCACCGGCTGGGTAGTGAGCCCGGTGCGCAGCACCATCGTCTCATCGCCGCGCTTGATGATGGCGATATCCCAGCAGCCATCGGGCTGCATCAGCGTCGTCCCGGTCGTATCGAAACGTACGGAGCTGATGCTCTCGACGAAGGGCGAGTCGACCGGCCGGCTTTGCACGATGCGCTTCATGGAACGGAGCCTAGCAGCGACACGCCAGGATGCCAAATCACCTGGCCCGTCAACCCTCTGGCGCTCTTCGCCGACATGGCTATGCTGCCGCCAGCCTTGCCGGTCCGGAGCTCGCCATGACGCCCGAATTCCTCATCACCACGCTGGTCATCGTCGCCTCGCCGGGGACCGGCGTGCTGTATACGCTGGCTGCGGGCCTTACGCGCGGCGCGCGTGCCAGCATCCTCGCGGCACTCGCGTGCACGCTCGGGATCATCCCGCACATGGCCGCGGCGATCACCGGGCTCGCCGCCCTGCTTCACACCAGCGCACTGGCCTTCGAGATCGTCAAATACCTCGGCGTCGCCTACCTGCTCTACATGGCCTGGGCGACGCTCAGGGAGAAAGGCGCTCTCAGCGTCAACACCGAGGCGGCGCCGAAATCAGTGCGCCAGGTGTTGGTCTCGGGCATCCTGATCAACATCCTCAATCCGAAGCTGTCGATCTTCTTTTTTGCCTTCCTGCCCCAGTTCGTTCGGACGGACTCGCCCGACGCCCTGCCCCAGATGCTGGAATTGAGCGCGGTGTTCATGGCAGCCACCTTCGTGATCTTCGCCATCTACGGCGTGTTCGCCGCCGCGGTGCGCCAGCACATCGTCACCCGCCCGCGCGTCCTCACCTGGATGCGTCGCAGCTTCGCCGCCGCTTTTGTGGCGCTGGGGGCCAAACTGGCGCTGACCGAGCGCTAGGCGCCGGCGGACAGGTGCAGGCGCTCCTCGAGGCCCTCGGGGTCCTGCTCGCTGAGGAACTGCACGGCGAAGCCGACCTCCAGCCAGCGCACCACACGCGCCACCACCCGGCCCACTGCCAGGGGTGTGCCGAGATCGGGCTGTACGTCCGCTGACAGCGCTGCGCCCGAGCGCGACATGTCGATGATCAGGCAGGGCAAGCGGCTGCCATCGCCGAAGAGGATTGTCGAGCGTGGGTCGCGCGGCATCAGGCGCCGATGTGCCCGCTTGTCGGCCACGCCCTGGAACACCTTCTTCTTGTACCAGCCGATGCGCTTGACCAGCAGGTCGCGCTCGTCGGGGTTAGCCTCAATCGCCATCGAGAATCCACCTTCGATCAGCCGGGCAACCCGGCCCCTGACGGTTCCGAAGGGTTCGAAATTGGCAGAAAGCTCTTCGCCGGGAGCACCAAGTACTGGGGCCGACGCGACCATCAACTGTGGCGAAATGCTCTGCAGTCGGCAGGCGAAGACCTGGACGCGATGGGTGCGATTCTTGCGGCTGGCGAGCAGATAGCGGCCCATCAGCGCGCCGATGAATCGTACATCGCTGGACCGCGGGGAGGCATCCTGCCTCATTGCGAGCTTCCTGGCTGGCGTTAGATGTAATCGTTATCATCACGCTAGCGTGAAAGCCTGAATGCCCCGTTGCCTCCTACCGGCAATCCCTAGGGGCTCCACTAAGAATACGGTTACCATACGAGCCGCGAGGGCGGCCGGACGCTACTCTTCAGCGCGAGCTTCTCGCCGGCAAGGAGGCGATGATCGCTGGTCGTCAAGGTGAGCAGTCCCTCGAGTTGGCTGATGGACTGCAGTTCGGCGAACTGCACGGCGAAGCCGGCCTCGATGTGCCGGACGACGCGACCGGGAACGGCCCCAACCCCGGCAAGGGACCCCACCGGCGGCAGCACGTCGGCCGAGACCGCCACGCCCGATTGCGACATGTCGATGATGAAGCACTCGAACCGCTTGCCACCGCCCAGCACCAGACTGGCGCGGGTCTCTCGCGGCAGCACCCGCCTGTGGCCCCGGCGGTCGCTCACCGTCTTGAGCGTCCGACGCTTCAGCCAGTCGATCCGCGCCCCGAGCGTCACCTGTTCCTGCTCGGTACAATCGAAGGCCACCGCAAATCCGCCCTCGAGGATGCGACTGATCCGCCCATGGAGAATTCCGAGACCTTGCAAGGTCATGGTCAGTGCATCGCCGGGGGCACCGGCGACCGGAGCATTAAGGACGGCTTCGTGCGGCGAGATGCTGCGTGAACGGCAAGCGAACACCTTGACCGCTCCAGGCGTCTGCGCGCGGCTCGCGAGCACGTAGCTACCCATCACATCGCCGATGAAACGCACGTCCTTGCGGCTGGCCGGGCTGGGGCTGCGTAAGGTCCCGTCTTGCTTCGCCTGAGCCATAGCCGGACAATCCCGCGTGTCGTCGTACGCAAGCTTGCATGTGCAGCTATGAACCAGACCTTACCTGCTGCGTGGACGCACAGTATTTCGGCGGGGCAACTAATGACATCGCACCGAAAAGTACAGCCAGCTCTCATCGGGTGGAGTTAAGCAGCCCCCGCCGTAGGTGATTTGTACTACGACCAGGCGACTACCTTTCATCCACCTCCAGCATCATCGCCTCGAAGAACGCCTCCGGTCCCTCGACTTCCTTGAGTCGCTTGCCGTCGATCTGCAGGTATCTCGTCCCGACGTTCCTGACGAAGCTGCGATCGTGAGACACCAATACTGCGGTCGCTTCGTGCGCCAGGATCTCACCTTCGAGTGCCTCGCGACCCGGGATATCGACGTGGTTCGTCGGCTCGTCCATCAGGTAGAAGTTCGGCTCCGTCAGCCGCAGGGCCAGCAGCCCGAGCCGGGCGCGCTGCCCGAAGCTCAGCTGGCCGATCGGCCGCGTCTGCTTCTCGATGACGAAACCGGTCGCGGCGAGGAGGCTTCGCACGCGCGCGTCCGGTTGCTTGAAGGTGACCGAGATGAAGCTGTCCGGCGTCTCCTTCACCGGCAGTTGCGACATGTCCTGGTCGGTGTAGCCGAGCACCAGCGACGGCGTCACTCGGATACCCGGCACGCCTTCCGGATCGGTCATAGCGCGGTGGATCAGCTTCACCAGTTGCGACTTGCCGGTGCCGTTTTTGCCCAGCAGCACGATGCGATCGCCCTGGAAGATGTGGAGCTTGTCGATCTTGAACAGCCCCTGCCCCGCGGGCGTCGTCACGGTAACGTTCTCGATCGCTACCAGGAGCTTGGCATGGGTGCCCCGGTTGGCGAGCTTGATCTCGCCCGAGCGCTCGCGATGCGCCGGACGCACCGCCTCCTCGATCTTCGCCGCCCGCTCGCGCAGCTGCTTGGTTTTCACCACCAGCAGGTCGCTGCCCGAGTTGATGCCGATATTGTTGAGCTTGGCCGCCTGCTTCCTGAGCTTGCCCGCCTCCTTCAGGTCACGCTCGTTCTGCGCCTCTTGCGACGCATCCTCGCGCTCGATCTCCCGGCGCGCCGCAGAGTAGGCGAGCGGCAGGTAGCGGGAGGTTCCGGGTCTCAGGAACAGCGTGCGGTTGGTCACCGCGTCGAGGAAATCCCGGTCGTGGCTCGCAACTATCAGCGGCAGGTTGCGCGCCTCGCGGTTCAGCCAGGTCTCGAGCCGGAACAGCTTTGACAGATCGAGATGGTTGGTGGGCTCGTCCATCAACAGCGCATCGGGATCAGTCACCCACACCCGTGCGATCAGCATCAGCCGCTGCCACCCGCCGCTGAGCGCCGAGACCAACCGGTCGCGCAACTCATACGGCGTCTCGAGCCCGTCGAGCGCCACATCGGCCCGCCAGGCATCGGAATCGCGATCCGCTTCCGGCAGGGCGCCCAGCACGGCGTCGCGCATCGTCAACGACATCAGCTCGGCCGGCACGTCCTGCTCGACGTAGCCGATCCTCAGGCCACGCGAACGCACGACCTCGCCGGTCGTCGGCTCGGCCAGCCCGGTGATGACCCGCAGCAGCGAAGTCTTGCCCAAACCGTTGCCGGCGACGAGCCCGACGCGATCGCCATCGGCGACAACGAGGCTCAGGTCGTGGAACAGCGGATCGGTGGCGGTGATGGCGAGGTTCTTGAGGCTGATCGAGCCCATTTTCGTCTCTTCTGGATATCGGGGCGCGTATGCGCCGGTGCCGTCAATGGCTCACGCAAAAAGCGGAGCCGGCTTGGGCAGACCAGAATGGTGAGACGACGAAGACGTCCGGACCCCTTCGGCCAGCCCTGCAACTAAAGCTGCAGGGCCGAAACAGGGCCGCGACTGCGGTGCTGGTCATGACGATAGCCCACGCGACCCTCCTTGGTTTGCATTGCGGACGAGGCGTTTAGAGCATCAGGCAGGATTGAAGGTCAAGTGCCAGCTCCCGCTCACGCCAGGTAGAAGAGCGCGGCAATGGCGGTGAGCATCAGCGGGCGAGGCAACGCAAGATGGGCAAGCCGGTACGCAAAACTATTAAACCCGGCCTGCTGCCATCCGCTGTCGCGTGGCGCCCGAAAACCGGTCTCAAGGTACGCGAGACCGCTCTTGGCTTGGGCGCGCATACGGCTACTCCAGACACGAAAACCGTATGTGAAATTTATAGTCGTGAGCGCTTAAGAAAGTGCTTCGAAGAAACGAACGAAGTCTAAACGGAGTGCTCCAAAACAACGCGTCCGGCCCATTGTACGGTACCGGACGCTCTGGATTCACTGAGATTTCGATCAGCTGCGGCGGAGCCGCTCGCGATCGAGGATAGCACCCGTGCAGGTCGATACCCTGAGCAGATAGACCCAGCCGCCACGGGTCGCCCGTACCTGGATGCGGCGGTTATTGGCGACGTTGAGCGAGATGTTGCTGTAGCCCTGGTCGCGGACGGCGTTGCGGATCTGCCGGTCGGTCAGCTCCAGGCAGAGCAGCGGCCGGCGAAAGCCGAAACCGTCGGTGCCGAAGCCGAACTGGAACTGCATGCTCTGCGCCTGCACGGGGAGTGCCGAAGCGCTGAGCGCCAGACCGAGCACGGCGGCGCGGATAAGCGTGGTGGCTTTCATAACGTTCTCCTTTGCGGCTCCCGAAACAAAAAAATCCCGGCCTTGTGGGGCCGGGACCTGGCGGGAGCGCGAGGGAGGATCCGGCTCCCGCCGGTAGGTGGCTCAGTAGCCCATGCTTCCGCCGCCAAAGTTGAACTGCAGCCCGACGCCAGGGCGATCCTCGCGGTCGTAGCCTCGGTCACGGCGCACCCGATCGATGTCGATCACGCGGCCGGTGCAGCGGTTGATGGTCAGGATGAAGGCCCTGCGGCCAAACTCGGCATAAACCTTCACCCGCACGCCACGGCGATCGAGGAAGCGGATGTCTTCGAAACCGTTGCGGCGCAGGCCGCGACGGATCTCATTGTTGGTCAGGCATTCACGCTTGAACTTCCGGCCATCGCGGAGTCCGAATGCGAAGTCGGAGCCTCCACCATTGATGCCGAAGCTGAAGCTGAACGACTGAGCCTGGACCGGCAGCGCCGTGACCGTGGCGGCGCCCAGCGTCAGAGCCACGATCGCGGCACGTCCGGACTTCAGCACGGTGTTGAGCATCGTTGTCATTTTTAGTCTCCTTGCGAGTCGCTACAGGTGCCAGGTCCACTAGCGTGCCACGACCCTAAACGTTGCATTCTTAACCAATGCGGTATCGCCCGTTCATCCTCCGTTCATGTTGCAGGCAACACGGCGGCGGAATCCCGAGTGATATCAGGCGCGAACGTTGTGAGATTGCCGAACGCCCTGCCCGGACACTGCCTACCGGCCCCAGCAAGGCGCTCCGCAATCTCGAGCGGTGGATTAGCCGCCCGCCGTTGAACGCTCGCGGAACCGTGCATTCACTTGCCGTTCACGACCGGTTGACAGGGGCCGCGGGGCGCCCTACCTCCCGCTTAACCCACCCTAAGCGGCAAGTATGCTAGAGCTTGTGAGGCGCTTGATTCGCGCCTCGGACGGAGATTTCATGGCGGCGATCGAAGACCTTTTCGGCCCTGAGGACGAGCCCCCTGCTCCGCAGCGCGCGAGCACGCCCACGCCGCCAAAAGCGTCCGCCCCTGCCTCGCCGCCGCCCAGCGTCGCCCACGCCGCCTCCTACTCCGCCGCCGACATCGAAGTGCTCGAAGGGCTGGAGCCGGTACGCCGCCGCCCCGGCATGTATATCGGCGGCACCGACGCCAACGCGCTGCACCACCTGTTCGCCGAAGTCATCGACAACTCGATGGACGAGGCTATTGCGGGTCACGCTAGCCGCATCGAGGTGCACTTCGGCGAAGACGGGTTCCTGACCGTCACCGACAACGGCCGCGGCATCCCGGTCGAGAACCACCCGAAATTCCCGGGCGTGTCGACCCTCGAGATCGTCATGACGCGGCTGCATGCCGGCGGCAAGTTCGACGGCAAGGCCTACGAGACCTCGGGCGGCCTGCACGGCGTTGGCGTTTCCGTGGTGAATGCGCTGTCCGACAGCCTCGTCACCGAGGTGGCGCGCGACCAGATGCTCTACCGCATCGCGTTTTCGCGCGGCAAACCGCTCGGCGGCGTCGAGACCGTGGGCAAGGTGCAGAACCGGCGCGGCACCACGCAGCGCTTCCACCCCGATCCGGAGATCTTCGGCGAGCACAAGTTCTCCGCTGCCCGCCTGTTCAAGATGACGCGCTCGAAGGCCTACCTGTTCGGTGGCGTCGAGATCCGCTGGACCTGCGACGAGAGCCTCGCCACTTCGGATGTGCCGGCCAAGGCCACCTTCCACTTCCCGGGCGGCTTGCGCGATTTCCTCGGCAACCGCATCGAGGGCGAGCCGCGCATCGCCGAGGACATCTTTTCGGGCACCATCGGCAAGCCCGGCACGCACGGCGCGGTCGAGTGGGCGGTGGCCTGGTGCCTCGGCGACGGCTTCGTCAACTCCTACTGCAACACCGTGCCGACTGGCGATGGTGGCACGCACGAGCAGGGCCTGCGCGTCGCCCTGCTCCGCGGCTTGCGCAACTACGCCGAGCTCAGCGGCAACAAGCGCGCCGCGCAGCTGACCGCCGAGGACGTACTGGTGCAGTGCTCGGCCATGCTCTCGGTATTCGTTCGCGAACCCGAGTTCGTTGGCCAGACCAAGGACAAGCTGAGTTCGCCCGAGGCCACCCGCATCGTAGATACGGCCCTGCGCGACCCATTCGACCACTGGCTCGCCGCCTCGCCCAACCAGGCGAGCAAGCTGCTCGATTGGGCCATCGAGCGTGCCGAGGAACGGCTGCGGCGGAAGAAGGAAAAGGAAGTCGACCGCCAGTCGGCAACCCGCAAGCTCCGCCTGCCCGGCAAGCTGGCCGACTGCACGCAGTCGGCCGCCCAGGGCGCCGAGATCTTCATTGTTGAGGGCGACTCGGCCGGCGGCAGCGCCAAGTCGGCGCGCGACCGCAAGAGCCAGGCGATCCTGCCGTTGCGCGGCAAGATCCTCAACGTCGCCGGCGCCACCCGCGACAAGATACAGGCCAGCCAGGCTATCGCCGACCTGATCCAGGCGCTCGGCTGCGGTACCCGCGAGCGCTATCGCGAGGACGAGCTGCGCTACGACAAGGTCATCCTGATGACCGACGCCGACGTCGATGGCGCCCACATCGCATCGCTGCTGATGACGTTCTTCTTCCAGGAGATGCCCAAGCTCATCGATGGCGGCCATCTCTACCTCGCCATGCCGCCGCTGTTCCGCATCAGCGCCGGCCCCAAGGTCGCCTACGCGATGAACGACGCGCACCGCGACCAGCTGCTGGCCACCGAGTTCAAGGGCAAGAAGCCGGACATCACCCGCTTCAAGGGCCTCGGCGAGATGCCCTACGTGCACCTGCGCGAGACGACCATGGACAAGAACAGCCGCACGCTGTTGCAGGTCCGCATCCGCCAGGACCTCGAGGATACGCGCGCCGCCGTCGACCGCCTGATGGGCAATCGCCCCGAAGCCCGCTTCGACTTCATCCAGGAGAACGCGGCGTTCGTGACGGACCTGGACATCTAGCCAGTTCGTTCCCATCTAGCCGTTACCGCGGCAACCCCCGCGACCTATTGGCGCCGCGATTAATCACGCGGGCGCAAATCCCGTTGACTCGCAAGGGGTTTCCACTATGTTCCGGGCGCGTCGCGCGCAGCCCCGGACAGGGCGGAGTCCGGATTGGTTGCTGCAAGGCGAAGCCTGATTATCCGGCTTGTTCTTTGCGACAGTTCGTCGACCCGCACCTTCTCAAGTAGCTGCCCGTCGATCTGCCTTTCCTACTTGAGCGGACCACTGATTTGGCAAATGACTTTACCGGGCTCGGCCTCAGCGCCAAGGTGATGGATGCGGTTGCCGCCTCCGGTTACACCAAGCCCACCGATATCCAGGCGCAGGCCATCCCGCATGTTCTTCAGAAGAAGGACATCATCGGCATCGCCCAGACCGGCACCGGCAAGACCGCATCATTCGTGCTGCCGATGCTGACGTTGCTGGAAAGCGGCCGTGCCCGTGCCCGCATGCCCCGTACGTTGATCCTCGAACCGACGCGCGAACTCGCGGCGCAGGTGCACGAGAACTTCGAAAAGTACGGCAAGAACCACAAGCTCAACGTTGCGTTGCTGATCGGCGGCGTCAGCTTCGAAGACCAGAACAAGGTGCTCGATCGTGGCGCCGACGTGCTGATCGCCACCCCTGGCCGTATGCTCGACCAGTTCGAGCGCGGCAGGATCCTGCTCACCGGCGTCGACATCCTCGTCATCGACGAAGCCGATCGCATGCTCGACATGGGCTTTATCCCGGACATCGAGCGCATCTGCGGCCTGCTGCCGCCACGCCGGCAGACGCTTTTCTTCTCGGCTACCATGCCGCCCGAAATCCAGCGCCTCACCAGCCGGTTCCTGCGCGATCCGATCAAGATCGAAGTGGCGCGGCAGAACTCGACCGCCGAGACCATCGAGCAGCGCCTGGTGCGCGTCTCCGGTAAGCCTGAGGAAAAGCGCGACGCGCTGCGCCGGCTGATCCGCGACGAAGAGAACCTCAAGAACGCGATCATCTTCTGCAATCGCAAGCGCGATGTGGCGACCCTCGCCCGTTCGCTTGAGCGCCACGGCTTCTCGGCCGGAGGCCTCCACGGCGACATGGACCAGAAGAGCCGCACGGAGACGCTCGACAGCTTCAAGACTGACAAGCTGAAGCTGCTGATCGCCAGCGACGTCGCGGCCCGCGGCCTCGATATCCCGGCGGTGAGCCACGTCTTCAACTTCGACGTGCCGACCCATGCCGAAGACTACGTGCACCGCATCGGCCGAACCGGTCGCGCTGGTCGCTCGGGTGTTGCAATCACGCTGGCGACTCCGTCGGACGGCAAGTACATCGACGCCATCACCAAGCTGATCGCCAAGGACATTCCCGAGGTGAAGCTGGGCGGAGCGCCGGTCGAGCGCGCCGCGCCTCCGGCCGCCGAGGAAGGCACCGAGCCGCGTGCTCCACGCAGTGGTCGTGGCCGCCGCGGGGGCCGTGCACGTGAGAACGAGGCAGTGCCGGCCGAAGCCGCGCCGCAGGAGAACCGCGAGCCGCGTGGCCAGCATACAGAGCGCTCGCGCCGCCCGGCACACAACGACGCGCCCCGCAGCGAGGCTCCGCGTGCCGAGCGCAACCGCGGCAACGGCGCCGAGAAACCGGGTCGCGCACCGCGCAACGATCACGTGGAGGGGATTGTTGCCGATTCGCCGTTCGGTTCGGATGGACCGATTCCGGCGTTTCTGCTCCGGAAATAGGCTCGATCAACAGACTTCGTCTGCCGATCTGCGTAGAATACCTAGCGGCCGAAGTGTTTTTACGCGCCGTTAATCCTGAAAGACAGACAATGGCGCCCGAACTACCGGCGTCGACCGGTGCTTGGGGGAACGGTGTCAGAGCAGGAATTCAGACGCGCTCTCGGTTACGCGAATTCGGCGATCGACCTGCTGAAGCGCGCGACGATTCCACCGTACCCGCAGTTCTATGAGCTGCTCTATACTTATGCGACCGGTATCAACCCGGCGCTAAACGCCCGCATCAACGCCATTTTCCGCGATGGCCACGCCAACGCCGACATCGCGGAGCGACTCTACAACGAATTCCTCAAGGCGCAGGACGCCGACGCTCGCATCTCCAGCGTCTCCGAGCGCATGTCGCACCGCATCGTCGCCATCCATGACGCGATCGATACCGCCATGACCACCGCCAACGCCTACTCTGCAACGCTGCAGGTAGCCGGCGGCGATTTGGGGGCGGACCAGCTCGACGGTGTCCGGCTGCGCGAACTGGCTAACACTCTGCTGGCGGAAACCCGCCGCATGCAGGACGCCAACAACCTGCTCGAGATGAACCTCGCCGCCTCGCGCGACGACATCGAGGCACTGCAGCGCGACCTCGACGACGTGCGCCGCGAGGCCCTGCTCGACCCGCTGACCAAAGTCTATAATCGCAAGGCGTTCGACGATGGCCTGCTGCGTGCAATCGGCCGGGCACAGGAGAGCGGCGACCACCTGTGCCTGATGCTGATCGACATCGACCACTTCAAGCGCTTCAACGATACGTGGGGCCACCAGACCGGCGACCAGGTGCTGCGCCTCGTTGCCATGACGCTCAAATCGAACATCAAGGGCAAGGACATCGCCGCCCGTTACGGCGGCGAGGAGTTCGCCGCGGTGCTGCCGGATACCGATCTCGAAGGCGCGATGATCCTCGCCGACAATATCCGCAAGGCAATCCAGGCCAAGGAACTGCTGAAGCGCTCGACCAACGAGAAGCTCGGCCGGGTCACCGCGTCGTTCGGCGTCGCGCTGTACCGGCCCGAAGACACGCCCTCGAGCCTGATCGAGCGCGCCGACCGCTGCCTTTACGCTGCCAAGCACCGCGGCCGTAACCTGGTGGTGGGCGAGAACGACCTCAAGGACGACGATATCGTCGCGGCCTAGGCCGTCTCCACCCCGAGCGACCGCAGCGCGTCCCAATAGCCCGGGTAGGTCTTTCCCACGCAGTCCGGGTCGAGAATCGAGATCCCGCCGATCTTCAGTGCCGCCAGCGCGAAGCTCATCGCGATGCGGTGATCCTCATAGGTCTCGATGCTGGTGCGGGCGTTACGGTGCTTCAGCTCGATCAGCCGCGGGTCCGACGACACCACCAGGTCATCGCCCTCTTCATGCGCCAGCCCTGGCCGAATCCGGTTGAGCTCGGTGGAGAGCGCCGAGATGCGATCGCATTCCTTGACCCGGAGATTGGCGATGCCGATAAAGCGCACCGGTGTCTCGTTGAACGCGGCGAGCACGGCGAGGGTGGGCACGGCGTCCTGCATCTGCGAGCCATCGATCACCGCCGGCATGCGGGGGAACATGCGGATCAGCTTCGCAGCCTCGGCGTCGGGCTGGGTGAACGCGTCCATCGGCACGCCGAGGTCGATCTTGCCGCCCGTCAGCGCTTCGGCGGCCCAGAGGTAGGTTGCAGCCGAGGCATCGGGTTCGATGTGAAAGTCCGTTGCCTGGTAGCCGGTGGGCTGGACCTTCCACGTCATCTCATTAACCTGCTCGACGCTGGCGCCGAACGTCCGCATCGCCGCGAGCGTCAGGTTCACGTAGCCCCGCGCATCGAGATCTTTGCCGGTCAGTGCCACCTCGATCGGACCTTCGCCGAATGGCGCCGCCATCAGCAGCGCCGAGACGTACTGGCTGGAGAGGCCACCATCGATCTCGACGCGGCCGCTGCCGAACGAACCGGTGCCGTTGATCACCACCGGCGGGCAGCCGGTTTCGCTGGTCGCATCGATGCCGAGCGAGCGAAGCGCCACCAGCAGCGGCTCGATCGGGCGCTTGCGCATGGCGTCGTCGCCGTCCACCACCACCCTGCCCTCGACCAGCGATACGGCAGCCGTCAGGAAGCGCGTGGCGGTGCCGGCATTGCCCAGCACTAGCGGTTCGGTCGGCGCCTTCAGCGTGCCATCGCTGGTGACGACGAAGCTGGTCGCATCCGGTTCCTCGACACTGACGCCCATCTGGATAAGCGCCTTGGCCATCAGCGCCGTATCCTTGCTCTTCAGCGCCCCGGTCAACCGGCTTGTTCCCTTCGCGAGCGCCGCCAGCAGCAGCGCGCGATTGGTGATCGACTTCGACCCCGGCGGTGTGACGCGGCCGACGAGCGGATGGTCAGGCGGAATGATGGTCAAAGCCTCGGGCTTTGAGGAAGCGGCGGCGGTCAATGGTGGACTCCGTCAAACAGGCGGCCGTGGCCGCACTCACTCCGGCTGCGCCGGACACATCGATATCCTGGATGGCCCGGTCCTTTGCCGGGGTGAGGTTGAAGCAAGCGGGATGGATGTAGCGCAACGCTAGTGGCGTGCCAAGCCCGGTCGCTCCGGATCAGGCGTGCTGCCGAGCCTCGGCCAATGCCTTCAGATCCGCAGGCTTCAGCTGCACGCTCTCGCCGCAGCCGCATTCGCCGGTCTGGTTCGGGTTCTTGAAGGTGAAGCCGGACTTGAGGATGTCTTCCTCGAAGTCCATCACGGTGCCGAGCAGGAACAGCGTCGCCTTGGGCTCGACGAAGACGTGGACGCCCTTGTCCTCGATATGGTCGTCGCCCTTCACCGGCTCCGAGACATAAGCAAGCGTGTAGGACTGCCCGGCGCAGCCGGCATCCTTGATGCCGACGCGCACGCCCATCACCGGCGTGGCGCTGTCCTCGATGATCTCGTTGATGCGCTCGACGGCAGCATCGGTGAGGCTCATGATCTTCAAAGGCATCGGCTGCAGACCTTCATCGTAACAAGACGATATATAGACCTAACGCGTGAACTTTACCACCAGTTCAGTGCGACCTGCGCTTCCTCGCTCATGCGCGAGGCGTCCCATGGCGGATCGTAGACCATGTTGACGGTGACGTCCTGGATGCCCTCGACCGAGCGCGCCGCGTTCTCCACCCACCCCGGCATTTCGCCGGCCACTGGACAGCCTGGTGCGGTCAGCGTCATGTCGATGGTGAGGTTGCGGTCGTCATCGAGGTCGACTTTGTAGATCAGCCCCAGCTCGTAGATGTCGACCGGGATTTCGGGGTCGTAGACCGTCTTCAGCACCCCGATGAGGTCCTTGGTGATCCGCTCCACGTCCTCAGCGGGCAGTGACGCCGCGATAGTCGGCGAGATTCGCAGCGGCTCCTCCGCTACCACCTCGACGGTGGGAGCAGCGGTATCGGGAGCCAGTTCGTTCGCTTCGTCAGACATATCCAACCCTTACGCGAAAAAGCTTCGCGCCTTTTCGATGCCCTCGACCAAAGCGTCGATATCATCCTTGCCGGTATATAGGCCGAAGGAGGCCCGGCAGGTAGAGGTGACCCCAAACCTTTGCAGCAGCGGCATGGCGCAGTGCGTGCCGGCGCGCACCGCGATGCCGTAACGGTCGAGAATCGTCGAGACGTCGTGCGCGTGGGCGCCTTTGACCTCGAACGAGAAGATACCGCCTTTGCCCGGCGCAGTGCCGATCAGGCGCAGCGAATTGATCCGCTGCAGACGTTCCATCGCGTAACCGGTAAGTTCCGCTTCGTGCTCCTGCGCCGCCTCACGGCCGATCCCCTCGACATAGTCGATGGCGGCGCCGAGCCCGATCGCTTGCACGATCGGCGGCGTGCCGGCCTCGAAGCGGTGCGGCGGCTCGTTGTAAGTGACGGTGTCGCGGGTCACCACGTCGATCATCTCGCCACCGCCCTGGTAGGGCTGCATGTCGGCGAGCAGGTCATAGCGCCCGTACAGCACGCCGATACCGGTCGGGCCGTAGAGCTTGTGGCCGGTGAACACATAGAAATCGGCGCCCAGGTCCTGCACGTCCACCTTGAGGTGCACCGCACCCTGGCTGCCGTCGATCAGCACCGGGATCTTCCGCGCATGGGCAATCTCGATGATCTGCTTGATCGGCGTCACCGTGCCCAGCACGTTCGACATATGCGTGATCGCCACCATCCGCGTCTTCGGCGACAGGGCCGCCTCGAACGCATCAAGATCGAAGCTGCCGTCGTCGCGCACGTCCACCCACTTCAGCACCGCGCCCTTGCGCTCGCGATGGAAATGCCACGGCACGACGTTGGAGTGGTGCTCCATGATCGAGAGCACGATCTCGTCGCCCTCGCCGATCCGCGGACCGAGGAAGGACGCCGCGACGAGGTTGATCGCCTCGGTGGCCGAGCGGGTGAAGATGATCTCCTCCGGCCGCTTGGCATTGACGAACCGCCGCACTGCTTCGCGTCCGCCCTCGTAGGCCTCCGTGGCCCGGTTGGCGAGCGTGTGGAGGCCGCGGTGGACGTTGGCATAGGCGTGCCTATGTGCCCAATCCATCCGGTCGAGCACCTGGTTCGGCTTCTGCGCCGACGCGCCGCTGTCGAGATAGACCAGCCGGTTCCCGTGGATCTTCTCTTCGAGGATCGGGAAATCGGCGCGGATCTTGGCGAGATCGAAGCTCATGTGCAAACCACTAGCCTCTTGCCAGCCAGTCCTCGATCACGGCCGTCAGCGCCTCGTTCAACGCCTCGTCCTCGATCGGGTCGATCAGTTCGGCGAGGAAAGCCCGAACCAGCATGGTCTCGGCGTCGGCCTTCGCGATGCCGCGGCTCACCAGGTAGAACAGCGACTCGTCGTCGAGCCGGCCACAGGTCGAGCCGTGGCCGCAGACCACGTCGTCGGCATAGATCTCGAGCTCGGGTTTGGTGAGGATCTCGGCTTCGTCCGAGAGCATCAGCCCCTGGCTCATCAGCTTGGCATCGGTCTTCTGCGCATCGCGCGCCACAACCAGCCGGCCCTGCACCACCGCCTTCGACCGCCCACGGGCGATCGACTTGAACAGCGGCTTGGACGACGTGTGCGGGACGGCGTGTAGTGCATCCATGGTGATGTCGCTGTGCTGCCCGTCGCTGACGAGGTTGAGCCCGGTGACATCGGCGTGCGCTCCGGCGCCTTCGTAGCGCGGGAACAGCTGGGTACGGCTCAGCGCGCCGCCGGCGTTGATGATCAGGGTGCGCAACTGCGCGCCCTCGGCGAGGTGATACTCGTTCGAGGCAAAGTGCGTCGCGGTCTTGGCCGCGAGGTTCACCGTGATGTGGGTCACCTTGGCGTTCTTGCCGACCGCCAGGTAAGTGGCGTGGTTGCCAAGGTGGGCTTCATCGCTGCCCGAATAGGTCTCGAGGATCACTGCGCTGCCGCCATCGGAAACGAAGATCTTCGCGGCGCTGGTCGAGTGACCGGCCGCGCCTTCGGTGCGACGGTCGATCTGGATCACCGGATCGACGGAACCGTCGAGATCGAGCGTCAGGCACTCCTTCGTCAGCGCCATGTTGAGACGCGTAACCACATCGTCACGGGTGTCGAGTACGCCACCCGCCGCCTTGCCGACGATGACGCCGGCCGGCGCCGTGCCGGTCTCCTGCACCACACCATTGGCGATCATCAGCTGATAGGCACCGGCGACGCGCAGCGCCGGAGCACTCGCCTCGGTGGCAGCACCCGCCAGTTCGGGAACCGAGCGCAGCAACTGCTTCAGGTCGGTATAATGATAGGCCTCGACCCGCCGTGTTGGCAGACCGGCACCAGTCAGGCGCTCGGCCTCCGCGACCGCACCGGCGGCCGTGAGCTGGTCGATGAGCTTCAGTTCAGCCGGCCCGAGCCGGACAGGGACATGCATGGTCATTTCCCTTACGCCGCCGCATCGTCGAAGCCGGCATAGCCCTTGGCCTCGAGTTCCAGCGCCAACTCCTTGCCACCGCTCTCCACCACCTTGCCGTCTGAGAACACATGCACGACATCCGGCACGATGTGATTCAGCAACCGCTGGTAGTGGGTGATCACCAGCATCGAGCGGTCCGGCGAGCGGAGCGCGTTGACGCCCTCGGACACCACCTTCAGCGCGTCGATGTCGAGGCCGGAATCGGTCTCGTCGAGAATGCACATCTTGGGCTTCAGCAGCGCCATCTGCAGGATCTCGGCGCGCTTCTTCTCGCCACCGGAGAACCCGACATTGAGGGCGCGCTTCAGCATGTCGCTGTCGATGTGCAGCGATGCGCCGGCTTCCTTCACCGCCCGCATGAAGTCGGGAGTGGAGAGCTCGCCTTCGCCATTGGCCTTGCGCTTGGCATTCAGCGCCGCCTTGAGGAACGTCATGGTCGCGACGCCCGGGATTTCGATCGGGTACTGGAAGGCAAGGAACAGTCCGGCCGTGGCACGGTCCGACGGCTCCATCTCGAGGATGTTGACGCCGTCGAGCAGCACTTCGCCGCCGGTGACCTCATAGTCCTCCTTGCCCGCCAGCACATAGCTGAGCGTCGACTTGCCCGAGCCGTTGCGCCCCATGATCGCGTGCACTTCGCCCTTGGGGACGACGAGATTCACGCCTTTGAGGATCTCGCGTTCCTCGATGCGGACGGTGAGGTCGCGGATTTCGAGCATGGGGGTGGTCATTTCTCTGTGCCTTCTGCGCCGGGTTCGCCGTCCCAATAGTCGAGGCCATTGCCCAGACGATCGAGGTGGCGGACGGTGGACTTGTCGTAGGGGTTGCGGGTGGAGCGGCTGAACACGCCGAACTTGCCCGAGTCAGGGTATTCGCAGACGTCTGCGATCGACATCGTCGAGATGCCGTAATAGCGGAGCGGGCCCGAGCCCGTATTGATGATCTGGTGCGCCGTCTCGTGCCCGCCGGCCGGGGCGCCGAGCACATCGCCAGCCTTGATCGGATAGCTATCCGGACCGAACCGATACGTGCCCTCGCCTTCGAGGATGATGAACATCTCATCCTCGACGTGATGGTTGTGGAACGGGCAGGCCGACTTGCCAGCCGGCACCTCGGTATAGCTGATCCCGAGGTCACGGACCCCGATCATCGGCCCGATCCGGGCGTCGGACGCCTCGTAGAGAGAACCCTTCACCTCGTGATTGAGGTCGAGATCGGCAATGTTCACGATCGGCCTGCTCACGACTGGCGCCCCATGTCTTGGCTGGGTCTCTGGCGCACCCTGCCCGACTTGTAGTCGTCCACGGTGTGGTTCTTGTCGCCCTTCTGATAGGCGAGCGTCAGGAACGCTGTCATGCCGATCGACGACAGCACGATCAGGATGATGAAGCCGATCATCGGCTGCCGGAACGCGAACGAGGCGACGACCAGCCCGATGGCGCCCAGCACCATTGAGCCCACGAACGACCAGACCACCAGCCAGCCCTCACGGCTGACCGGACCCATCCGATTGGCGTTGACCTCGGTGACCGGAAACCGGCGCGCGAACCAGTACTTGGCCATCAGCCGACGCTGCCCTCGAGCGAGATCGAGATCAGCTTCTGCGTCTCGACCATGAACTCCATCGGCAGGTGCTGCAGCACGTCGCGGACGAACCCGTTGACGATCAGCGCCACAGCTTCCTCTTCCGAGAGGCCGCGCTGCTGGCAGTAGAACATCTGATCGTCCGAGATCTTCGACGTCGTCGCTTCGTGCTCGAACACCGCCGTTGCGTTGCGGCTTTCGATGTACGGCACGGTGTGCGCGCCGCACTTGTCGCCGATCAGCAAGCTGTCGCACTGGGTGAAGTTGCGCGCGCCCTTGGCCTTGGCGTGAGCAGAGACCTGGCCGCGATAGGTGTTGTCCGAAAAACCCGCCGCGATGCCCTTGGAGATGATCCGGCTCGTGGTGTTCTTGCCCAAATGCAGCATCTTGGTGCCGCTATCGACCTGCTGATAGCCGTTCGAAATGGCGATCGAGTAGAACTCGCCCGACGAGTTGTCGCCGCGCAGGATGCAGCTCGGGTACTTCCAGGTGATCGCCGAGCCGGTTTCAACCTGCGTCCAGCTGATCTTCGAGCGATCGCCGCGGCAATCGCCGCGCTTGGTGACGAAGTTGTAGACGCCGCCCTTGCCGTTCTTGTCGCCAGGGAACCAGTTCTGCACCGTCGAGTACTTGATCTCGGCGTCGGCGAGCGCGACGAGCTCGACCACCGCCGCATGCAGCTGGTGTTCGTTGCGGGCCGGTGCCGTGCACCCTTCGAGGTACGAAACGTAAGCGCCCTCGTCGGCGATCAGCAGGGTGCGCTCGAACTGGCCGGTCTTGGCTTCGTTGATGCGGAAATAGGTCGAGAGCTCCATCGGGCAGCGGACGCCCTTGGGGATGTAGCAGAACGAGCCGTCGGTGAAGACGGCGGAGTTCAGCGTCGCGTAGTAATTGTCGGACACCGGCACGACGGAGCCCAGGTACTGCTTCACCAGGTCCGGGTACTCGCGGATCGCCTCCGAGATCGAGCAAAAGATGATGCCCATCTTCTCAAGCTCGGCGCGGAACGTCGTGCCGACCGAAACGGAGTCGATCACGGCATCCACGGCAACCTTCGGCTGCTCGATGCCCGCGAGAAGCTCACGCTCCTTCAGCGGCACGCCGAGCTTCTCGTACATCTCGAGCAGCGCCGGATCGATCTCGTCGAGGCTCTTGGGCCGGTTCGAGCTCTTGGGCGCCGCGTAGTAGTACATGTCCTGGAAGTCGATCTTGGGGTAGTGCACCTTGGCCCAGGTCGGCTCGTCCATGGTCAGCCAACGCTTGTAGGCGTCGAGCCGCCACTCCAGCATCCACTCCGGCTCGCCCTTCTTGGCGGAGATGAAGCGGATGGTGTCCTCGTTGAGGCCCTTGGGCGCCTTGTCGACTTCGATGTCAGTTTCGAACCCGTACTTGTACTTGTCGACATCGAGCGCGAGCACCTTCTCGACGGTGTCTCCCTCGATCTCTTCCTTCAAAGTCGGGATATCGTAACGGGCCATTGTCTTCTTCCTATGCTGCGACGCGGCGGGACTTGTGACGCCCAACCACTTCGCCAAAACCTCTGAGATAAGCCTCGACGTCCTCGATCGTGGAGGACCAGCCGAAACTCACCCGCATTGCGCACTCACTCAACTCGGCCGGCACGCCCATCGCAGCCAGCACATGGCTCGGGCCGACCTTCCCGGAGGAGCAGGCGGAACCCGAAGAGACGGCAAGACCCAGGAGGTCGAGCCCCATCATCGCCACCGCATTCTTCAGCCCCGGCACCGCGAAATTCGTCACGTTGCCGATCCGGTCAGCCTTCTCACCGAAGACAACGAGGTCGGGCGCAATCAGTCGCATCCCATCCTCAGCGGTCCGCACCAACTCGCTCACGTTCGCTGCATAGAAGCGTTCGGCGAACACTTCAGCCGCTGCGCCGAAACCTGCGATCGCCGCGGCCGACTCTGTGCCGCCCCGACGTCCGCTTTCCTGGCCGCCGCCCGGGATCAACCGGACCTGGTCGGCGTGACCCTTCATCAGCAACGCGCCGATCCCAGCCGAAGCGCCGATCTTGTGGCCGCTCACTGCCATCATATCGGGTGCGCGGGAGCTGAATTCGAGCCCCATCTTGCCAAACCCCTGCACCGCATCGACAAAAAGATAATGCGGGCTCGGGCCCACCAGCACCTCGATACGATCGACCGGCTGGATCACGCCGGTCTCGTTGTTGACGAGGTGCACTGCGACCAGCACGCGCATCCCGACGAGGTCCGCCGCAGCCAAAGCCGCCGCGATCTCGTCGACCTTGATCACTCCATCGGCATCGAGGCCGATCTTCTTCACCGGCAGCCCAGTCGCCTCAGCTGCCTTCAGGACCGCCGCGTGCTCGCCTTCCGACACTACGAGGGCATCGACATTGAACGCCTTGGCGCCGCCGACGATCGCCTGGGTGATGGCCTCCGTGGCTGATCCGGTGAACACCACCTGGTCACGCTCGGCCCCGGCCAGCCGCGCCACCTGTGCGCGAGCCTTGTCGATGACGGCGCGGAGCGCCCTGCCCTGGGCATGCACGGATGAGGGGTTGCCGACGAGGTCCAGCGCACCAATATGGGCGGCACGCGCCTCCGGCAGAAGCGGCGCCGACGCATTGTGATCGAGATAGATCGACTGTCGCGTCATGAACCCAAGGCTCGCCTGATCTGTTCCGAATGCAGGCTGCGACGCCGAGGCGCTCGCAGGAGCCCGAAACAATTCTTGAAATCGGGCGCTCACTTTCTCTACAAGGAGCGCTCACTAGCAACCGGAAGCGGTTGGAACACCAACTGCCGCCTGCGAAAACCCAGTTTAGAATTATTCGAAACTGGACTTTTCGACCCATGTTTTAGGGAGCGGCGCACCATTCGTCAAGCCGAGAGACCGGCCCGGGCGCGAGCATCAGCTATGCGCCTTAGTGTCCGGCGGGGCCCAAGGAAACGACGTTATGCCAGAAGTCATCTTCAACGGACCTGAGGGCCGCCTCGAAGGCCGCTACCAGCAGGGCAAGGACCCCAACGCCCCGATCGCCATCGTTCTGCATCCGCATCCACAGTTCGGCGGCACGATGAACAATCAGATCGTCTACAACCTGTTCTACATGTTCGCGCAGCGCGGTTTCTCGGTGCTGCGCTTCAACTCGCGCGGCGTCGGCCGCTCGCAGGGCCTGTTCGATCACGGCATCGGCGAACTCAGCGATGCCGCGGCGGCGCTCGATTGGCTGCAGAGCCTCAACCGTGAGTCGCGCGGCTGCTGGATCGCCGGTTTCTCGTTCGGCGCGTGGATCGGCATGCAGCTGCTGATGCGCCGCCCCGAGGTTGAAGGCTTCATCTCGGTGAGCCCGCCGGAAAACCTCTACGACTTCTCGTTCCTCGCCCCCTGCCCGTCCTCGGGCCTGATCATCCATGGCGACAAGGACCGCGTCGCGCCGCCGCAATCGGTGCAGAAGCTGGTCGACAAGCTGAAGACGCAGAAGGGCATCACCATCGAGCAGCAGCAGGTGGAGGGTGCCAACCACTTCTACGAAGGCAAGATCGACGAACTGACCGAACGCTGCGCCGACTATCTTGACCGGCGCCGCGCGGAAATCGCGGCGGGCAAGGGGCGCTAGCCATACGCCCCGGACCTCCTCCTTCGGAAGGCTCGGGATGAGGTCCTCATGAGGGTGCGCGCACCCTCATGACGAGCCGGTCGATTACAAAAGGCAAGCCAATGGCCGCCAAGTTCAAGTCCGACTTCCTGAACGTCCTCGATCAGCGAGGCTTCATCCACCAGATCTCAGATCCGGAAGGGCTCGATGCCCTTGCGGCCAAGGAGACCATAACCGGCTACGTTGGCTACGACGCCACGGCGACCTCGATCCACATCGGCAACCTGATCACGGTAACCCTGCTCTATTGGCTGCAGGAAACCGGCCACCGCCCCATCAGCCTGATGGGCGGCGGCACGTCGATGGTCGGTGATCCGACTGGCCGGGAGGCCGAGCGTCAGGTGCTGACGGTCGAAAAGATCAACTCCAACATCGAGAGCATCAAGAAGGTCTACAGCCGCATCCTGCGCTACGGCGATGGCCCGACGGATGCGATCATGGTCAACAATGCCGACTGGCTGCTGAAGCTCAACTACGTGGAGTTCCTGCGCGAGATCGGCCGCTATTTCTCGGTCAACCGCATGCTGTCCTTCGACAGTGTGAAGACGCGGCTCGAACGTGAGCAGTCGCTCACGTTCCTCGAGTTCAACTACATGATCATGCAGGGCTACGACTTCACCGTGCTCAGCAAGGAATATGGCGCCGTGCTGCAGATGGGCGGCTCCGACCAGTGGGGCAACATCATCAACGGCGTTGACCTCAGCCACAAGATGGGCGGCCCGCAGCTCTATGCGCTCACCACCCCGCTGCTCACCAAGGCGTCGGGCGAGAAAATGGGCAAGTCGGCGTCCGGTGCCGTCTGGCTCAACGGCGACCTCTTCAGCCCGTACGATTTCTGGCAGTACTTCAGGAACACCGAGGACGCCGACGTTGGCAAATGGCTGAAAATCTTCACCCGCCTGCCGCTCGACGAGATCGAGAAGCTTGCGGCACTGGGCGGGTCTGAGTTGAACGAGGCGAAGAAGGTGCTGGCGACGGAAGTCACCGCGATCGTGCACGGCCGCGAGGCCGCGGAGCAGTCGGCTTCGACCGCTTCGGCCACCTTCGAGGCGGGGTCGCTCGACCTGTCACTGCCCACGGCCGAGGTTACGAAGTCCGACCTCAACGCCGGCATCGGCCTGCTTGCGGCGCTCGTGACCGCCGGCCTTGCCGCGTCTAACGGCGAGGCGCGCCGACACATTCAGTCCGGCGCCGTGCGCGTCAACGACGAGCCGGCAACCGACGACCGTGCCACTCTGGGTACGGCCGCCTTGCTGCCTGAAGGCGTGATCAAGCTTTCCGTCGGCAAGAAGAAGCACGCCCTGCTGAAGCCGATCTGACCGGCTTCAGCGCGTCACCAGCACCGGGATGGTGGTGTGCGCCAGCACGTTATTGGTCTGGCTGCCGAGCAGCAGCCGGCCAAGCCCGCGGCGGCCGTGCGAGCCCATGACGATCAAGTCGGCACCAACCGAGTTGGCGGTGTTGATGATGCCGTCAGCCGGGAAACTGTCGTTGACGTAGACCGTCTTCGCGACGACCCCCGCAGCGGAGGCCGCCGTTTCGGCCTTCGCCAGGAGATCCTTGGCGGCTGCCTCCTGAGCCTCGATCAATTCAGGAATCGGATCGAACGCGGTTCCGGCGACGGAAGCGTAGCCCCCGCCAAGTACCGCCGTCGGTTCGGTCACCGTGACGATCGACACCGCCGAGCCGAGCGCCTTGGCGAGACCGAGCGCATGGTCGAGAGCCCGTGAAGCCAGCTCCGAACCATCCGTTGCAACGAGAATATGTGCATACATTTCATGTACCTCCGCATGATCATGTGGAGATCCTAGGCCGTTCCGCCAACCTATACTTTGATTGAAATCAACCTACCCCGCCGGTCACTCGACGCGCGGAATTTCCTTCGCGCGGTATTCGAACATCCGCCGGAACGCGCCCGGCACCAGCGCCGACATGGGGTTGATCTTGAAGTCCGGCTTGTCGAGCGGCCCGCGGATGGCGAACGTCACCCCGAACAATCCCTCGCCATCGCGGCCGGCCAGCGGCCCAAGTAGCTTGGAGAACGCGTTGTTGAGACCGAACAGCGGCACATAGGTGCCCGTGAGGTCATACTGGCGCTTGTCGGTATAGATGAAGCCACGCGCCGTGCCCCCGACGGTAGCGCCGGCCAGCACAGCATCGCGAATTTCCACCCGGTCGCTGCGGCGCACGAACTCTGCCTCCGCGCTCTTGAACTCGAGCTTGTTGGAGCGCGCAATCATCTGCTTGGACTCGGTGTGGTTGCCGAGGATCTGCGCCACGTTCCCCTCGTTGACGAAGGCAAAGTTGCGCAGCGCGAACTGCCCCTGGTCGATCTTCTGATCCTTGATGGTCTCAACCACCAGGCTGCCAACGCCTCCCTCGATATTGGGGTAGACGTTCATCAGCCGCAGGAGCGTTCCGAGGTCGTTGAACGCCACTGACATGACCTTGCCGTCGGGCGTCGGGTTGGTGGTAACCGAGACGCTGCGATCGCCGCCGAGATTAGCCTGCAGGTTCACCCTTTGCAGGTCCGCCCCGCGCAGCACCAGGTCAAGATCGACGTTGAACGCCGTGGTCTTGTAGAACCCGAGCGCGCGTTTCAACTCCACATCGACCGCGATGGTCTGATTGACCGCCGTCGCCTGCGGGCCGCCCGTCGAGTCGCCAGTGAGGCTGAAGAAGCGTTGCAGCATTGGCTTCAGGTCGAGCTGGTCGCCGCGCAGGCGCACCTGGTAGCCGTTGCGGATCGGCGTCAGCGACACCTGCGCCTGGTCGCCCGGACTGAGCGCGAACGACGTGAACTCAGCTGATTGCAGCCCGTTCTTGAGATCGAAGTCGAGGCTGCCCTCGAGCTTCACGTCGCCGAAGCCGAGGCCGAGGTCGTTGATGGTGACGGCGTCGCCCGCCATCTTGATCTGCGCCTGCGCCGCTCCCTTGACGCCGGCCTTCTTGCTGATGCCGAGGTCCTTGATGTTGAGGCTGGCGGCGCTGAGGTCCGCGGCCAACTGGATGGTTCCGTCGGTGAGCGGCTTCACCGACACGGTCAGCGGCCCGTCGACGAAGGCCGAAGCATCGACGCCAAACTTCTTGAACGCGTCGGAATCCACTTTCGCGGTCAGCACCACGTCCGGCTTCTTGGGATCGAGTGTTCCCATGGCCGAGACCTCGGCGGGGACCCCGTCGAGCTCGGTGGTACCGCCCACGTTGAAGCCGGCCTGGGTCAAGCGGAACTGCAGCTGCCCCTTGCCGATCGTGTGCCCCTGGATCGGCGAAGACGTCTCGAGGTCCTGCAGCGTGCCGTTGATGACATAGTCCATCGTCCTCGGCTGGTTGGTCTTCTTGTCGGTGACGAAGGTTGCCACCAGCCCCAGCGAGACCTGGCCGTTCAGAATGTCGAGATCGAACGGCAGCGCCACCTTTTTCAGTGCGTCCGGCTGGTTCTCCTTGGTCCAGGCGATAAGCGCCGGAATGCCGCCCGACAGGTCGCCCGAGATCTCGTAAACGGCTTCGGTGTCGCTGTTCGATCCGATGATGAAGCCGGCATTGGCAATCGAGATGTTTCCCTTGGGCGTCGGGATCGTCGCTCCGTCGCCGGAAATCTGGATGTCGGTGTCCTTCAGGCTCAGCTTCATCTCGCCTTCGATGGTGATCGGATCCATCGTGTCGAGCGCCTTGATCTGCACACCGGTACCGACGATGTCGATCGACATCGCATTCTTCGGCATCGGCTTGTTCTCCCCGGGCTCGCCGAGCGAACCGATCGGAAAGTCGTAGCGCATCGTCGATTTCTTGATCCGGCCACCAACCACGTTCTTGACGAACCAGTCGCGCGACTCGGTCGCAAGGAAGGCGGGCCACAGCCGCTTGAGGTCGTCTGCCGACAGCCCATCGCCGGCGATGTTCATCTCGAAACCAGTGCCGCGCCGCACCACGTCGATGCGGCCGGTGGAAACGAGCTGGCTGCCATCGGCCTTCTTGGCCTCGAACTGATCGATGCCGGTGGCGCCATAGAGCGGCGCCGACCAGCCCTGGAAGTTGACCTCGGTGAACGGCGCTTCTGGCGCGCCCAGCTCGTTCGAGATGGAGACATCGCGCGCGGCCACTTTCATGCCGACGATCGGACCGTAAAGCGGGTCGAGGCCCAGCTTGAACACCCCACTGACATAGCCGGTGCTGCCAGCCACGCTCACCTGCATCTCACCCATGGTGAACTGCCCGATGGCCGGGTCCCAGACGACTTCCGCGATCGAGGTCGCGATGGGGAAGAACTGGTTGTTCACTCGCACGTCCATGCCGGTCAGATCGACATGGAACAGCCCATCGGTGATCTTCTGCACGTCAGTAAAGCCGACATCGATGGAAACCGACGCCGTGCCCACCACGGAGATCGCCGTCTCCTGCTCGCCGACGAACGGGGCGAAGGCGCCCGGATCGAGGTTGGTGATCGAGGCCTTGAGCCGCGCTCCGCCGTCGCCCGTCTCCACCCACTCGAGGATGCCGTTCATCACCGAGCCGCCAATGCCGGCGGAGAAATTGCCGGAGGCCGATTTGCCGTCCGCGTTGGGCGCGATGTCGATGTTGATCTCGGTGAAGTGCCGCAGCACGCCATAGAGCGCATCGTTCATGTCGAGTGCGCCGTTGCGCACCACCAGCCGCGAGAAGTTGCCGAGCTTGGCCTGCTGCACGATGCCGGCGATGCCCTTGGCGGCGGCCTCGAGGTTGTAGACCAGCCAGTCATTATCCGAGCGGATGCCGAGGCTGGCCTCGGGAACCTGGCCCTTTACGTCGACGCCGCCGGTCGAGAGATTCACCTCGGGGAACTGGTCCTGCCCCTCGATGATCCGCACCGTGCGGCCACCATCCGGCTCGTCGACATATTCGAACTTCGCCAGCCGCGGCCCGAACAGATCCTGGTTCACCTGCAAATGCGGCCCAACGATCGTCACCGTCGCGCCGGGCTGCCCGACCAGGGCGCGTATCGGCGAGAAGCCCACCTCCAGCGCGTCCATGCTGACCGTGCCGCCCGTCTTCACGTCGGTAAAAGTCACTGGCTTGAACTGGATGACCGGCCAGACGAACCCCTCGAGCGCCAGCGCCATGTCGCCAAGTTCGAGTTGGCTGCCGGCCGGCATCGAGCCGATCACCAGGTTGCGGACCTGCGAACTGACGAAAGGAAGCGGAATCGGCGTGATGAGCAGCACGGCGTACATGGCGACGAGCAGGATTACAGGCGCAGCGACTGTCGCCGCCGCGATCCTACCCAGGATGCGCCATGCCGAGCGCTTTCGGAGCTGGGAGCCAGGGGCTGGAGTAGGTTTCACTGCTTTCCGACTTGAGGCCGCTCGCTTTGCCGCCCTATTCTAGAATCAAAGCGAGCAGCGGTTCACTGCCTGATGATACCGGCTGCAATATGGCACTAACACCCCTTGGATGCGCCGCTTTTCCGGCGCTCCACTGTCTATCGAACCGGATTACATGACCGTACCCAGCCCCGGCAGCCCTGCCCCCGACTTCGAGCTCGTCACCGACAGCTACGAGAAGTTCCGCCTGTCCGATCATCTCGGGCACCCCGTGGTGCTTTACTTCTATCCGCAGGACGACACCGAAGGTTGCACGCTCGAGAACATCGAGTTCACCGACCAGATGCCCGAATTCAAGCGTCTCGGTGCGATCGTCGTCGGCATTTCTCCCGACAGCGTCGAAAAACACTGCTCGTTCCGAGACAAGTTTAATCTGGGCGTGATCCTCGCCGCCGACCCCGAGCGTAAGGCGATCGAAGCCTATGGCATCTGGCAGCTGAAGAAGCTGTGGGGTGTCGAGTATATGGGGGTGAAGCGCATCACCGTGCTGGTTGGCCCCGATGGCAACGTCGCCGAAGTCTTCCACGCCACCCGCATCAAGGGCCATGCCGAAAAGGTGCTCGCAGCGACTCGGGCGCTGGTGGAGCGCACCGGAATACCTGCTCCCAAACCCCGGCGCGCCAAGGCGTAGCGCCGGCGCGTAAGCCGCCTTTTCGCGTTTGTTAACCCTAACAGTTCATGATCGGGACCAGTTGAGTGGCGTCCCGGAGTTGCGGCGGTGCGTGCGAAATCGAACGGCGTACAGCCGGTTACCAAGGTGTTTGGCGCACCGCCCCAGAAGGCACGGCGCGACCACGGGCCCGGTATCCGGCCAATCTATTTCTACGCCGGCTTCACCGCCCTCTTGGCGACCAACATTCTCACCCTCGTCGGCTTTCTGATGGCTCCGGATATCTCTGCCCTCCTGAGCGGCCAGAGCGACGTGGTCGTTTCCGCCTACGAGGATCGCATTGCCCAGTTGCGCGTCGAGGTCGACCGGCTGCATTCGCGCCAGTTTGCCCAGGCTGGCGATATCAACCTGCAGCTGCAGGAACTGACCCAGCAGCAGGAAGTGCTGCTCGAGCAGCATCAGCTGGTGAAGCAACTTGCCGAGAAGGCCGCCGAGCTCGGTATCGAGACCGCCGCGGCGACGCCCGTCGACGACGATGACTCACCGCCTGTTGCAGCCGCCCTCGTCCCCACCGCCACGCCTGCCGGAAATCTTGCCGAGGTCAGCGCCTCGATGACCACTATGATGGATGATAGCCGCATGGCGCTGGCGGCTCTCTCCGAATCCGCCACCGAATCGACCGACACCATCCTCGATGAGCTCAGCGGCCTCGGCATCAAGCCGAGCATGCCCGAGGGGCTCGCCGACGCCGTCGGAGGCCCCTACCAGCCGCCAGTGGATGGCCCCGACGCCGCCGGCATCGTCGATGACGCCAACGATGTCTACCTGGCGCTGGCTCGCTTCAAGGCCGCCCGCAGCGCCATCGACCTCGCGCCGATCCATAAGCCGATGGGGTCGCTGAACCGCATCAGCTCGACCTTCGGCAACCGCAAGGACCCCTTCACCGGCGGCCGCGCCTTTCATGCCGGCCTGGATTTCCCGGCGCCCCGCGGCACCACGGTCCTCAGCGCCGGCTATGGCAAGGTGACCTTCGTCGGCGAGAAGTCCGGTTACGGCAACCTGGTCGAGATCACCCACACCACCGGGCTTGTTACCCGCTACGGCCACCTCAGTGCCTTCCTCGTCAAGGAGGGACAGGTGGTCAACACCGGCACGCCGATCGCCAAGGTCGGGTCCACCGGCCGCTCCACCGGACCGCATCTGCACTTTGAAGTGCGCCGCAAGGATGTCGCAGTGGACCCCGGCAAGTATCTCGCCGTTGGTAAGCGGCTCGCGAGGTTCCTCGGCGCCTAGCCGATTGCAACTCCGCAACGACTTAAGCAAATCAGCCATGCATTCGCCCAAGACCAGCTAGTTGCTCTGGTTTTTCGCCGGGAGCGGGTCTAGGTTCCCGACACAATGCTGATGACCTCAGACATTCCAACGATGCTGCGGCTGCACCGGGCGATGTTTCTCGCCCGAGAGATCGACCGCGTGGAACAGGACCTGGTCAAGCAGGGTCTTGCGCATTTTCACGTCTCCGGCGCCGGGCACGAGTCGACCGCGCTGATCGCCGACTATCTCGGCCAGCAGGATTGGCTCCACCTCCACTATCGCGACAAGGCGCTACTTCTGGCGCGTGGCCTGCCGCTGGTCGAATTCTTCCGCAGCCTGTTGGCAACTGGCCCGTCCCACTCCGCCGGCCGCCAGATGAGCGCCCATTATTCGGCGCGTGAGCTGAACGTCGCCTCGATGGTCGGCCCGGTCGGCAATAACGCGCTGCACGCCGTGGGTAACGCCCAGGCGGTGAAGTTCCATCCCGATTCGCCGGTCGTGATCTGCTGCGTCGGCGACGGCACCACCCAGCAAGGCGAGTTCCTCGAGGCGGTTGGCGAAGCCGTGCGCACCGCGGCGCCGGTGGTCTTCGTCATCCAGAACAACAACTGGGCCATCTCTACCAAGACCCCCGGCCAGACCTTCTTCGACCTGCCCAACGGTCCGGCGGAAAGCTTCTTCGGCCTGCCGATCCGCCGCGTCGACGGCGTCGATCTGGCGGCCACCCGCGCCGCGTTCGAGTCCGCCGTAACTCATACCCGCGCCACGCGCGGCCCGACGCTGCTGCTGATGGAACTGGAGCGGCTGTCGGATCACACCAATGCCGACGACCAGGCACTCTATCGTGCCGCCGACGACCTGAAGTCCGGCAAGAGCCGCGATCCGCTCGAGGCCATTCGCCAATCGCTGCGCGAGTCGCAGATGGGCGACACCGCGCTGGTGCAGCTCGAGACCACGCTGATCGGTGAAGTCGCGGCGGCAGTCCTCGAGGCACGCGGCGAAGCGGTGCCGCAGACCGCTGGAGAGGCCAAGGCGCCCTACCCGGCAGATTTCGCGCACACCAAGGAGTATCGGGGCGACCCCAAGGCGCCGAACCTCACCATGCGCGAGGCACTGAACCGCGTGCTGCGCGATCAGCTCGCCGCCAACCGTGAAGTGCACCTGCTCGGCCAGGACATCGAGGATCCCAAAGGCGACGTATTCGGCGTCACGAAAGGCCTCTCGACCGCCTTTCCCGGCCGCGTTCGCAACGCGCCGCTGTCCGAATCGACCATCATCGGCACCTCGATCGGCCGCGCACTGACCGGCCAGCGGCCTGTTGCTTTCATCCAGTTCGCCGATTTCCTGCCGCTCGGCTTCAACCAGATCATCTCCGAGCTCGGCTCGATGTACTGGCGCACCGATGGGACCTGGCAGGCGCCGGTGATCCTGATGGTGAGCTGCGGCGGCTACAAGGCCGGGCTCGGCCCGTTCCACGCCCAGACGCTCGAATCGATCCTCGCCCACGTGCCCGGCATCGACGTGGTGATGCCATCGAGCGCCGGCGATGCCGCGGGCCTGCTCAACGCCGCCTTCCAGAGCAAGCGGCCGACGGTGTTCCTCTACCCCAAGAGCGGGCTGAACCTGTCGGATCGCCGCACTTCAGACGACACCACCAAGCACTTCGTCACTCCTGGCCGCGCCCGCGCGGTGCGACAGGGGAACGACCTGACGCTGGTCACCTGGGGCAACCCACTGACCCAGTCGCTGCTGGCCGCCGAGACCTTGTCTGGCGCAGGCGCAGAACTCGACATCATTGATCTGCGCTCGATCTCGCCCTGGGACCAGGACGCCGTGCTGCGTTCCGTCCGCCGCACCAAGCGCCTCCTCGTCGTTCACGAGGACAACCACACCGCCGGCTTCGGTGCCGAGGTGATGGCGACGGTGATGGAGCACGCCGGCGTGCCGGTGAGCGCCAAACGCGTCACTCGCGATGATATCCACGTGCCGTTCCAGTTCGAGCGGCAGATCGACACCCTGCCCTCCTACCGGCGGATCATGGAAGCCGCGGCAGCGCTCCTTGAATTCGATCTCGAATGGGAAGCGCCCAAGGCGGATGCGGGCCCTGCTGCCATCGCCGCCATCGGCTCCGGACCGGCGGACGACGAGGTGGAGATCGTCGAGCTGCTGGTGAAGCCGGGCGACATGATCAAGACCGGCGATCTCGTCGCCGTAGTCGAGGCGACGAAGGCAGCAGTCGACGTGCAGGCCACGGTCACCGGTAAGGTCTTGTCGATCCCGGTCGAGCTCAAGCAGAAGGTCCCGGTCGGCGCGCCGCTGATGTTCGTCGAGGCCGACGCCTCCGTGGCGCGGCAGCAGACCACCGTCA
This sequence comes from Devosia sp. P2_G7, assembly GCF_056403495.1. Classification (NCBI taxonomy): domain Bacteria; kingdom Pseudomonadati; phylum Pseudomonadota; class Alphaproteobacteria; order Hyphomicrobiales; family Devosiaceae; genus Devosia; species Devosia sp. P2_G7. The sequence goes on from NZ_JBFUFI010000004.1 coordinate 86,548, forward strand.
CCGCCGAACGCATCGACAAGGCGATCCTGAAGCGCCGCGCCGCTGCGCAGCCTGCTCCGGCGATCGTCGGCCGCGCCGATATTCCGGTTGGCGTCGCCGGCATTGCCGGCATCACCGGCGCCCGAAAAGTGCAGAACTCGGACCTCAAGGGCAACTGGCAGACGCGCGACGCCGGCGACATCGTCAAGCTCACCGGCATCGAGAGCCGCCGCTGGGTGCAGCCCGGCGAGACAGTATTCTCGCTCGCCGTCTCAGCGACGCAGAAGCTGCTCGATGAACAGCAACTCGAGATCGGCGACATCGACCTGGTGATCGCTGCCACCGGCACGCCGGATGTGATCACCCCGTCGCTCGCCTGCCGGGTCGCCGACGCCGTCAGCACCGCCGGCCGCGCCAGCTTGCCGGCTTACGACATCAACGCCGCCTGCTCGGGCTACCTCTACGCGCTCGCCAATGCCCGCGACTACGTGACCAACAACCCGGATGCACGGGTGCTCGTGGTCACGTCCGAGGTGTTGTCGCCGCTGCTCGACCAGAACGACTTCAACACCGCTGTGCTGTTCGCCGATGCCGCAACCGCTTCGCTGGTGCAGGGGCCGGGCCATGATCAGCCGACGCTCTTCACCTTCGCCCAGCCGACCATCGCCGGCGCCCCGGAATCGGGAGAACTGCTGAGCGTGCCGCGCGCCGGTGAGGGCTACATCAAGATGAACGGCCGCGAAGTATTCGCCGATGCTGTCCGCGCCATGACAGCGACGCTGACCTCTGCCTGCGCGGCCGAAGGCATCACCATGGACGATATCGATCTGATGGTGCCGCACCAGGCCAACCAGCGCATAATCGACGCCATTGCCCGCCGCTCGGGCCGTCCTGCGCACTCGATCATCCGCAATCTCGGCAACACCAGCTCGTCGACCATCCCGCTCGCGCTGATGGATGCGCTGCCGACCACCAAGCCGGGCGACCGGCTCGGGCTCGTCGCCTTCGGCGGCGGCATCACTTACGCGGCGGCGATTGCGACAGTGGAGACACCGCGCTAGGCGACGGTGGAGGCGCCTCGCCAGCGGTCGGCGACAGTCCCTGCAGCAGGCCGACGAGTTCGGCCTGCCGATGCATCCCGGTCTTGCCGAACACTGCCTGCACCTGATTGCGCACGGTTGCTGCGCTCGCGCCGGTGGTGGCGGCGATCTGGCCTATGGTCATCCCGCCACCAAGCGCGCGAGCAATCCTCGCCTCGGCCGGCGTCAGATCGAACAACCCCTGGATCACCGCAAGATCGGGCAACTCCCTGAGCGTCACCGGGGTCATCAGCAGTACCGCGGCTGCCCCCGTGAACACTTCGCGCGCCGAAGCCCGTATCGGCAGTATATGCGCCACCATTGCCGCGCGGCCCTCGCTGGCCGGCACGGCGATCGACCTTGAAGGCCCGGTGTGCAATCCCAGCTCGGCCGCTTCCAGCGCGTCGATCAGCATCTGGTCAGCCCGCGGATTGGCGAGCCCTAACCGCGTCGGCCGCGATTGCACGACATCGGGGCTCAGGGCATCCAGGAGCTTGTTGGTGGCGATTGCTGCCCCTCGCGGCCCCAGCACTGCAGCGGGGACGCCCACCATCTCCAACGCCGACACCGCTCCCTGCGCGCGTTCGAACGCAATACGCGCCGACATCAGCGCGGCTCGCGCCAGATGCGGCCGCAGCAAATCGAGCCGCGCCACGACGTCGCGCTCCACCGGCCCGTCCTCGAGACGCCGCTCGCCGTGAAAGATCAGCAGGTCGCCGGTCGGCACCTTGATGCCGGTTGCCACTCCCCAGCCGTAGCCGCGTGGCACAAAGAACTCCTGCCGGATCGGATCGGCCTCCCAATCCTCCCGCGTGAACACGTCGAGATCGGTGACGAAGCCGGAATGGTCGTAGGCCAACAACCGGGCAGTGCGATCGTCGCGGCCCGGATAACCGGCCTCGAAATAGCCCTTCGACATGTCGTGTAGACTTGGCGAGGCGGTCCAATGCGCCGACTCGCCGCGCACGGCGAACAATAGCGTCCCGCTGACCTTGCCAACCTTACCCAATTCCTCGAGCACGCTTGGCCACAAGTCAGGGATGGCCCCGGCTTCGTAGATCCTGTCGACTAGGTCGTCCTCCACCGCGAACCTCCGAAATGAGCTGCAAGCTGCAGCCGCGCCACGGTTCGAAACGCAGAATATGCACACTAGTTCAAATACATCATGCGCGCGTTACACGTAACCGGTAACACATTACCCATGCGCCAAGGTGGCCCTGGGCGCTCATTTCGATATTCGGGTCCTGACGGTTGATTGGCCGGTGACGCAAGTCGCCGGCCAATCTCATTAGTCGACGTCGGCGACCTTGTCGGCGTAGCCGCTCACGCGGGCCGCCAGCGACGCTTCCATGAAGTCGTCGAGGTCTCCATCGAGCACCGCCGAGGTGTTCGAGGTCTCGTGGCCGGTCCTGAGGTCCTTGACCATCTGGTAGGGCTGCAGCACGTAGCTGCGGATCTGGTGACCCCAGCCCACATCGGTCTTGGCGGCCGATTCCGCGTTCGCCGCTTCCTCGCGCTTCTGCAACTCTGCCTCGTAGAGGCGTGCCTTCAGCATGGCCATGGCCGTCGCACGGTTCTTGTGCTGGCTGCGTTCCTGCTGGCAGGCAACGATGATGCCCGACGGGACGTGGGTGATGCGGATCGCCGAGTCGGTCGTGTTCACGTGCTGGCCGCCGGCACCGGACGAACGATAGGTGTCGACCTTGAGGTCGCTTTCGTTGATCTCGATGTTGATGGTGTCGTCCACCACCGGATAGACCCACGCGCTCGAGAAACTGGTGTGGCGCCGCGCCGCGCTGTCGTAGGGCGAGATGCGGACGAGACGGTGCACCCCGCTCTCGGTCTTCAGCCAGCCATAGGCGTTATGGCCGGTGACCTTGATCGTCGCCGACTTGATCCCGGCTTCTTCGCCATCGTGGATTTCCATCGTCTCGACCTTGAACTTCCGCCGCTCCGCCCAGCGCGTGTACATGCGCAACAGGATGTTGGCCCAGTCCTGGCTCTCGGTGCCGCCGGCACCGGAGTGGATTTCGAGGTAGCAGTCGTTCGAATCGGCTTCACCAGAGAGCAGCGTCTCGACCTGGGCCGAGCGCGCATCTTTCAGCGTCTCCTGCAGCGCCTCTTCAGCTTCCTTGATGATGCCGGCGTCGTTCTCCGCCTCACCCATCTCGATGAGTTCGGAATTGTCGCGGACCGAGGCCTCGAACGCCTTCACCGCCTTCACCTGCACATCGAGCTCATCACGCTGCTGCATGATCGGCCGCGCCTTGTCGGGGTCGGCCCAGAAGTCGGGATGCTCGGTGCGAGCCGTCAGATCGTCGAGACGTGCTTCAGCTGTGTCCCAGTCAAAGATGCCTCCTCAGCAGGCTTACGACCTGCTCGATTTCGGCGATGACCTTGGTGATTTCGGCGCGCATTTCTGTCCTCAAATTCCTTGCCGCTCATGTAGTTGAGACGAAGGGCCCAATCAACCCGTTCTTCCCCGCGTCACCTGTGCATGCTAGGCAGCGGGCTTGGTAGCGAGGGGCCGGCAGTGACTGAACGCATCGAAGGAGTAAGCTTCGTATCGAGCGGCACGCCGGAGGCCGACCGCGCCGCGGACCTGCTGCGCGAGCGCTACGGCGACTGCGGCTTCGACAAAGCCACCCATGTCGTGGCGCTCGGTGGCGACGGGCTGATGCTGCAGACGCTGCATCGCAAGATGGGCAAGAACGTGCCGGTTTACGGCATGAACTTCGGCTCCGTCGGCTTCCTGATGAACGAATTCTCGTCCAACGACCTGGCCGCCCGGCTGGCGGCGGCACGTCCAACGCACATCTACCCGCTCGAAATGAACGCTCGCCTCGCGGACGGGTCCGAGCACAAGGCCCTTGCCCTCAACGAGGTGTCGCTCTTCCGTATGACCTATCAGGCGGTGAAGGTCGAAATCCTCGTCGACGGCCAGCCACGGCTCGAGGAACTGATCTGTGACGGGGTGCTGCTTGCCACGCCGGCCGGCTCGACCGCTTATAACCTCTCGGCCCACGGTCCGATCCTGCCGATCGACTCGCCTTTGCTGGCCCTGACGCCGATCTCGCCGTTCCGTCCGCGCCGCTGGCGCGGCGCCATCCTCAACAACCGGGCCGTGGTGACGTTCCGCACGCGGGAGGCCGAAAAGCGGCCGGTGAGTGCAGTTGCCGACAATGTCGAATTCCAGCGCGTCATCGAGGTGACGGTGCGGGAGAACCGCAGCCAGAAGGTGACGCTGCTGTTCGATCCGGGCACCGGGCTCGACGAACGCGTGCTGAGCGAGCAGTTCCGCTACTAGGCCGCCGGCAGCGCCAGCCGCTCTTCCACCGAGACCTGCGGTAGCGCCATCTCAGCCTGGGTCATCCCGGCGAAGGCTGACATCACGCCACGCGCAGCTCGCCGGGCGAGCATGACGTTCTGCTCGCTGAGATAGGCGAAGGCCTCCTCGAGGTCCGGCGGGATCACACCATCATGCTCGACGATCAGTTCCTCGGTCAGCGCTGTCACGACGAAGTGCCGCGCCGCCAAGTCGTCCGCGAGGTTCGCCGCGCGGGCGTGGAAGATCAGCCGCGCCAGCATGTTGCGTACGGCCTCGCTGAGACCGCAGCGCGAGAACAGCGCGTTCAGCGCCGCCCGGCTGCCATGCTCGAGCAGGGTGAACACCTTCTCGCGCGGCGTTTCCGCCAGTTGCGCGACGCAGTCGGCGAAGAACAGCACGTGGCCCTGGACGATGGCGTGCAGCATGACGCGCGTGGACACACTCTCCGATTCCACCAGTTCCGCCGCGTAAGGCGCCCTGCCCGCCGCCGCTTCCCGTTCGCCGATCGCCGTCAGTGCGGTGTCTGTCGCGTCCCGGAGCAACCGGTCGAGCCGATGTGGAGCAACCGCGCCACTGATGACCCGCGCGCCGCGAAGCGCGGCGGCAACCGCCTGCACCAGCACCAGCCGCGCATCGGCCGGCAGGTCGTCCCGCGCCAGCAGCAGCCCACGCAACTCGGCGTCCTCGGCGCCATCGCGATCCGCCACCTGCCGCAGCATCACCGCCGAGAATGGCACATCCGGCCGGTCGAGCAGCTTGGTCAGCAGCAGCCTCCCACCCTTGGCAACGAGCGCCTCGGCAACGCGTTGGCTGATCCGCTCGCGCGTTGCAGTCGCCAGCAGCATGGCTTCGTCGGCGCCCCGGATCAGCGCCATCAGGTCGGCATCCACCAGTGCCGGCGAATACTGCACCACGGCACGGGCGATCACCGGACTATCCTGCAGCAGCGCCAGGAGAATCGGCCGCGGCGCCTCCACGGCATGCAGCAACCCATAGGCCAGCGCGCCGCGCACGCGCACCGACGGATCGTCGAGGAAGCCGATCAGCGCGGCATAGAGCGCCGCATGCTCATCAGCCGGGCCGAAATGGTTGAGATAGGCCATGGCCGCGAGGTGGGCCGCCTGCCCCCGCTCCTCACTGTCACGCGATTGGCTCAGCGTGACGAAATCCTGGTACGCGACCATCAAGCTCTCCGGTAGGCGCCGAGAAAGACGCTATCGAGGAAGGCTTAAGGAACGGTTCACCATAACTTCGGGGGCTTTGGCAGGGTACCGTCCTGGCCATACATCTGGGTGAACAGCGCACTGCCCTGGGCCTCGCTGACCGGGCTCATCAGCGTCCGGCCCTGTACTTCACCCTCGTTGGAGAACAGCGAGGTGAACGACATGTCATCGGTCGAGAAGCGCGACGGGATTGGGGCCGCGTCCCATTTCCCCGCTGCCGCCGGATCGACCGCCAGTTGCTGGGCCTGGAAGCGAGGGTCGGCCGCGCCGTCGTGCTTTGCCACCAGCGCCCGGTACACCTGTCGTATCGTCCGCGCCTCGCCGCCTTCGTAGAAGATCGACCGGTTGGCCTTGGCCTGCTTCGGAAACAGCTTGGCGGCAATCTGGTCCGGATCCTTGAGGCCGGCGTTGAACAGCTTCTCTGCACCCTGCTCCCCGAGGAAATGCGCGATGTAGAGCTCGCCCGGGCTCGGCATGCGGCCGAACTTCTCGAACAGATACGCCCCATTGCTGCGGGTGAAGGCGGCGGCCATGTCCGAGGCGATCTGCGGGTCTTCGCGCAGCTTCAGAACTTCCTGCCGGAGCGCCTTGTCGGCAATGTAATAATCCCCGTCCGAGTCGACCTTGATGGCGTCTGCGTACTGTCCGTAGCCGAGCCGCGGGCCTTCCTGCTTCATGACCTGCAGCCAGGTGCTGTCGAGGAACTGGAACAACCCGGTAGCGCTCGATGTCGGCGCCTTGGCTTCGGGATCGAGGCTGCTTTCCCGGATGGCGGTGCGCAGCAGGTAATCGAAGTCGACATCGCTCTTCGCCCCTGCCGTATCCATGGCATAGGCGAGCGGCTGCGGCACCGATATCGGCTTCACGCCCATCGACTCGAAGGGTCCGTTGCTAACATTCGATTAACCAATCACCTCTGACTGGTTAACGAATGGTTAGCCCTGCCACTTACTCACGACATCTTCGAGGTTCGGCCGATCGCGATCCTCGATCACCGCCGTCGGCGTGCCGATATGGACGAAGCCCACGAACCGCTCCCCGCCGCGGGCGCCGAGCATGCTCTGGGCTTCCGTATCGAACCCGTACCAGCGGTTGGTCCAGCTCGCGGCAAAGCCCATGGCGAACGCCGCATGTGAGAGGTTGAAGCAAACATTGCCGGCCGACAGCAACTGCTCCATCTCCGGCGCCTTCGGGTTGGGCTTGGGCGACAGCAGCACGCCGATGGTCAACGGGGCCGGCAGGAACTGCCGCCGCTCGAGATCGAGACCAGCCTCGTCCAGTTCCGGGCGCTTGCGCTTGGCGATCTCGGCCAGCCGCTCGCCGGCCCGCACGCGATCCTCGCCTTCGATGAGAATCAGCCGCCACGGCACGAACTTGCCATGGTCAGGCACGCGCGTCCCGATGGTCAGGATTTCCTGCAGTTCCTCTGCCGTTGGGCCGGGGTCTTTCAGGAAACCGATGCCGACCGAACGGCGGGTCTTTAGATAGTCGCGCACTGCGGCGTTGATGGGCATGGTCTGGTCCTTGCGAGCGTCTGGTCCTTATGACACAGCTTTTCCCCAATCCAAGCGTAGGCACGCGAGGCATTTTGAAGCGATGCGCCAGAGGCGCGCGACTGCGGGGTCGTTAGGGTGAAACTCAGGTATTGGATCGGCATTCTCGGGATCGCAGCGATGCTCGCGCCCATGCTGGCCATCGCCGAGGACCCGCCGGTCCCGCTGCCCCGCCGCGCCGACCGCATGCCGCAGGCGGTCGAACAACTCGCCGATACGCCAGCTCCTGCTGATACGCCCAGTCCCGACGCCGCCGACGCGGCCGCGCCCGAAGCCAGCCCCGCAGCAGCAGCGACCGCTGCCGTCGCTGCCATCAACACCACGCCGCAGCCGGTCACGCTGATGGCCAAGATCACCGACGACGGCAGCACCCTGCCCGATGGCGTGACCTGGCGTGTCTTCGAAACTCGCACCGACGCGGCGGGCGACCTGGTGCTGGCGAAGAAATCCGACGACGCCACTGCGCATCTCGAATTGCCGCCGGGCAGCTACGTGGTGCACGTCGCTTATGGCCGAGCCCAGACCACCGACACGCTGACCGTGGCCGAGGGTCAGAACTCGAAGCAACTCGTGCTGGATGCCGGCGCGATGCGGCTCAACGCAGCGGTAACCGGCGACGTCGCCATCCCGATCAACCTGCTCCGCTTTGACATCTACACCACCGGCAGCAGCGAAGCAGACCGCACGCTGGTGGCGCAGAACCTCAGCCCAAACGACATCGTTACCCTCAATGCCGGCACCTACCACATCGTCTCCTACTTCGGCGACGTGAACGCGGTCGTGCGCGCCGACCTGCGGGTGGAGCCCGGCCAGTTGACCGACGCCACGCTCTACCACCGCGCCGCCCAGGTCTCGTTCAAGCTCGTCAGCGAAGCCGGCGGCGAGGCCATTGCCGATATCGACTGGACGGTGAAGACGGCCGACGGCCAGACGGTGTTCTCCAATATCGGCGCCTTCCCCTCCACGGTGCTCGGAGAGGGAGACTACCTGGTCTTCGCCAAGCGCGGCGAACAGGTCTACAATCGCGAGTTCCAGGTGCAGCCGGGGGCAGCCAAGGAAATCGAGGTTCTTACGACGGTCTATTGACCGTCTGCGGATCCGTCCCGAAGAGAATCTGAAGAATCGTATCGGGCTGTGTCGATTCCACGCCCCCTCGCTCGTTGTGTCATTGAGGCAGGAAGAGGTCGCGCCGCTGGCGCGGTGCCTGCAACGGAACAAGGAGATCGAAATGCGCTTCATGATCATCGTCAAAGGCAGCCCCGAATCCGAGGCCGGCGTCATGCCCGCACCGGAAGTCTTCGAGGCCATGGGCAAGTTCAACGAGGACCTGATCAACGCCGGCGTGCTGCTCGCAGCCGAGGGACTCCATCCATCGAGCAAAGGCGCACGCGTGACCTCCGAAGCCGGCAACCTGGTCGTCCGCGATGGCCCCTTCGGTGAAGCCAAGGAACTCGTCGCCGGCTTCTGGATCATCAGCGCCAAGTCGCAGGACGAAGCCCTCGAGTGGGTGAAGCGCATCCCCTTCGACGATGGCGAAACGATCGAACTCCGCCGGATCTTCGAGGCGGCTGACTTTGCCGAGGTCGTGCCCAAGGAGGCGGTTGCCAAGGAACAGGCCTGGCGCGACGCCACCCAGCAACCCATCACGAACTAACCTGCCCAGAAGGATCGAGATATGCGCTTCATGGTCATCCGCAAGGCGGACGCCGAAACCGAGGCGGGCGTTATGCCCGGCGCCGACCTGATCGCCGACATGACGCAATTCCACGAGGACGCGGCCAAGGCCGGCATCGTGATCGCCGGTTCCGGCCTGATGCCGAGCTCCCGTGGCGCCAAGGTGAAGTTCAGCAACGGCAAGCCCACTGTCATCGACGGACCGTTCGCCGAGGCCAAAGAACTGATCGCCGGCTACACCCTGATCGAGGTTCCCTCACGTGAGGCAGCTATCGAATGGGTCAAGACGTGGCCCAAGCTCGACGGCCACGGCAACGTCGAGATCGAGATCCGCCAGCTCTTCACCGAGGAGGACTTCGGCGAGGCCTATACCGAAGCCATGGCGAGCAACGACGCGGCGCGCCGCCCGCTTGGCGCAGGATGAGCACCTTGCCGCGGCGGACCGGATTTGGTCTGATCTGCCGCGATGACCGAGAGAGAGACAAACCGCGCCATCGAGGCGGTATTCCGCATCGAGCAGGCCAGGCTGATCGCCGGCCTGACGCGAATCGTGCGCGACGTCGGCCTAGCCGAGGAGCTGGCGCAGGATTCGCTGATCGTCGCCCTCAACCACTGGCCGGAGAGCGGCGTACCGCGCAACCCCGGTGCATGGCTGATGCAGACCGCTAAGCGCCGCGCCATCGACTATTTCCGCCGCAACAAGATGGCCGCCCGCAAGCTCGACGAGCTCGGCTACGACATCCGCGAGGAGGAGGAGACCCCGCCCGATCTCGACACGCCGCTCGACGACGATGTGGGCGACGACCTGCTGAAGCTGATCTTCACCTCGTGCCACCCCGTGCTGTCGCCCGAGGGGCGCGTCGCCCTGACGCTGCGGCTGCTGGGTGGCCTCACCACCGACGAGATCGCCCGCGCCTTCCTTGCGGCGGAACCAACCATCGCCCAACGCATCGTCCGCGCCAAGAAAAGCCTCGCCGAAGCCGGCCTGCCCTTCGAGGTGCCACGCGGCAGCGACCGCGCCGAACGGGTCGCCTCGGTCCTCGAGGTGCTCTACCTGATCTTCAACGAAGGCTACTCCGCCACGGCCGGCGACGACTGGACCCGACCGCAGCTCTGTGAGGAGGCGATGCGCCTCGGCCGCATCCTTGCCGGCCTCACACCCGACGAACCGGAAGTGCACGGCCTTGTAGCGCTGATGGAAATCCAGGCCTCGCGCCTGCGTGCCCGCAGCGGCCCGAACGGCGAGCCGGTGCTGCTGCTCGAACAGAACCGCGCGCTGTGGGACCAGATGCTGATCCGCCGAGGCCTCGTCGGCCTCGAACGGGCGGAGGCCCTCGGCGGCACCGGCCCCTACGTGCTGCAAGCCTCGATCGCCGCCTGCCATGCCCGTGCCCGACGCGCCGACCAGACCGACTGGAGCCGCATCGCCTCGCTTTACGACACCCTGGCCGACGCGACGCCAAGTCCGGTGATCGAACTCAACCGCGCCGTGGCCCACACCATGGCCTTCGGTCCCGCCAACGGCCTCGCCATTCTCGATGCGATTGCCGACGATCCGACACTGCGGAACTACCATCTGCTTCCCAGCGTCCGCGGTGATTTCCTGGTGAAACTGGGGCGCCTTGCAGAGGCCCGCCGCGAGTTCGAGCGCGCCGCCAGCCTCACCCGCAATGAGCGTGAGCGCATCCTGCTGCTGGACCGGGCCGCGGCGTGCGAACCCGCCGCCTGAGGCGTCGGCAAGTCCGTTGCGGCCAACCTCCTCTCGAATTGTTCGCGAGTCCCGCGCGCGCCCGCTATCTCCGTTACATTTCACAGTGCTATAGAGCGGAGGCTTGCAGCAGAAGCACAGAGAATGGCTCAGCCCGACCGTCGATTAGTCCCGATCGTGTCGCTGGACGTAGTGGGGTATTCCCGCCTCGTCGAGCGCAATGAACGTCAGACCCTGCGCCTCGTGCAGCGGGTCTACGATCGGCTGATCTCGCGCACCATCGGGGCCGCCGGCGGCAAGGTCTTCAAGACCATGGGCGATGGCCTCCTGGCCGAGTTCAACAGCGTCGTCGCCGCCGTCCAATGGACCGCCGACCTGCAGCGCCAGATCCATGAGCGCAAGATCCACGCGCCGGGTGGCGAGATGTTCCAGGTGCGCGCCGGCATCGTCCTGGCCGACGTTCTGGTGGCCGGCAACGACCTCTATGGTTCGGGCATCAACCTGGCGGTGCGCGTGCAGAGCCACTCGCCGGCCGGTGGCATGTGCATCACCAAGTGGATGTACCAGTACCTGGACGGCACGATCGAATTGCCGTTCATCGACATGGGCCCCACCGAGCTCAAGAACATCACCAAGACCGTCCGCATCTACGCCTGGCATCCGGCTGGAGTGGCGCGCCCGCAGCAAATCGAATCCCCACCCCCTCCGCCGCCGAGCAACCGCCCCTCGGTGGTGGTGCTGCCGTTCGACAACCTCTCGGGCGAGGCCGACCAGAGCTATTTCGCGGACGCCGTGGTCGAGGAGATCACCGCAACGCTGAGCCGGGTGAAGGACTTCTTCGTCATCGCCCGCAATTCGGCCTTCACCTACAAGGGCCGCGCCGGCGTCGATATCCGCCAGATCGGCCGTGAGCTTGGGGTACGCTACGTCGTCGAAGGTTCAGTCCGCCGGGTCGGCGAACGTGTGCGGATCACCGCGCAGCTCGTCGAGTCCGATGCCGGCAGCCACATCTGGTCCAACAAGGTCGATGGCGCCGTCGCGGACCTTTTCGACCTGCAGGATCGCATGGCCGCCGAGGTAGCGAGCGCCATCCAGCCGTCCATCCGACGCGCCGAGGTCGAGCGGGCCCGCAAGAAGCGCCCCGACACCCTCGCGGCTTACGACCTGGTGATGCGCTCGCTGCCCCACCTCTGGTCGCATAGCCCGGAGGACAATCGCGAAGCCATTACCCTGCTGACCCGGGCGCTGGGGCTCGAACCCCACTACGGGCTGGCGGCAGCCCTGGCCGCCTGGGCGCATGGGCAGCAGGTGGCCTATAACTGGACCACCGATTTCGCCGCCGAGCGACGCATAGCCGCCGAGCTGGTCGAGACCGCATCGCAGCATGTCGCCGACGATCCCACCGCGCTAACCGCCCTCGCCTCTGCGATGATGATGCTGGGCGGCAACGTGGCGCAGGCCGCTACCTTCGCCGACCGCGCGCTCGAACTCGATCCCAACCACGCCTGGGCCTGGATGCGCCGCGGCTGGGGCCATGTCTATCTCGGCACGCCGGAGGAAGGCCTTGCAGCCTTCGAGCGCGCTGCTCGCCTATCCCCGATGGATCCGTTCGCCTTCAACGTGCACCTGGGAATGGGGCTCGCCAATTTCGCTGCCGGCCGCCCTCAGGAGGCGATCGCCTGGGCCCAGCGTGCCATGTCGGAGCGTCCCGGCATCACCTGGCCCTATCGGGATCTCGCCGTGTACCAGGCTCATCAGGGCGACCTCGCGGCTGCCCGCGATTCACTGGAGCAGTTCCAGCGCGCCCACCCGGACGTGACCATCGCCTCGATCGGCGACGGGCTGCGGTTCATGTATCCGTCGCTGCTGGCGCGCTATCTGCAAGGCCTGCGTCTCGCCGGATTGCAATAGGCAACTCGTCGCACAAGTTTATCCATTCCATAAGCATTTCCCCAACGTCGCATCAGGCATTGTCCGCACGGGTTTTGGGGGAATTGACCGTTGGATATCCGTCTCGAAAAGCGACTTTCGCCGCGTCGCAACACCGTTATCGAAGCAACTATCGTATTCGACGGCGGCCGCACCCGGATTCGTTGCATCATCCGGAACCTGTCCGAGACCGGCGCCAAGCTCGAAGTCGCCTCGGTAACCCGCATTCCGCGCACTTTCGATCTGGTGGTCGACAAGGTCCGGCCGCAGGCCTGCATCGTCGTCTGGCGGGCCGTCAAAGAGCTCGGCGTGCAGTTCCGCGACCCCACGATCCGCTGAACCACCGCTGAACGGCAAGTTCGGAATCGGTTCAAGCAACCCCTCCTATCAGACCGGCCAACGACGCGAACGGTTCGTTCGCTTCGTGCCCGCCCACCGGCGGGCTGCTCGTCTAACAGGAGAACATAATGCACAAGATCATTGCGCTCGCACTGCTCGCCACCTCGCTCGTTGCCTTCCCGGTCGCCACCCCGTCTTTCGCCGTCGACAAGGGCATCCAGGCCCTGTGCGGCCCTGACGCCCCGGAAGCCTACAAGCGCGAGGGCGGCTACTGCGACCAGGTCGGCTCGAACAAATCGCTCGTCGAGTCCGAGGATTGCGACTTCACCTACTACTATCCGACTTTCTTCGACCTGAAGGCGCCGGCCGAGAAGGTGATCGTCGCCGAGAATTGCTACAACTATCTGCCGCTGCTGCTCTAGGCGCTCGCAGAAAGAGCGGCCGTCGCGCCGCTCTTTTCTTCTCCACTATTCAAATGCCGTTCATCTGCCCTATCTTAGATACGGCAGCACGTTTCGGACACATGTCCCTTGGGGGGGACCAGTCATGTCGAGGCATGCATTCTTCATCGCAGGCGACCGCGTCGTTCACGTCGCCAATCCGTCCGGTGCCGGTTTCCAGTACCAGGCGCAGTCGCACACGCTGCCGCCGCAGGTGCAGATCGGGCCGCAGCAGCACGATCTTGCCGAGACCGTGCTCGTGGTGAAGACAGGCACTCTCGAGGTGATGATCAACGGCGCCGCCGGCTTCGTCGCCGCCGGATCGTTCGTCCGCATCCCCGCCAAGACCTGGTTCGCCTACCGCAATGCCGGCGACGAACCGGCACGCTTGCTCTGCCGAACGGCCCCGGCCATGCCTGCCGGCAACGGCCGCCGGATCAGCATTCACATCGCAGCTGCCTGACAACTGCGGCTGAACATCTGCGAAAAGGGCGGCTCCATAGCCGCCCTTTCTGTTTGCGCGCAAACATTGCCCTTGGTCTCGGGGCTGAACCGAACCTGAATGGCAGGTTCCACGACGGTTCACGCCATTTTCCCTACAAAGCCGTTCATTCGACGGATCATCATAACGATATCCGCTCACAGATCGCCGGACAGCACCAAAGGACGCACAATGTACAAATTCATCACCGTGGCTCTCCTGGCCACCTCCCTCGCAGCCTTCCCCATCGCAACTCCGTCTTTCGCGGTAGACACCAGCATCAGCGCCAAGTGTGGCCCTGATGGACCGGAGGCCTACAAGCGCCCCGGCGGCTATTGCGAGCAGATTGGCGCCAACAGCTCGACCTCGGATAGCGGCGAGAGCTGCGGCCTGTACTGCGTCGTCGATGACGGTGATGGCCCCGAAGATCAGTGACCGTTAGCCGTGTTGCGGCCACGACCGACGTAGATGCAAAGGGCCCGTCCTGATGGACGGGCCCTCGTCTTTTGCGCGCATAAGTCGGTCACATCAGCCCGAATCATCATAAGTCGTATTATGACTATGAACGACCTTTGAACGGCGAGTTCGGGTTCAATTCAGCGCGTCCTGAGTAGCGTTGCTCCATACCCGGCGGACCAGATGCCCGTCTTTCTCGCCAGTTTTCTGGCGAAACAACTCAGGAGAGAACCTTGAAGAACATCCTTGCCATCACCCTGCTCATCGCTTCGGCGGCGGCGTTCCCGGTTGCAACGCCGGCCTTTGCTGGCTCGAGCACCAATGCCCTTTGCGGCCCCGACGCGCCCGAAGGCTACAAGCGTCCCGGCGGCTACTGCGAGCAGCTCGACAGCAACGGCTCGCTCGTCGAGCAGGACGACTGCGACTATTACCCGGTGAAGGAATCGCTCGCCGCGCTGAAGCTGGGCGAGGTCATTCTCGTCGCTGACAACTGCTATGTTCCCGACAAGAAGTAGGCCGGCCAAATGAAAGGGGCCGCATCGCTGCGGCCCCTCTCTGTCCAGTCGATCAGGCCGCGGCCTTCTGCTTCAGGTCGGGCGGCACGGCTTCCGCCATCAGCTCGACGATCGCGTCGGTTGCCGGCATCACCTTCTGGCCTTCAGTGCCGAGACGACGAACGGACACCGTCCCCTCCTCAGCCTCGCGCTTTCCAACCACGAACATCAGCGGCACCTTTTGCACCGAGTGCTCGCGCACCTTGTAGTTGATCTTCTCGTTGCGCACGTCGAGCTCTGCTCGGATGCCGCCGGCGTTGAGCTGGGCGACCAGCTTCTTCGCATAGTCGTCAGCCTCCGAGACGATGGTCGCGACCACCACCTGCGTCGGCGCCAGCCACATCGGCATCTTGCCGGCATAGTGCTCGATCATCATGCCGATGAAGCGCTCGAGCGATCCAAGGATCGCGCGATGCAGCATCACCGCGTACTTGCGCGAGCCGTCTTCGGCCACGTAGGTGGCGTTGAGCCGCTCGGGCAGCACATAGTCGAGCTGCAGCGTGCCCACCTGCCAGGAGCGCCCGATGGCGTCCTTCAGATGGAACTCGAGCTTGGGCGCGTAGAAGGCGCCCTCGCCCTCGGCGATGACGAAGTCGTAGCCGGTGGCCTTGAGCGCATCGCCCAGGGCCTTCTCAGCCGCGTCCCAGCGCTCGATGGTGCCGCCGAACTTGTCCGGCCGCGTCGCGAGCTTGATGACGACATTCTCGAAGCCCATGTGCTCGTACACCGAGTACAGCAGGTGGACGAAGCGCTCCGTCTCCTCCTGGATCTGCTCCTCGGTGCAGAAGATGTGGGCGTCGTCCTGGGTCATCTGGCGGACGCGCAGCAGGCCGTGCAGCGCGCCGTGCGCCTCGTTGCGGTGGCAGCAGCCGAACTCCGCCATGCGGATGGGCAGGTCGCGGTAGCTCTTGATGCCCTGGTTGAAGATCTGGATGTGGGCCGGGCAGTTCATCGGCTTGAGCGCCATGAGCTCTGCCTTACCCGATAGAACCGGACCTTCTTCCTCGGTGCCAGGGACCTCATCGGGCACCACGAACATGTTCTCGCGGTACTTGCCCCAGTGGCCCGAGGCCTCCCAGAACTTCGACGACATCAGCTGCGGGGTTTTCACCTCGTTGTAGCCGTTCGCGTTCACCCGGCGGCGGATGTACTCTTCCATCTGGTTGTAGAGCACGAACCCCTTGGGGTGCCAGAACACCGAGCCCTGCGCCTCTTCCTGCAGGTGGAACAGGTCGAGGTCACGGCCGATCTTCCGATGGTCACGCTTCTCGGCCTCCTCGATCATGTGGAGGTACTCGTCGAGTTCCTTCTGGTTGGCGAAGGCAGTGCCGTAGATGCGGCTCAGCACCGGATTGTTGCTGTCGCCACGCCAGTACGCGCCGGCCACCTTGGTCAGCTTGAACGCCGTACCGATGTCCTTGGTCGAGCGCATGTGCGGGCCGCGGCAGAGGTCGAACCACTGGCCCTGCTTGTAGATCTTGATCATCTGGTCGGCTGGAATGGCGTCGACCAGCTCGACCTTGAAGTTCTCACCCTTGCTGGCGAACACGCGCTTCGCCTCGTCGCGCGTCCACACTTCCTTGGTGAAGGCGGCGCCGCGGCCGATGATCTCCGCCATCTTCTTTTCGATGGCCGGGAAGTCGTCCTCGGAGAACGGCATGTCGCGCTTGAAGTCGTAGTAGAAGCCGTTCTCGATGACCGGGCCGATCGTGACCTGCGTCTCCGGCCACAGCTCCTGCACCGCTTCGGCGAGGACGTGCGCCGAGTCGTGGCGGATCAGCCCGAGCCCGTCGGCGCTGTCGCGCATCACGAACTCGATCTTGCCGTCTTCCTCGAGCGGATCGGACAGGTCGCTGAGGACCCCGTTCCACTTCATGGCGACCGTCTTTTTGGCGAGGCTTGGGGAGATGCCCTCGACCACGGTGGTCCCGGTGGTGCCACGCGCATAGTCGCGTACTGCACCGTCGGGGAACGTCACCTTGATCATTTTCATCTCCAGAATTGGGAATTGTGCCGGCGGCATGCCGGCAAGGCGGCGTGTCTAGCACGGCCAGAGCAAAGGCAACAAGTTCGGCGCGCGCTCAGCGGCTCGGTGGAGGGCTGGACGCTCCGATCCCGCAACACACTCGCCCTGATGGTCCGTCATCAGGGCGCAGTCAGTGCCTTGTTCGGAGCCAGGAGGATGCGGCCGCCCGGCAGTTGCTTCAGGCTGGCGCCACCCAGGTCGCAGGTGCCGCCGGCACCTATGGGGTCGGGCTTCCAGGTCCCCTCGGCGGCCGCGCAACAGGCCTTGCCTGTCCCGCCGGATTTCTTGCACCGCAAGTAAATCGCAGCCTGCTGGCTCTGTGTCAGCTTGGTCGCCGCCGAAGCTGGCTGGATGACCGGAAAGACGAAAACTTGCGCAGCCAGTACGCCCGCTAGCACTGTCGTCACGAAGAATTGGCGCATAGTCCCACCTCCGTGCCCTCGCAAGGAAGGCTACGCGCCCGCCCAACGCTCCGCAATCGGTGTGAACTGCTACTTCCAGCGCCCATAAGTCCACGGCACATACCAATGCGCCGTCTCCGGCACCGCTTCCGGCACCGGATCGTACCCGTGCGTGCCGCCCGGCCGGCAGCGCACGATCCGAGCCACGCCCATCCAGCCCCCAGGCCAGAACCCGTGCCGCCAGATGGCGTCGCGGGTGAATTCCGAGCAGGTGGGCGAGTGCCGGCAGTTGCGGCCCATGAACATCGACAGCGAGTAGCGATAGCCTTGGATCAGCACGTAGGAGACGAGCTTGAAGGGCCAGTCGACGATGGTCCAGAACACGTGCACGGCGCGCTGCATCAGCCGGCGGCCGCCACCCGCGGAGCTTCGAGCTTGTCGAGCGCCTCGCACACTGCGTCGAACACCAGCAGCGTCGAGGTGTGGCGCGGACGGTACTCGCGGACCGGTTCGAGGTACTTGAGATCAGCCCACTTCTCGCCAGACGGCGGCGGGCCGTCGGCCTTGAGCATCGCCGTCATCTCGTCACGAACGCGCCGAAACTCCGCTACCGGGGTTCCAACCACGTGGGTCGCGACCACTGCGGCGGAGGTCTGTCCCAGCGCGCAGGCCTGGATGTCATGGCCATAGCCGGTGATCACTCCGTCGGCGACATTGATGTCCACCTCGATGGTCGAGCCGCACACCCGGCTGACCTTGCGGGCGCTGGCGTCGGGATCGGCGAGGCGACCCGGTCGTGGTTGATTGCCGGCGAGTTCGAGGATCCGGTCCGAATAAAGATCGCTGAGTTCCATCTTTTTCGCGAAACTGTTCCTTGGCCGCGTTCGTCGGCAACCTATATAATCATCGAGATGCAACAAGTCAGCGGCGTCCATCGTCACTGACAACACCGGGAACCGTGGGGCGACGTATTGCGTCTGTCGCCTGCTATTGACCGAGGAACAAGATGGACGCCAGCGCCAAGCCGCAGCACGCCAAGCTCGTCTCTGAAATCACCCGCCCCAGCCGCGCGGAGGCCGAGGAGGCCGTTCGCACGCTGATCGCCTGGGCGGGCGATGACCCGAGCCGCGAGGGCCTGCTCGATACCCCCCACCGCGTCACCGACGCCTATGGCGAGTTCTTCGGTGGCTACCACCAGAGCGCGCGGGAAATCCTGCAGACCACCTTCAAGGACGTCGGCGGCTACGACGACGTCGTGCTGGTGCGCGACATCCCGTTCTCATCGCATTGCGAGCACCACATGGTGCCGTTCTTCGGCAAGGTGCACATCGCCTACCTGCCCCATGACGGCGTGGTGGGCCTATCGAAGCTGGCTCGCCTGGTCGAGGTCTACGCCCGCCGCCTGCAGGTGCAGGAGAACATGACGGCGCAGATTATCGACGCGGTGAACGAGCACCTCAACCCGCGCGGCGCCGCGGTGATGATCGAGGCCGAGCATATGTGCATGTCGATGCGCGGCGTGCGCGCCCATGGTGCCCTGACCATCACCCAGCGCTTCACCGGGGTGTTCGCTGAGGATCGCAACGAGCAGGACCGCTTCTTCGCCATGATCGGCAAGCGCTGAGCCGGAAGCCGGCGCTGCTCAGTCGAGGGCGAAGTTCAGGCCGAGCCGGATTGCGTTCGACGTGGAATGCGACGTCGACGACCAGAGTGCACCCTCGAACCACGTGTGCTCGCCGAGGTCGGTGTAGAGATACTCGGCCTTGACGGTCATGCTGTCGCTCGTCGCGAGCTCCACGCCCGCCCCCGCAGTCCACCCGAACAGCGTCGCGTCATCGCTGAGGTTACCGTCGGTCGCCTCAACCTTGACGTGTGCGCCGGCGAGGCCGGCGGTCAGGAACGGCAGGAACTCACCACCGTCGAAGCCGAGACGACCGCGCAGCGTGCCGGAAAAGTCGGAGGTCGAGGTGATGGTGTTGCCCAGGTCGCCGCGATAGGTCGCAAAGTCGTCCGCGATCGTGTCAGTGATGTTGCCGTAGGACAGGTCGCCCTCGACGCCGACGACAAGACCGCTGCTCATTGCCGCGTTGCCGCCCAGGGTGGCGCCGACAAAGGCGCCCGTGGGGTCGCTGTCGAGGTTGAACGTGCTGAACGGCGCGAGGATATCCGGGGCATCGTAGGCCGCGTCGGAGTGGCCGACGCTGTAACCGGCGCTCACGCCGGCGTAAAAGCCGTTCCAGTCGAATGCCAACGCCGGCGCCACCTGTATTGCCAGCGCAAGGCCGGCCAATGTTGCAACTATCCGTTTCATTTTTGCCCCCAATACTGGCCGATATAGAGGCATCTACAGGGAAGGCCGGCAAGTTCTCTGCCGATCGCACATCCGCTGCTGCTGCGAAATTGACGGCGCGTGCTGTCGCTGCAACACCCCGCTAAGTACTTCCACCGATCGAAGGGACCTAAGCTCACGCGGGACCGCAACTGCGATCAAGCGTGGTATAGACTGCCGTGCATAGGGTGAGCCCATGTCCGCCGTCGCCAAGACCCTCTGGATGATCGAGTCCCGCTTCGGCATGCCGCTGACGCTCGAAGAGCTGGCGGTGCATGCCGGGGTGTCGCGCTATCACCTGTCGCGCATCTTTCCCGAAGAAACCGGCTACTCCATCAAGCACTACCTTCGCGGTCGCCGGCTCACGGAGGCCGCCAAGGCCCTCGCCGGTGGGGCGCCTGACATCCTGGGCGTCGCGCTCGATGCCGGATACGGCTCGCACGAAGCCTTCACGCGCGCGTTTCGCGACCTCATGGGGCTGACGCCCGAGGACCTGCGGCGGCGGCGTTCGCTCGCCGAGTTGCCGCTGCTGCAGCCGATGCGCCTCGACCCCATAACCCAGGTCACGCTCAGCGCGCCGGAGATCGAGAGGCGCCCTGCCCTGCGCCTCGCCGGCATCATGGGCCGCCACAAGTTGCCGCTCGGCCCTTCGATCCCCGCCCAGTGGCAGCGGTTCAGCCATTATGTCGGCAACGTGCACGGCGCGATCGATGACTGCAGCACCTATGGCACCTGCGGGCGCTACTTCCCCGAGGACGGAACGACCGAGTACATTTGCGCCATGGAGGTGGGGGAAGACGCGGAATTGCCGCCCGAGTTCGACGAGATCGTGGTGCCGGCGCAACGCTATGCCCGGCTCACCCATCGCGGCCACATCACCACGATCTTCTCGACGCTCGACGCCATCTTCAGCGAGTGGCTGCCAAGCTCCGGCTATCGCAAGAAGCAGGCGCCCCACAGCTACATCGAGCACTATGGCGATGCCTTCAATCCGCGGACCGGACTTGGATCGCTCGATATCTGGATCGCGCTCGAAGATTAGGCGCATGGATTGAGCCGAGGCCGTGCGCGGGATAGAACCCGCCCATGAGCACAACGTTCGCCGACCCCAGCACCCTCAGCCATGCCGACCTCGAGGAAGGCACGCTATTCGCGCCAAAGTTCGACGCGCACGGCCTCGTCACTGCGGTGGCGCAGGAGGCCGGCAGCAATCGCGTGCTGATGGTGGCGCATATGAACGCAGAAGCACTACGGCTGACCATCGAGACCGGCGAGCTCCACTATTACTCGCGCTCGCGCCAGAAGCTCTGGAAGAAGGGCGAGAGCTCGGGCGAGGTCCAGAAGCTCATTGAGATGCGAACCGACTGCGATCAGGACGTGGTGCTGCTACTGGTCGAGCAGACCGGCCGCGGCGCCGCCTGCCACACCGGCCGGAAGAGTTGCTTCTATCGCATCGTCGAGGATAGCACGACGCTCCGCCACACCGGCGAGCCCCGGCTGTTCGATCCGGCCGAGGTCTACAAGCCTCAGTAATGCGGCGGCGGCGGCTCAACGCCCGGCGCTAGCGCCGGGTGGGATTCGACGTCGCGGAGCTGCGCGCCGAGATTATGCAGGTCGCGCTTCAGCGCCTCGATTTCCCTGAAGTGCTCGGCAAGAGCCGCGTTCAGTTCCTCGATGGCCTGATCCTGAAAGGCGATCCTCGTCTCCAGCGTGACGATTCGCTCGGTGAGTTCTGGGCTGTCGCTCATTTCGTACTCTCCTGCGGGCGGCGCTCGAACAGCGGCGTGAGGAACAGGCCGACGAGGAAACCGCCCAGATGGGCCTGCCAGGCGATGCCGATCGATTGCCCGATCAATAGGGGCAGGAACGGCACGGCAGCGTTGAGAACCAGCCAGACCACAATGAAGAAGGCCGCACGCTGGTTGCGCATCAACTCGCCAAGGCTCGCCATGCGGCGGCCCAGCACTAACTCCTCGCCGGTCTCGGGATCGCGAGCCACAATCACCGGCTGGAAGATGAAGCGGCAGGCAACGCCCGTGAGCCCGGCAACGCCCCCCGAGGCACCGATAAGCAACTGCACGTCCGGCAGGGTGGTCGCAGCAAACGCCGCGGCGCCCGCGGCAGCCGTGACGAGGAAGAGAATCACCGTGGCGGCGGGGCCGTAGCGGCGGGCGACCGGGGTGCCGAAAATGGCCAACCAGGCGCAATTGATTAAAAGGTGGTCCCATCCGGCATGCAGGAAGGCGTGCGTGAACGGTGTCCAGAGGAGCGGTATCCACCCCCCTTCAAACTGCCCTGCGGCAATCGCGCGAGCCGGGATGAAGGCCAGCCAGTAGATAAGCTGAAGGTCCCCGGACTCGTTAAGAACGAAGGCTCTCGCGACATGTACGGCCAGCATCAGGCCCAGCAGCGCGGTGATCACCCCGGGCAGCAGGATCGCCGGCTGATGGGCCTCAGGCCCCTGTGTTCCCTGGGTTTTTTGCTCGTCGGACATGAAAGCTCCCGGTTTTCCGGGCTTTGTAGCCCAATCCCCCGAATTATCCACACGGGGTCCGCCACGTTAACCCTAACAATTGTTTAAGGGCGATTTCCGCCGCCGGTTTTGACACTCTATGGCTCTGCGGCGGTCGTCCCTTCCCGGGAGACGATCCGGGGGTTTGGGAACAAGGCAAAAAGACTATGCAAAAGGCCAGCACCAAGGCGCTGTTCGACTATTGGAATGCGCTTCGCGGTTCGCGCAGCGCTCCGGATCGGCGGGACATCGACCCCACCCGCATCCGCACCGCACTGGCTAACACGTTCATTCTAGAACTCAACGATTCCAGCGAGTTCGACTTCCGGCTTGCCGGCTCGCATCTCTGTTCGGCCTATGCCCGCGAGCTCAAGGGCCGCTCCTTTACGCGTCTGTGGCACGAACGTGACCGCGACGCCATCGACACCCTGGTCCGCGCCGTCACCGAGGATCATGCGGTTGCCCTCGTCACGTTCCAGGGCACGACGGCGGTGCACACGCGCCTGTCGGTCGAGACGATCCTCCTGCCGCTGCGTCACAACGGCTCCACCCAGACCCGCCTGCTCGGCGCCATGACCTCGATCGACGAGCCCTATTGGTTCGGCGTGCAGCCGATCATGGAGCAGCGCATCACGGGCCTGCGGCTGATCTGGCCGGACGACGTGTCGCTGGCGGACATGACCGCGGAAATGGCGACCGCGGTGCCGGCCGAAGACCTGGTCTTCGCCAGCGCCGGTGCGTCGGTCCCTACCCCGATGAGCGCCACGGTTTTCGGCCGCACGGCTCGCCGCTATGCCCACCTGGCGGTGATCGACGGCGGCCGGCGCTAAAAATCGGCACTTTGGAGCATTCCGCGCCGCAAGCCTTACCTTCGGTTAACCAAGAGTGGACTAGCCTAGGCCAATCAATCGCTTGGCCCCCGGCAGGTCGTTCATATGCTCACCGAAAATACCCGCTCGGCGCGACCTGCCCGCTCTTACGCGCAGCTGCCACGCTTTCAGCGCGTAAAGGTATCGCTGCTCGGCCGCTACATGCTCAGCGATCGTCGTGAATTCCCCTGCCAGGTGCTGGAGATGTCTCCCGGCGACGCCGTGGTCATTGCCCCCATTTCGGGCGGACCGGGCGAGAAGGTGATCGCCTATATCGACCACCTCGGTCGCATCGAGGGCGACGTGACTGATATCATCGACGGCGGCTTCAAGATGGATGTCGTCGCGACCCTCCGCAAGCGCGACAAGATGGCGGCCCAGCTCACCTGGCTCGCCAACAAGGACCTGCTCAACCTGCCGGAAGACCGCCGGCACGAGCGCGTGGTGCCCGACAACCGCCATTCGACCGTCGTGCTCGACGATGGCCGCCGCTACAACTGCAAGATCATCGACATCTCGCTCTCCGGCGCCGCCATCGAGCTCGCCGTGCGTCCCGCCATGGGCACGCCGGTCACGCTGGGCCGCATGCGCGCCCGCGTCGTCCGCCATTTCGCCGATGGCGTCGGCGTCGAGTTCGTCTCAGCCCAGGAAATGCTGACCGTCGTGCAGCAGAACCTGCGGGTCAACTAACCCCCGCTTCCCAACCGCCTCGCTATGCCTAACGAGTCCTCACCGGGACCGTTCTAATTCGCATAAAAACTAGCTTGCAGTTTTTCGTTCGGGGCAATTTGGCCCGGGCATCGTGGCTTCCGTCAGGGGGCAACCACGATGTCGAAGTTCAAAGGGTTCATCGCAGCGGCAGTCGCAATCGGGATGGCGGCATTCATTCTCGCCATGCCGGCACGCGCCGACCAGGTCGATTTCACCAACCCGGCCTTCGCCCCCGCAGGCGGCATCACCAGCATTCCGGTGGGCGCCTCTGAGTTCTGCAAGGCGCATCGCGGCGAATGCAAAGCCAACCCGCACGCCGTCCAGGCGATGGGCCTCAGCGAAGCGCGCTGGAACGAGCTGGTGCAGATCAACAACGTAATCAACAGCGCCATCGTCGCCGTAACCGACGAGGACTACTACAAAGTCGCCGAGTACTGGGCCTATCCCGACGGCTACGGCGACTGCGAGGATTTCGCCCTCGCCAAGCGCAAGGCGCTGATCGAGGCCGGCTGGAACCCCTCGACCCTGCTGATGACTGTGGTCCGCGAGACCAAGGGCACCGGTCATGCCGTGCTGATGGTCCGCACCGACCGCGGCGACCTCGTGCTCGATAACCAGGACAGCCGCGTGCTGCTCTGGAACGAGACGCCCTACCAGTTCCTCAAGCGCCAGTCGCAGGCCGACGCCAGCCAGTGGGTCGATATCGTCGATCCCCGCGCCACCTTCGTCGCCTCGAAGTAAACGTCAGCGCGCCGCAAGCGCTTCGGTCTCGGTCCGCTTCACCCACTCGCCCTTGCAATCGCCATAGGCGTGCGAGCTATCCGGGTGGGCCGCGGCGCAGCGCCGCTTGATCGCCTCATACTCGGCAACCAGATCCGGACGCGCGCGTAGATAGTCGCGAAACGCCAGGTGCCGGGTGATCTCCGGACTGGCCTCGGCATAGCAGTGCAGTTGTACAAGCCGCCTGCCCTGCACCGCGTCGTCGAGCGTCAAATAACGGCGACCCGGCAATCCGTACTCGCCCCACCACGCATAGCCGAGAGCTTCCAGCTTGCCCTGCGCTGCACCAAGCGCTGCGAGCGAGCGTACCACCGGGATCAGATCGAGGATCGGCTTGGCCACGAGGCCGGGGATCGAGGTCGATCCAATATGATGGACATGCAGCAGCCTGTCGCCCAGGACCCCGCGCAGCCGCTCGGCTTCACGCTCGGCTGCGCCGGCCCATTGCGGGTCGTGCGATTTCAGGACCACGGGAAAGGCGGGCGGCATCCATCATCTCCTCAGCGATGCGGCGGGCGCTGCAGACTGATAAGCCGGAGCCGCGAAGCCGAACGCGCTTTACGGGATGATGGCGAAATAGCTGCCGACGAACATCAGGCCTGTAATGAAAGCCCAGCCGAAGGCGATGAATGCCGCAACCAGCGCCATGCTGACCGACAGCGTACCCTTGCGGTCGTTCTGCCAGCCCATCTGCAGCATGATCATCGGGCCGCACACGAAGCTCAGGCCCAGGTTGCCGAGGCTATGGGCAAGGGTCTTGCCGTCGTAGCGCAGCACCGCCTGCGACTTGCTTACCCACTGATAGAGGTAGGTCCCTACCCCGGCGATGGCCAGCCCAACGGCCATGATCAGTCCTGCCAGCAGCAATTCCCTGAGCATACGCGCAACCCCCGCACCAATATCTTAACTCTTTGTTAAGCATATCCGGCGCCCATTGGACTGTCACCTGACGCACACAAGACTGGTTAATTCACACAAATGGCCGGTGAGGCTCAGGCTCATAAGGCGCAACACAGCGCCATCGGCTTCAATCTGGCGGCCATCGCGGTGGTGCTCGGCCTGCTGGGGATTGGCGTCGCCTACCTGATCGATGCGGCGGGCCGCGGCGCCCGCATCCAGGCACATCGCCTCGACACCGAGACGACGCTGACCCGCACCCTGGGCGGCCACGATCTCGAGATTCCCCTGTCCTGGTTCCGCTACGAGGAGCAGCGCGTCGAAGGCTTCGCCAAGCAGATCGACTTGCGCCTGGAGCTGCCGCTCGGCGTCGAGGGCCATATCGAACCGGTGGACGTGACGCTGCTGCCACGCAGCCGGGCCCGTCCCAGCGCGGCCCTGCTCGATGGCGTGTACCTCCACCAGTTCCTGCCCGAGCAGCTCACCGGCCCGCCCGGACTGGTGGGCAAGCCGTTGCGGCCCGATGGTGGCTATGCCGATGAGACAGTCTGGTACGATGCGCTATCGGCCGACCCATTTGTCGCCAAATGCTCGAAGCCGATTCCACCCGCGACTGCGGGACAGTGCCTGAGAACGGTGTATCTGGGTCCCGGCGTTGCGGCGGTTTACGCCTTCCCCGAGACCGCGCTGGCGCACTGGCGCGACTTCGATGCGCAGCTGAGCGCGCGCCTGGGCGAGATCGGGGCGCTGTAGCGCGCCGCCTCGCGGCTCCGATGCTGCCCTAGTGGATCTCGTCCAGGTCGACGTCCAGGATAGCCATCTGGAAGTTGTACGAGCGGTCGCCGTCCTCGTCGTCGACATAGATCAGGCCAAGGAATTCCTCGCCCAGATACACTTCGACGCTGTCGTTCTGCTTGTTGCGCGGACGGACGTCGATCTGCCGGTTGCCGAACTTCTGCTGCAGAAATTTCTGGAGCTTGATGATTTCGGGATGGTTCATGGCGGCTCCTTCAGGGGCATTCTTGGGGTCGATTTGGGATCGCCACAATAGGCATTGCGACCCGGCGGGCAATCCCGCGGCGTGCTTTTTCCTGCAGCGAATGGCGCAAATACGGCGAAGCGGCGCCTCAGTTCGGCGGCAGACTCAGCCGGTAAGGTCCTGCACCACCGCCAGTTGGTCCATCACCGAGGCCGGATGCGGGGTGCCCGCCTCGCCGATGATGCGTGCCGGCACGCCGGCGACGGTCACCCGCGGCGGCACTTCCTTCACCACCACCGAGCCCGCGCCGATGCGCGCGCAGTCGCCGACCTTGATGTTGCCCAGGACGACCGAATGGGCGCCGATCAGCACGCCATTGCCGATCTTGGGATGGCGGTCCTCCTCGGACTTGCCGGTGCCGCCGAGGGTCACGCCCTGGAGGATCGAGACATTGTCGCCGATGGTCGCGGTCTCGCCGACCACGAACCCCGTGGCATGGTCGAGCATGATGCCCTTGCCGATCCGCGCCGCCGGATTGATGTCCACCTGGAACACCGCGCTCGACCGGCTCTGCAGGTAAAGCGCAAAATCCTTGCGCCCGTTCAGCCACAGCGCATGGGCGAAGCGGTGCGTCTGGATGGCGTGGAAGCCCTTGAAATAGAGGAAGCAATCGACCGCCTTGTGCAGCGCCGGATCGCGCTCCAGCGTCGCCGCGAGGTCAGCGCGCGACTCGAGCCCGATCTCCGGCCGCGCCTCCAGCGCCTCGCTGAAAGCCTGGCGGATCAGGTCGGCGGAGACATCCGGATGGTCCAGCCGCTCGGCCAGCCGGTGCGCCAGCGCACCCTCGAAACTGTCGTGGTTGAGCACGTTGGAGTACAGCAGGTTGGTGAGCGAGGGCTCGCTGGCAACCACGTGCCGCGCGCCCGAAACCACCGCATCCCAGACCGGATCCATGGCCGTAACGTTGGCCGTCTTCAAATTCGTGCTCATCCGCATCTCCATCGGCGAACGCCGATATAAGACAAATCGTGCTCCGATACCAACCATTACCGCACAGATTGGTTCGCCGCCGCTGAACTCGCGTTGAATGGTTACTCCGCGGGCTGCCGCGCGAGGAATT
Source organism: Devosia sp. P2_G7 (assembly GCF_056403495.1). Lineage (NCBI taxonomy): Bacteria > Pseudomonadati > Pseudomonadota > Alphaproteobacteria > Hyphomicrobiales > Devosiaceae > Devosia > Devosia sp. P2_G7. The sequence continues at coordinate 113,915 of NZ_JBFUFI010000004.1, forward strand.
CCAGCGCTGCCGTCTTGAACTGCTTGTCGCCCGTCGCGCGCATGTGATCGCGCCGCTCGATGGTGAACGCCTCGCCGTGCGGCAGGAGTTCGGCGAGTGCCGCAGCGGAGCCGGCCATGTCGTCGTCGCTGCCCACGGCGACCAGCACCGGCTGCTCGATCCGGCGGACGTCGGCCTCGCGCATCGGCTCGCGCGAATTGACCATGCAGGCCGCCAGCGCCGCGCGGTCGGCCTTGTTGTGGTCGGCGAAGATGCGGAACTGCCGCCCGGTACGGCCGGTGACCTCCGCGAGCGACTCGGCAGTCAGCGCCTCGATGATCTCCTCGCTATCCTCGAGCCCCGAGATGAGGTTGAGCCCCATGCCACCCCAGATTGCGGCGCTCACCGCTTGCGGCTCCTGCAGCATCAGGTACGCGGCGATCCTGGCGCCCATCGAGTACCCCATGATCGGCGCCCTGCTGATGCCGAGGTGGTCGAGCAGGCGCTTGGCGTCCTTGGCCATCTCGTGGGCGAAATAGAGCTGCGCGTCATAGAGCTTGCGCGAGGCGCCGTGGCCGCGGTTGTCGAAGGTGATCGGCCGGTAGCCGGCGCCCACCAGCGTCTCCACCCAGCCGGTATCGATCCAGTTGATCTTCCCCGACGAGCCGAAGCCGTGGATCAGGAGGATCGGCTTGCCCTCGCCATGGACTTCATAGGCGATGGAGATGCCGGCGGAGTTGAACTGGAGCACGGGAGCGGCCTTTTCGGTTGGGGGCTGGGTTTAGCAAGTCGGTGCGACCAGTCAAAGCCCTGTGGCTGTGGACCCCACCCCTGTCCCCTCCCCCTACTGGGGAGGGAGAACCCCTTCACTACTATCGCGGTCAGCGTCTCCCTCCCCATTCTTAAAGGGAGGGGACAGGGGTGGGGGGCAACTCGCACAAGGCAAGCGTATCTCTTGGCTTCCACCGCTCTCGCCGCTATGTTCCGCCCGAATTCGAACCGAGGACCATCCGATGGCGCACGAGAGCACCCCGCACTTCCACAATACCCAGGGTTTGCCGCGCATCGAGGTCGGCTCCAAGGAGTTCATGTGCGTCGGCGCCCTGCCCCCGTTCGATCACCCGCACATATATATCGACATGGGCAAGGACAACGAGGTCGTCTGCTCCTATTGCTCGACCCTTTACGCGTTCAACCCGGAGCTGGCGCCGGGCACCTCCGAGCCGCTCTCGGCCGTGTATCACTCCGAAGCCGCCTGATTTCCCGATGTCCGGCAACGGACGCACCGTCTACATCGCCGGGGCAGGCATTGCCGGCATGACGTTGGCGCTGGCGCTGGCCAAGTTCGGCGCCACCGTTGTCGTGCTCGAGCGCAATGCCGAGGTGCAGGAAGTCGGCGCCGGCCTGCAGGTCAGCCCCAACGCCCGCAAGATCCTCAACCGCCTCGGGCTCGACAAGGCCCTCGCGGCCAAGGCGTTCGAGCCCGATGGTATCGACGTCTATCCCTACGGCGCACGCGACCCACTGGTGACGCTGGAGCTTGGCCGCATCATGGAGCAGCGCTTCGGCGTGCCCTACACGGTGATGCACCGCGCCGACCTCGCCGACGTGCTGTACCGGGCCTGCAAGCGCTTCGCCAATATCGACATGTTGTTCGGCGTCCGCGCCTATGACGTGGTGAGCCATGCGCGCGGCGTTTCCGTCACTGTCGACGAGGCCGACGGCAAATCGCGCTCGGCCCGCGCCTTCGCTTTCATCGGCGCCGACGGCGTGAACTCGCGCACTCGGATGGGCGTGCTGATGGGGCCGGAGGCCACCTATTCGGGAATGGTCGCCTGGCGGATCACGCTGGCGCAGCACGACCTCGACAAGGTGCTGCTGCCCGGACGCACCAGCCTGCTCTGGGGACCGGGCTATCATGCCGTAACCTACCCGTTACCGCATCGCCGCCAGATCAATGTCGCGTTGTTCGCCAAGGTGAAGGCCGAGCGCGCCTTCCACGGCGAGCCGCCGAAGGCGCCCGACCTGCCATGGGCTGCCATGAAGAGTCGTGCTTTCGATGCCATCCGCGAGGCGGCCGGCGAGGACTGGGGCTACTGGCCGATTTCGACGGTCGCCACCCCGACCTGGTCGGAGGGCGGCGTCGGGCTGATCGGCGACGCGGCACACGCCATGCTGCCGTTCCAGGCACAGGGGGCCGCCATGGCGATCGAGGACGCGGCGATCCTCGCGCCGCTGCTTATGACCGAGGCCGATGCCACCTCGGCGCTCCGCCGCTACGCCGCGTTGCGCCAGCCGCGCGTCGAGCGGGTGCGGAAGCTTTCGAACGCCAATGGCGCCGCCTTCCACCTCGAGTGGCCATTCACGATTGCACGTAACGCCGTGGTGAAACTGCAGGGTCCGCGCGGGCATCTGAAGCGCCTGGGATGGCTCTACGGCTATGACGCGGCGCCCGATCCCGAGGGCCTGCCACCCGCACCGCGGCTACCGCGACAGGACGTCCACTGAGCCGCATGGCGCTTGCCTTCGCTGGAGGTGATGTGTCAACTGCCGCTCCAAATTGGGAATAGCGCCCCGCATGCCCGTCTCTCCGCAATCCAATCTCACGCTCGCCTGCGTGCTCATCACGATCTTCCTGGATATGCTGGGCTACGGCATCATCCTGCCCGTGCTGCCCCAGCTGATCACACAGCTCTCGGGCGGCAGCGTCGCGCAGGCGGCTGTCATTGGCGGCTATCTCGTTTTCGCCTACTCCTTGATGCAGTTTCTGTTCGGACCGGCGCTCGGCAACCTCTCCGACCGGTTCGGCCGCCGACCGATCATCCTGATAGCGCTCGCGGGCCTGACGATTGATTATACGATCATGGGCCTCGCCAACTCGCTGGTGCTGATCTTCATCGGCCACACCATCGCAGGCATTTCCGGCGCCTCGGTCGCGACGGCCACGGCCTACATCGCCGACATCACTCCGCGTGAAAAGCGGGCCCATCGTTTCGGCCTGATCGGCGCGGCGTTCGGGTTGGGCTTCATCTTCGGCCCGGTCATCGGCGGCCTGCTCGGCGAGCTAGGGCCGCGCTGGCCTTTCTACGCCGCGGCCGTCCTCGCCGGCGCCAACCTGATGTTCGGCTTCTTCGTGCTGCCCGAGAGCCTCGCCAAGGACAAGCGCCGCCCCTTCGATATTCGCCGCGCCAACCCGTTCGGCGTGCTGTGGAGCCTCAGCAAGAACCCAGTCGTGCTGTGGCTGATGGCGTCGCTCGGCCTGTTCGTTCTCGCCAGCCAGTCGTTCCCGTCGGTGTGGAACTTCTTCACCATCGAGGTGCTGAAGTTCTCGTCCGCGCAAATCGGTGTCGCACTCGGCGCCTTCGGTATCGGTTTCGCCATCAGCCAGGCGCTGCTGATTGGTCCGGTGACCAAGCGGATCGGCGAATGGTCGACCGTGCTGGTCGGCATGTTGGCCGCCGCCATCGCCTTCACGGGCACCGCCTTCATCCACTCCGCGCTGCCGCTCTATGGCTTCCTGGTGTTCGGTTCACTTGCCGGCCTCGCCGGCCCCGCCATCAACTCGCTGATGTCGCGCCAAGTGTCCGACGACGCGCAGGGTGAGCTGCAGGGCGCGATCAACGCCACGAACTCGCTCGCCTCGATCCTCGGCCCGCTGCTCGCGACGCAGTTGTTCAGCCATTTCACGCAGGCCGAGCCAGGCCAGCCTGGCTACTTTCCGGGCGCACCGTTCCTCGGCGCCGGCATTCTAGTGGTCTGCGCCGCGGCGCTATTCGTCTACACGGTGCGCCGCTTCGACCTGACGCATCGCCCTTCGGTCTCGAAGAAGCCGCATATCCACGAAATGGGCCAGCCCGGCCAGCAGCAGACGCCACCGCACGACGAGAACGGCGATCCGATCGAGCGCCCGGCGGGCGAGTAGCAAAAACGAAAACCCCCGCTTCCGCGGGGATTTCTTAGGCGCCGTACCCAGGGTTTACTTCCCCAGCGTCGACGGCCACTTGCCGTGCTGCTCGCCTTCGCGGTCGATCAGGATGAAGCCGTGGGCGCCGAAGAAGTCACGCTGGCCCTGGGTCAGGTTGGCAGTGCCGAGCGCCTGGCGGTAGCTGTCGAAGTAAGCCAGCGAGGCCGACAGGCAGATCATCGGGAACTCGCCGATGGCGGCCTCGGCAACGATCTTGCGAAGCGACTTGTGCGCGTCCTTCATGATGGTCACGAAGTCCGGCACCATCAGCAGGTTGGTGGCCTCGCCCTTGGCATAGGCCGCCGACATCTGGTCGAGGAAGCGCGAGCGGATGATGCAGCCGGCGCGCCAGATCTTGGCGATGGTAGCGAGCGGCAGGTTCCAGCCGTGCACCTCGGACGCCTTGGCCAGCACTGCAAAACCCTGCGCGTAGGAGACGATCTTGCCGGCCAGCAGCGCCTTCTCCAGCTCTTCGAGCGACACGTTGGCCTTGCCGGCCGAACGCTTGCCGTAGACGCCCTCTGCAGCGATGCGCTCTTCCTTGCGCGATGAGATCGAGCGCGCCGCGACGGCGCCTTCGATGGCCGTCGCCGGCACCGCCAGTTCCTGCGCCGCGATGGCGGTCCAGGTACCTGTGCCCTTCTGCCCGGCCTTGTCGAGGATCAGCTCGACCAGCGGCTTGCCGGTCTTCGGCTCCGTCGCTTCCAGCACATAGCCGGTGATCTCGATGAGGTACGAGTTGAGCGGCCCGTTGTTCCAGCCCTTGAACACATCCGAGGCGGCCTTCGGGTCCATCCCCAGGCCGTCGCGCATCACGCCATAGACCTCGGCGATCATCTGCATGTCGCCATATTCGATGCCGTTGTGGATCATCTTGACGAAGTGGCCAGCGCCGCCTTCACCCAGATAGGCGCAGCACGGCTCGCCGTTGAACTTGGCCGAGATCGCCTCGAGGATTGGCTGGGCGTTCTTCCACTGCTGCTCGGCGCCTCCGACCATGATCGAGGGACCATGGCGCGCGCCCTCCTCGCCGCCCGAAACGCCGATGCCGAGATAGCCGATGCCCTTGGGCGTAAGATAGTCGAAGCGGCGCTGCGTGTCGGTGAACAGCGAGTTGCCGCATTCGAGGATGGCGTCGCCGGCTTCGAGGTGCGGCAGCAGCTGCTCGATCATCTCATCGACCGGCTTGCCGGCCTTGACCATGATGATGATCGAACGGGGACGCTTCACCGACTGGATGAACTTCACGAGGTCGGCCTCGGGCACGACCTTCTGATCCAGCCCCTGCTCCTTGGCCGTCGCAACGAAATCATCGATTTTGGAAGCGGTGCGGTTGTGGACCGCGATGGTGTAGCCCTTCTCGGCGATGTTGAGCGCCAGATTGGACCCCATAACTGCGAGCCCGATCAGGCCGATATCGGCAGACGCCATCATTATCTCCATTGGGAGTTATCAGGATTTCATTGCGCGGCTTTTTGGCACGGGCAACGCCCGAACGCCACCCCTCGAAGCCCGGCGCACGCCTGCCCTGTGTACGTCCCTCAGCGAGGTGGTCGCTTGGTCTTATCAAGCCGCGCTTCATCCACTAGTCTCGCGCCGCCTGAGCCTGGGAGGGCCACTGACTTTGGACTCGATTTCTCTTTTCAACCTGAGCGGCAAGCGCGCCCTGGTGACCGGCTCGAGCCGTGGCATTGGCTTCGGCATTGCTGCAGCGCTCGCCGGCGCCGGCGCCGAAGTGATCCTCAACGGCCGCGATCCCGAAGCGCTCGGCAGCGCCGCGGCCCGGCTCGCAGATGATGGCGCCCTCGGCATCAAGGCGCTGGCCTTCGACGTCACCAGCGAGGACAGCGTCGACGACGCCATCGCTCACGCCGAGAACGAGATCGGCCAGATCGATATCCTCGTGAACAATGCCGGCATCCAGCACCGTGCGCCGCTCGAGGAGTGGCCGCTCGAAAAGTTCAAACAGGTCATCGACACCAACCTGACCTCCGCCTTCATCGTCGGCCGGGCGGTGGCCCGCGGCATGATCGCGCGCAAGTACGGCAAGATCATCAATATCTGCTCGGTGCTGAGCAACTTTGCCCGCCCCACGGTGGCGCCCTATGCGGCGAGCAAGGCGGCAATCGCCAACCTCACCCGCGGCATGGCCGTCGATTGGGCCAAGCATGGCCTCAACGTCAACGGCATCGCGCCGGGCTACATCAGCACCGAGATGAACACCGCCCTGATCGAGAACCAGGAATTCAACGCCTGGATCGAAAAGCGCACGCCGATGGGGCGCTGGGGCGCACCCGCCGAACTAGGCGGCGCCGCGGTCTTCCTCGCCTCCGAAGCCTCTTCCTTCGTCAACGGACACATCCTTTATGTCGACGGCGCCTTCACTGCCACCGTTTGAGAATGCCCGCATCATCATCGCGATGGGCGTGTCGTCGTCGGGCAAATCCGCCACCGGCGCGGCGATAGCCCGGCGGCTGCATGCCCCGTTCCTCGATGGCGACGGCTACCACCCGCCCGCCAACAAGGAGAAGATGCGCAACGGCATCCCGCTGACCGACGAGGACCGCTGGCCCTGGCTGGAGACGCTGGCTGGCGCCCTGCACGAGGCCGCCGAGCAGAAGGGTGTCGCCGTCGGCGCGTGCTCCTCGCTGAAGCGCGCCTACCGCGATTTCCTCACCGAGAAGGCCGGCGAGCCGATCCTCTTCGTCTTCCTCGATGGCGACATTGCCGTGATCAGGAAGCGCATCGAGGCCCGCCAGCACGAGTTCATGAGCCCAAAACTGCTCGACAGCCAGTTCGCAACACTGGAGCGCCCGGACCCGGATGAGAATGTGCTGGCAGTATCGATCGAGGATCCGGTGGAAGCGATCGCCACGAAGGTGGTGAAGCAGCTGGGGCATCTGAAGGTGTTCAAGCGGGGGCAGTAGTTCACTGCCTCACCAGGCCAAGCCCCTAGAACCCGAACGAGAACTGTCCCGTCGGCGATGCGGCCTTCTCGAGCGCCAGCATCTCCATCTTCGCCCTGACGCCGCCCGGCGACGAGAATCCCCCGGTCCGGCCGTCCGCGGCCAGCACCCGGTGGCACGGGACGATCAGCGGGATCGGGTTGGCGCCCATAGCGCCGCCTACAGCACGCGACAGCGCCACATCGCCAAGCCAGCGGGCGATGGCCCCGTAAGTCGTGGTCTCGCCCCAGGCAAGCTCGCGGATATGCTCGTAGATGCGCCGGTTCACCGCCGGAATGCCCGCAAAGTCCAGCTCGACATCGGCGAAGTTGTCATTTGCACCCTCCGCATAGGCGAGGATACGTGCCGCAACCTCCGGCTGCCCGCCTGCATCCTCTACGCCGCCCGCCTTCTCCAGCCGCGCCCGCATCTCCTCCGGCGTATCGCCCGGCAGCAGCACGCGCGAAATCCCGGCATCGGTCCAGCCGATCGCCATGGGTCCGAGAGCGGTATCGAGCATCCGGTAGCGCATGACCTCAATGTAGTGCGACGCAGCGCGTCGCCCAAGCCGGTTTTGACCCTACAGTCCCATTGCCGTGAGCCATTCGCGCAACTCCCGGCGCAGGAAGCTGCGCAGCGTGCCCTCGCGCGAAAAGCCCCACCACAGCACCGCGCCCTGCCATTGGCTCGCCATCAGCCGGCCGAGCACCTGCTGCCGGGCCGGATCGTCGCTCAGCCGGCGCCCCAGTGCCTCGGTGAGCACCTTGTTCCAGGCCACGCCTCGCGTCCGCAGCACCGGATCGCGAAAATCCTCGCGCAGCAGCAACAGCCCCTGCCCGGCCTCATCGCCGACGCCGTAGCCCGCTGACATGCGAACCAGCATGGCGATGGCGCCCTCCGGATCGACCGAGTGGGCTGCGTCCGCACCGGCGGTGGTGAGATCGAGCTGGTCCCACATCCACAATAGCGCCGCGCGCAGCAGCGCCTCGCGATTGCCATAGCGCTGCACCAAGGTCGCAGGAGACAAGCCGGTTACCGCTGAGGCCGAGGCGAACGTGAGCCCAGCCGGCCCTTCGCGCGAGACCATCGCGGCCACCGCTTCGACGACATCCTCGTCCGAAATCTTCCTGGGTCTTGCCATGGCTTCCAATGTAAACGAATATTCGTTTATAAACGGCTACTGCACTCACGAACAAGGAGAATCGAAATGGCCCGCATCCTCGGCTACATCGCCAGCAGCCTCGACGGCTTTATCGCCGCTCCGGACGAGTCGCTCGCCTGGCTGACGCAGCGCACCGACATGCAGCTTGGCGAGTTCGACTACAACCTGTTCATCAAGCGCATCCGCACCGTGGTGATGGGGCGCGGTACCTATGACTGGCTGGTCAAGGAGAACATCCCATGGCCCTATGGCGAGCAGCGCACCATCGTCGTTACTTCCCGCCCCCTGCCCGACCCGATCGGCCCGCTCGAGACCCGCGCCGATATCGATGCGCTGGTCGCCGAACTGCGCGCCCTCGACGACGGCGACGTCTGGATGCTCGGCGGTGGCAAGCTGCAGATGGCGTTCATGGAGCGCGGCGCGCTCGACGAGCTCGAGATCTACGTGATCTCGCAGTTGCTGGGCGGCGGCTACCCCCTGTTCCCGCCGACCGGATTCAACAAGAGCATCAAGCTGCTTTCGTCGAGTACGCTCGGCACGGGATGTGTGCGGCTACATTACAGCTTCGAGTGAGCGCGATGGTTCCTCACACGCGATGTCATTCCGGCGAACCTAGATCGGCTCGCTCTGCACGACGATTTCCCATTTGTCGCCAAGCGCGATCTGCAGTTCCGATACGAGGAAGGGCAGCAGCGCGTTGAACTCGTTGCGGTCGCGCTCCGACATGCGCCAGGTGGGGTCGCCCGGATCGTCCCAGTTGACCTGGCGATCGTAGAGCTCGTTGAGCCGTGTCAGCCGCCGGATGATGTCGCTGGAAAAGCCCCAGAAGCCGATCTCGGTGGCGTGGCCGTCGACGAACAGCGGGGCGAGCCCATGGCTCACCATGCCGAAGTCGACCAAGAAAACCACCTGCTTCACCGTGGGTCGCGCCTCAGTTTGATGGCGCGACCACGCACCGTCCCGCGTCGCGTCCGCCCAAGCCGCGGACAACTCTTTCCGCGAGTTCATTGAAGCGGCGCGATGCGCCAGAAATACGGCTGCTGCATTGCCGGTTACCCCTCAGATCACGCCCGCCGGATGGAACGTTACCCAAGTTACAGATGATGGGCAATTTCTGCCCTTAAGTAGTTGCCCTCCTGTGCATAAGCTCAGGCGAGCCACACAGCTATCAGCGCCACCACGGCAGGAATCGTCTGTACAAACAGGATCTTGCGGCTCGCGGTCACCGCCCCGAAGAGACCTGCCACCGCAACGCACAAGAGGAAGAACACCTTGACCGGGTCGCCTGCCTCGCCCAGCCAGATGCCCCAGATCAACCCTGCAGCAAGGAAGCCGTTGTAGAGCCCCTGGTTGGCCGCCAGCGTCTTGGTCTCGGCGGCAAAAGCCGGCGCGGTGCCGAACGCCTTCATCCCCTGCGGCTTGTCCCACAGGAACATCTCGAGAATCAGGATGTAGACGTGAATGAGGGCGACCACCCCCGTGAGAATGCTGCCGATCATGCGTGCGACTCCGTGTTGCCTCGGGCGAGCCTAATGCAAGAAGGCCGCCACGAGGGCGGCCTTTTCGTCAGCAATGGGCAGGCGAACAGGTCAGTGCTTGAGCGCGTCGCGTGCCGCTTCCTTGACCTTGCCGGCGGCCTTCTGGACCTTGCCTTCGACCTTGTCCGCAGCGCCATCGGCCTGCAGCTTGCGGTCGCCGGTCGCCTTGCCGACCGCGTCTTTCACGTTGCCGCGGGCTTCCTTGGCGGCGCCTTTGATCTCGTCTTTGTGCATTTTTCCGGTCTCCCCAGAAGGTTGGCATTCGGGGCAGATAATGCGCTGCCGGAAACAAACGTTCCGGCCCTACGGCGAATTAACTCCCCGCCACGATCACGTGGCGAGGCGCCGCGCGTAGACCTTCATCGAGCCCGATAGGTATTCGCCGAACCCAGGCTCGATTGCCTCGTAGCGGACAATGAAGTCGGGGTGCGACAGGTAGAGGTCCGCCAGTCCGGCATAGGCCTCCGGTGGGCACTGCTTGTCCCACGTCCGGGACACCCACGCCCGATGCCGCCCGAGCAGCGGATCGAGACTGGGGGAGCCCATCGGCACGCCGCGACGCAAGCCCTCGGCCAGCCCTTGCTCCATATCGTGCAGTTCTTGGTTGAGCTGCTGCTTCTCGGCTTCCGACAAGCTCTCATACTTGCGCTTGCTGAGCGCGATGCGCTCCGGCATGTCGCCGCCAAACTGCCCCACCAGCCAGGCCTCATATTCGGCCTGCTTGTGGGGCGAGATGCCCTTGTACAAATCCGCGTTTCTCATCGCGCGATCTCCTTCAAGACTGGCGATCGTGCGGTCGATCGTCCTGACGAGTTGGGCATAGCGCTTCGCCTCCTCGCTCAGCCGTCGGCGCTGCTGGCGCAACGCCTCCAGCCGGTCGAAGCCCGGCGCATCGAGGATGGCGCCGATCTCTCCCAGCGGAATGCCGAGTTCGCGGTGCAGGAGAATCTGCTGCAGCCGCAGCAATTCCTCCTGCCCATAGTAGCGATAGCGGTTCTGCCCGGTGAAAGCGGGCCTCAGGAGGCCGATCTGGTCGTAGTGGTGCAGCGTCCGGACCGATACCCCGGATACCTTAGCTACCTGCCTGACCGTCAAAACCTTCATCGCGCGCGTTCTCCGCGGGACGGTGGATAGTCCCTGACGCTACGTGAGGGTCAATATCGATTTGCGCAGAAGCTGTGACGGCTGGCTTCACACCGCGTCAACCAGCCCTCAGGCTATCGCGGCGAAATGTGGAAACTCGGTATTTCGTCGGCCGTTCCTCACGCACTAAGAGAGTGCCTGCGAGGTGAAATGCCGCAACGTATCGAAATTCAGGACCTGCTTATCTGGGCCTTTCGCGTCCAGGCGGTGGAGAGCGCCAAGGCGGCCGATCCGGATGCGCTGACGGTCTATTGGGCCGTCCTCGCCCTGCCTGTCCCGCACGCCACGGTGATCCGCCGCTTCGCCCGCGAAGCCCGCCGTCCCGATTGGCATGCGGCCCATACCCGCTGCGTTTCGCTCGATGGCGTGCGCCGCTCGCGCCGCCTCTACACCGAATGGGTCCGGGCTCTCGTCGTCCTGCAGCGCACGCTCGAGGGCTCGCTCGGCCGCTATTCCGTCACCGGGCCGCATCTCGACGATCAGCCCTGGCTTCGCGAACGCCTGCGCGCCTAGCGGCACTGTGCAACCAGTTTCCCCAGTGCCGCCGACGATCCAACCAGACTGAAGGTGTGCACGGGATAACGCCCGTCGGCATCGACGATGCTCAGCCCCTCGCCCGACTTCATCAGCGCCATCAGCGGTCCATTCGCGGGCACGTCCCCGGCATGCCGGCCATCCATTTCCTCGTAACTCATGGCGAGGCGCTGCGTGGAAACGCCAAAGGTGAAATCGACATCGGTCTGTTCCCCGAGATCCGGCAACCGCTCGGCACCCGCCGCCAGGTCGTAGCGCAGGTACACCTGCCCACTCGAACAGGTGAGCGACAGGTAGGCGTCCGGCCGATCGGTGGCACAGGCCGACGCGGTGTACACCGGGCCGCCCTCGTCCTCCTGCATTCCCGCCGTCCAGTTCGTGCAGGTCTCCTGCGCCATCGCCGGCGCCACCGACAACATCAGCATCAACGCCGCCACCCGGATCATGGTGCGTCCCCGAGGTAGCTCACCTCGATGCGCTGGAACAGCGGACCTTCCTTCATCGTGCCGAGCCACTTGCGGAACTCCGCCACATCCCTGAACCCTGCCCGCTTCGCGTCCGCCTCGGTCACCGCATCGGGCGACATGTCGACGATGCGCCCGATCTGCAGCAGCCCCACCTTGGTTTTCAACGTGCCGCCCGGCTTCACCGTCGGTCGGGTCCAGCGCCGGAACTGCAGCGAAATCTCGCCGCGCTTGATCGCCTCCAGCACGTCCAGCTTCAACAGCATCCGGCACTCCTCCAGCTCATGGTGCGGGCGGTGGGACTCGAACCCACACGGGTGTACACCCTCGGGATTTTAAGTCCCGTATGTCTACCATTCCATCACGCCCGCGCCGCTGAGCACTGCCACATCGGCTCCGACGCTGACAACCAGACAATTAACCGACATAAGTCGGTCGCCAACTACAGGAGAAAGCAAATTGCCGAGGCCGCGACCCAATGTGGTGGGAGTTTTCGTTTTCGGTGGGCTGGGAAACCAGATGTTTCAGTACGCTGCCGGCCTCACCATTGCCGAACGGCTCGGTGCTGAGTTGCTGTGCGATATCCGCCACTATGAGCGCAAGGACCGCGGCGACCGGCGCCTCGGTCTTCGGGATTTTGGTATCGAATTGCACTCCGCGCGCGTGCCCCCGTTCAAGCTAGGCCGGCGAGTCGGGACCGCCTTGGGCTTGATGCCCGACCCTTTTCGCGGTGGGACGCGCCTCAAGAGTATCGAGGGATTCGATCCGCGATCGCGCGAGGTCGCTGGCCCGGTCGCGCTATCGGGGCATTTTCAGTCCTGGCACTATTTCGAGGGGCACGAGGCATCGGTGCGGCGTGCATTCGACACCAGCAGGCTAGCGACCGCCCGAACCGCCAGTCTCGCGGCTGAGATTGCCGCCGCCAAGAACCCAGTGGCGGTCCATGTCCGTCGCGGCGATTACACGACGACGCCGGAGGCCATCGCCTTTTACGGATTGCTGCCGGCCGAGTACTACTTCGCCTCCAAGTCCGCATTGGAAGAGCGGGTCGAGGACCCGACGTACTTCCTGTTCACCGACGATCTGGCGCCGGCTCAGGAATTGCTCGCCGACTGGCCGGGGCTGCGACCCGTCATCGGCTTCTCCGGTCCCGAAGACATGTACCTGATGTCGCGATGCAAACACTTCATCATCGCCAACTCGACGTTCAGCTGGTGGGCCGCCTGGCTGGGTGGCGCACCTGACAAACAGGTGGTCGGACCTCACGCCTGGTTCGGGCCGTCCTATCCCCACACCATTGACCTCGACGACCGCCTCCCACCCGGCTGGATCAGGGTCTGAATGCCGCGTCGGCGAACGATGTCCCTGAAACCCTGACATCGCCCGTCAGGCACGTACGCTATTGCTGCCGCCTCAACCGGACCAGCGAGGCCAGCCATGCAGTACATCGACCGCTACCCCATCGTCGTCACCGACGCCTTCGCCGCCTGTCGCGATTTCTGGACCCGGCATCTTGGCTTTGCGGTCGTGTTTGAGAACGAGTGGTTCGTCTACCTGCAGGCCGACGGCGCCAGCATGGCGTTCATGTCGCCGAGCCACCCGTCTTACCCGCCCGGCCCAGAGGCTTACGCCGCCGGCATCAGCATGGAGCTCGAGGTGAAGGACGCGGCGGCGGCGCACGCCGAAGTGGTCGCCACTGGGATCGAGCCGGACTACCCGCTGACCGACGAACCCTTCGGCCAGCGCCGCTTCAGCCTGAAGGACCCATCGGGGCTGTGGATCAACGTGCTGCAGCAGCTCGGCTGACCTCAGTCCGTCGCGCCCGAGATCGGCGGCACATACGCGACGTCGAGGTCCCACGGGAAAAAGATCCAGGTGTCCTGGCTGACTTCAGTAATGAAGGTGTCGACCATCTCGCGACCCTTGGGCTTGGCATAGACAGTGGCAAAATGCGCGCCGGGGAGCATGTCGCGCACCACGCGCGCCGTGGCCCCGGTGTCCACCAGGTCGTCGACGATCAGGATCTTGCCGCCGTTGCGGGCCTTGTCCAGCAGCTCCGGCGCGATCGGCTTCAGCACCTTGATGCCGGCCTGGCTCTGATGGTCGTAGCTCTTCACCGCGACGCTCTCGACCACGCGGATGTTCAGCTCGCGCGCCACGATCGCCGCCGGCACCAGCCCGCCGCGGGTGATCGCCACCAAGGCATCGAACGGACCCAGCGCCTGCAGCCGCCAGGCCAACGCCCGGCTGTCGCGGTGGAACTGGTCCCAGGTGACGGGGAAGGATTTCTGCTGGGTCTGGTTCAATTCGTTCTCCTGGGCGGCCCGGCCGCCTCGATCTTCACGGGGGCCATCGGCCCGGAAACTCAGTAGGCTTCGACTTCCGCCGACAGCCCGGCCGCACGATGTGCCTCGGCGACCATCTCGCGCACCCGGCCCGCCGCCTCGGCGAGCCGCGCCTCGTCGGACGAGCGCAGCACCAGTTCGGTCATGACGAACGTCTGCCCCATCTGCGGGTAGCTGCCCATCTTCACATCCGGGAACTCTTCCTGGATCCGGCCGAGCGGCCCACCGATCGTCCCCTCGCCGACGCCGCAGCGGATGGTGATCGACTTGATCTTCTTACCGCCCTTCAGCGTCGGGGCGATGGATTCGAGCATCGCCAGCATGATCTTGGGGACGCCTGCCATCACGTGGACGTTGCCGATGCGGAAGCCCGGCGCGGCGCTGACCGAGTTGACGATCAGAGACGCGCCTTCGGGGATCCGCGCCATGCGCAGCCGCGCCTCGTTCACCTCGGTACCGGTCTGCTTCCAGCGCGATTCCAGCATCGCCCGCGCCTCGGCATTGACCGGCAGCGCTACGCCGAACGCCTTGGCGATGGCGTCCGCGGTGATGTCGTCATGCGTCGGGCCGATGCCGCCGGTGGTGAAAACGTAGGTGTAACGGGATCTTACGGCGTTCACCGCAGCGACGATGTCGTCCTCGACGTCAGAGACGACGCGCACCTCGGTGAGCTCGATGCCGAGTTCCGTGCAGAAATCGGCGGTCGCGCCGATATTCACATCCTTGGTCCGGCCGGACAGGATTTCGTCGCCGATGACGACGAGTGCGGCGGTAACGGCTTCAGGCGACGGCATGGATGCCCCGGAATTTCAGAGGCACAATGCATTGCCTCACGAGGGCCCGAATGGTCAAGCAATCCAGTGCACATGCCACAGCATTGCTGACCTTCGCAGTGCCCTTTCCTAAATGCCGATGAACGCCTATTTTCGTCAGCTGAACGGAGTAGCCGATGATCACCTACGTCGAAGCCGAAACCAAGAGCCGCCGCACCTCGGGCGTGATCCCGATCCACGGCGAAGCCGGGTTCAACGGCATGCGCAAGGCCGGCCGGCTGACGGCGGAAGCGCTCGACCTCCTGGTCGATGCAGTGAAGCCCGGCGTCACGACCGCGGCGCTCGACCGGCTGGCCTACGAGTTCGCCCGCGACCACGACGCCATCCCGGCGACCCTGTTCTACAAGGGCTACCGCCACTCCATCTGCACCTCGATCAACCACGTCGTCTGCCACGGCATCCCCGAGGAGCGCCCGCTGCGCGATGGCGACATCGTCAATATCGACCTGACGCTGATCGTCGACGGTTGGTACGGCGACAGCTCGCGCATGTACCCGGTGGGCGAAATCACGCGGAAGGCGGAGCGGCTGATCGACGTCACCTACCAGAGCCTCGCTGCCGGCATCGCTGCCGCCAAGCCCGGCAACACCACCGGTGATATCGGCGCCGCCATCCAGACCCTTGCCGAGGCAGAGCGTACCAGCGTGGTGCGCGACTTCGTCGGCCATGGCGTCGGCCAGCTGTTCCACGACGAGCCCAACATCATGCATTTCGGCGTGCCGGGCACCGGCGTGCCGCTGAAGCCGGGGATGATCTTCACTATCGAGCCGATGATCAATCTCGGCCGCCCGCACGTGAAGATCCTTGCCGACGGCTGGACCGCCGTTACCCGCGACCGGACCCTCTCGGCTCAGGCCGAGCACTCGATCGGCATCACCGAGACCGGCGCGGAGATCTTCACGCTGTCGCCACGCGGCCTGTTCAACCCGCTCGATGCCCGCCGCTAGACCATGAGCGAGGGGGACAAGCCATCGCCGGACGGACTCGGCGAGGCGGCCCCTCCGCACTATCTCGGCCATCGCGAACGCGCCCGGCAGAAGTTCCTCGCCGTCGGCGCCGACGCGCTCGCCGACTACGAACTGCTCGAGCTGGTGCTGCAGATCGTGCTGCCGCGGCGCGACACCAAGGCGCTGGCGAAGGAACTGATCCAGAAGTTCGGCTCGTTCTCCGGCGTCTTCGGCGCGGCCCCTGCCCGGCTCGCCGAGGTGAAGGGGCTGGGCGAAATCTCGGGCACCAGCCTCAAGATCATCCAGGCCGCCGCCCAGCGCTTCGCCAAGGACCGGATGACACCGGACATGCCGATACTGGGCTCATGGACGGCGCTGATCGACTACTGCCACGCCCAGATGGCGTTCAACAACGTCGAGCAGTTCCGCATCCTCTTCCTCGACAAGAAGAACCGCCTGATCGCCGACGAGGTGCAGCAGACGGGAACGGTAGACCACACCCCGGTTTATCCGCGCGAAGTGATCAAGCGGACGCTGGAGCTGAGTGCCACCGCCCTGATCCTCGTCCACAACCACCCTTCGGGCGACCCGGCCCCCTCCTCGGCCGACGTGCAGATGACGCGGCAGATCAACGACGTGGCGCGCCCGCTGGGGATCACGGTGCACGACCACATCATCATCGGGAAATCGGGGCACTCGTCGATGAAGGGGCTGAAGCTGATCTAGCCAGCGTCGTGACGACAAGCGCGGCCACGATCAACAGCGCCGCCACGCCGAAGGTGCTGCGCATGCCGGCCGCTACCGCCTCGCCTCCCGCGTCCGCGATGTCGGTGGTTCCCGAGCCGAGTGCGAAGATCGCCCCCATCAGCGATGCGCCAGTGATCAGCCCCAGGTTGCGCGACAGGTTGAGCACGCCGGAAATGACGCCGCGCTGCTGCGGATCGACATCCGCCATGACCGCGGTGTTGTTGGCCGCCTGGAACAGCTGGTAGCCGGGCGTAAGCAGCAACATGGCCGCGACATAGCCCGCAACGCCGAACAATCCCGGCAACACTGCGAGCGCGGCGGCACCGGCCAGCATGGCCCCGAGACCAGCAACGACTGCAGAGGCGGCACCGAAGCGATCGACGAGACGGCCGGCCGGAACGCCGCTGAGCGCCGAGACTGCCGGCCCGCCCGACATGACGAGGCCAACCGATGCCGCATCCAGCCCGAGCCCAAGCGACAGGTAGAACGGCCCCACCACCAGCGTCGCCATCATCACCGTCGACACCAGCAGGTTGCTCGCGAGGCTGCCGCCCAACCGGCGCTCGCGCAGCAAAGCCGGCCGCAGCAAGGGGGCCGCCACACGCCCTTCGACGAAGGTGAAGAGGCCCAAGCCTGCCATCGCTATCAAAAGCAGTCCGAGATTGAGCAGCCCGAAGCTCCCGCGACCGCTGGTCATGGCCATCGCATAGGCGGCGAGTGTTGCGGCCAGCAGCAATGTCCCGGCCATATCGATGCGCACGCGCTCCCGCCGTTTTTGCGGGTCGGACGGCAGATGCCGCAACAGCAGCAGGGCCAGCCCGCCCAGCGGCAGGTTGACGAGGAAGATTGCCGGCCAACCGGCCACCGCGATCAGCAGCCCGCCCAGCGACGGGCCGAGCGCCGTGCCAATCGCCGACATCGTCCCGAGGAGCCCCATGGCGCCGCCGATCCGCTGCTTGGGCAGCATGTCGCCGACCAGCGCCATCGTGAGCGACATCATGATTGCCGCACCGGCGCCCTGCACTGCCCGCGCCGCGATCAACACCGGCAGGCCAGGCGCTGCAGCGCACGACACCGACGCCAGCATGAACGACCCGATACCGACAACCAGCAGCCGTCGGCGGCCGAACAGGTCGCCGAGCCGGCCGACGCTGACGATCAGCGTGGTGACGGCCAGCAGATAGGCGATGACCACCCACTGCGCATCCTGGAACGAGGCGCCGAACGCCTCGGCCAGCGTCGGCAGCGCGACGTTGCCGATGCTAGTGCCGAGCGACGCCAGCAGCATCGACAGCGAAAGACCGAAAAGCGCGAGCCGGGTCGCCATGTGGACACCTCCATTTTTGGACCGCCCACAGGCTAGCTCCGGCCGTGACATGGCGGAATACGCAACGCTTGCACGTAATCAGTGCATAGGACGCCACATCAGGCTAAGATCGTCGGATGTCGACGCCCGATCTGAACCTGCTTGTCACACTCGACGTCCTGCTCGCCGAAGGCAGCGTCGCCCGCGCCGCCCGTCGGCTGCGGCTCAGCCCCTCTGCCATGAGCCGCACCCTGGCGCGGCTGCGCGCGGCAACGGGCGATCCGCTGCTGGTGCGCGCCGGCCGCGGGCTGGTACCGACGCCGAGAGCTCTCGAATTGCGTGAACATGTCGGCGGGCTGGTCGAAGCAGCCGAGGCGGTGCTGCGACCGGCAGAGGCGCTGGATTTGCAGCACCTGGTGCGCACCTTCACGCTCCGATCCAGCGACGGCTTCGTCGAGAACTTCGGCGCCGCGCTCATTGCCCGCATCTCTGCCGATGCGCCCGATGTGCGTTTGCACTTCGCACAGAAGCCGGACCGTGAGGACACCGCGCTGCGCGATGGTTCAATCGATCTTGAAACTGGAGTGGTGAGCGCAACACTTGGTCCCGAACTACGCACTCAAGCGCTGTTCCGCGATCGCTTCATCGGGGCCGTCCGTCCCGGCCACCCGCTGGCCGGGCACGCGTTAACGCCGGAGCTCTACGCAGCCGGCCGGCATGTCCACGTCTCGCGGCGCGGCCTGGAGCGTGGACTGATCGACGATGCGCTGGCGGCGAGAGGGCTGGAGCGCCAGATCGTCACCATCGTTGGCGGTTTTGCCGCGGCGCTCGCCCTCGCACGGGCCACCGACCTGATCGCCAGCGTGCCCGAGCGGCACACGGGCAATCTGCGCGACGGCCTGCACAGCTTCGCACTGCCGGTCCCGGTGCCGGAGATCACCGTGTCGCTGATCTGGCACCCGCGGCTCGACGCCGACCCTGCGCACCGCTGGCTGCGGGCTTGCCTGCGCGAGGTATGCGGCAGCGCCTAGTCGTCCGAAGCGACCGCCTTTGCCTGCATCATCCGCCCGCGAACCGCCTTCACCACACCCATCACGGCCTTATTCGCCTTGAGCTTCTGCCGCAGCAGCTGCCAGCCGACGTGGCCCTTGGCGGCGGCCGTGCCGAGCGTCGTCAGCGGCACGTAGTGCTGGCGCAGTGGCTGCTTGATGTTGCACCAGTGGCGCTTCTCGTCGGTGAAGCCGGCACCCATGTCGAAGATGCGGTAGCCGGCGTCGAACACCGTCTGCATCACCCGCAGCAGGCATTGCTTGCCCGGCGAGCCGGTCTGGACCGTCGCGTCGTCGCTCATCGAGCTGATCAGGCAGAACAGCCTGTCGCCCTGCGCGATGTTGTAGCGCACCGCGACGATCTCGCCGTTGAGCCGCAGCACGTGCAGGCGCACGTCGACGCCCGAGTCGGCCGCAACCGTCGCATCGTAGAACGCGCGCACCCCCGGCTCGACGAAGGGATCGGCGACGCCCATGGTGACGAAGCGCGCCGCACGCTGGCGGAACATCACCTCGAGCACCGTCAGGGCATCCGCCCCGTTACGCACTTCCTCGAACCCCACCTGCCCCAGCGCCTCGAGCCGCTCGCCCTGTTGGCGATCGTGCTTGCGCCGCGACTTCGAGCGCTGGGTGGTGTTAGCCTCGTCCCAACTGGCGAACTGACTGCGATAGAGCGTCTCTGCCTCGATCGACTCGCCGAGTTCGGCGAAGATGTCGACGCCGTCGACAAACAGCTGCGGCACCGACTTGAGATAGACCAAGTCAGCCCCCTCCAGCGTCCCCAGCATCGACGACCACAGCGCCGCCCGCTCCACCGAGCCGAGCGT
Organism: Devosia sp. P2_G7; assembly: GCF_056403495.1. Lineage (NCBI taxonomy): Bacteria > Pseudomonadati > Pseudomonadota > Alphaproteobacteria > Hyphomicrobiales > Devosiaceae > Devosia > Devosia sp. P2_G7. The sequence goes on from NZ_JBFUFI010000004.1 coordinate 133,698, forward strand.
CGCGAGCCGCGCCGCATCGGCCAGCGGCGCATTGCAACCGACATGCGCACCGGGAAACCACGACAGCAAGCGCACGCCCTTCACCCGCCGCCGCCACAGTGGCAACAGCGCCACGGCCTCGCCGTCGAGCTCGGCGGTCAGATAGAACTGATCGGCCTCGGCAATACCGCGCGCCGTGACCCAGTTGCGGATGAAAGCTGAACTCTGTCCCGGTGACTCGATCGTGCCCGCTTCGAGCACAGCCCAAACCGCGCTCACATCGTCGATTTGGTGCGCAAGCCGCACCGTCACGACCGGTACGACGGTCAGTCGGCTGCGTGGCGGTGTCGGCGGTGTGTCTTCGGCAAAGGCTTCGAGAGCCATCAACGCATCCTCGTCCAAGGTTGCGGCGACTATCGCGGCCGGCGGTGAATCGGCTGTTGACGAGCGCGTGAACGATGAAGCGACGGTCGGATTTCGACCGCGACGGTTAAGCCCCGCTTACCCGAACTGCTGCAGAACCGGGAAGGTTTCGAGGAACCAGTAGGAGATGCGGGTGAACTGGCCGGTGAGGAACAGCAGCCCCGTGATCACCAGGAACCCGCCCATCACCTTCTCGACGGTGCCCAGGTGCTTCTTGAAGCCCGAGAAGAACGTCAGGAACGGCCCGATGGCGATGCCGGCGAGCAGGAACGGCACGCCGAGCCCGAGCGAATAGAGCCCGAGCAGCGCGGCCCCATCGAGCGCCGTCTCCTTGGTCGAGGCCACCGCGAGGATCGCCGCCAGCACTGGCCCGATACATGGCGTCCAGCCGACCGCAAAGGCCAGCCCGAGCAGGAACCCACCCACAGGTCCGCTGGCGACGCCCGGCCCATTGTGCCGCAGCTGCCGGTCGAGGAAACCGATGCGGAACACGCCGAGGAAATGCAGGCCCATCGCGATGATGAACAGCCCGGCAATCGGCGTGATGATCGGCAGCGCCTGTCGGAACGCCTGCCCGAATGCGGTGGCCGTGGCGCCGAAGAGGGTGAAGACGATCGAGAAGCCCGCGATGAAGAACAGCGAGGTGAACACGCTCTTCTGCCAGATCACCCCTGCGGTGGCGCCATCGTCGCGCAACTGGTCGAAGCTCGCGCCGCTCATATAGGTGAGGTAGGGCGGCACCAGCGGCAGCACGCACGGGCTGAGGAAACTCAGCACCCCTGCCCCGAACACCAGCCAGAACGAAAACCCGTCCATCATGCCTCCGACAAATCGCGCGAAGTCATAGCCGGTTCGGGGCCGAAGGCAATGCGGCGGGCCGCCGCTCGCTCCGTTGTGAAGCATGGGCCGCAGGTTGGGTCCCTGCTTTCGCAGGGATGACATCGAGGTTGGGGCGGGGTAAGCAGCCACTGAACCATTTAATGGCCAGGCTGTTCATGACCCGCCCGATCCGCATCGCGCCTTCCATCCTCTCGGCCGACTTCACCCGGCTCGGCGACGAGATTCGCGCCATCGACGCGGGCGGCGCCGACTACATCCATGTCGACGTGATGGATGGCCACTTCGTCCCCAACATCACCATCGGCCCGATGATCGTCTCGGCCATCCGCCCGCTCACCAAAAAGATCATCGACGTCCACCTGATGATCGCCCCGGCCGATCCGTATCTGAGCGCCTTCGCCAAGGCCGGCGCCGACTCGATCACCGTCCACGTCGAAGCCGGCCCGCACCTTCACCGCTCGCTGCAGGCGATCCGTGCCGAGGGCAAGCGTGCCGGCGTCGCCATCAACCCGGCGACCCCAGTTTCGGCCATCGAGCACGTCATCGGCGATGTCGATCTGGTGCTGATAATGAGCGTCAATCCAGGCTTCGGCGGGCAGAAGTTCATAGCCGAAAGCTATACCAAGCTGCGCCAGGCCCGGACTTTGATCGGCAATCGGCCCATCGATCTGCAGGTCGATGGCGGCGTGTCCGCGGACAACGCCAAGGCCCTCGCCGACGCCGGCGCCGACCTCTATGTCGCTGGCACCTCAGTGTTTTCCGGCAACGATCCCGCCACCTACGCCTCCCGCATCGCGGCCATCCGCAACGCCGCCACCAAGATCAACGCGTAATCGATCCGTTACGCGAACAAAGAGCCATAAGCCCATGATTCCGCGCTATTCCCGCCCCGAAATGGTCGCCATCTGGTCACCCGAGACCCGCTTCAAGATCTGGTTCGAGATCGAAGCGCACGCGACCACCAAACTGGCCGAACTCGGCGTCGTCCCCAAGGAAGCGGCCGAGACGATCTGGGCCAAGGGCGGCGAGGCGACCTTCGATGTCGACCGCATCGACGAGATCGAGCGGACCACCAAGCACGACGTCATCGCGTTCCTTACCCACGTCTCGGAGATCGTTGGCCCCGAGGCGCGCTTCCTGCACCAGGGCATGACCTCGTCCGACGTGCTCGACACTTGCCTTGCCATACAGTTGTCACGGGCTTCCGACATCCTGCTGCACGACATCGAGCGGCTGCTGGCGGCCATCAAGCGTCGCGCCAAGGAGCACAAGTACTCGATCACCATCGGCCGCAGCCACGGCATCCACGCCGAGCCGACCACCTTCGGCATCAAGCTGGCGCAGGCCTATGCCGAGTTCGACCGCAACCGTGCCCGACTGCTGAACGCCAAGGCGGAGATCGCCACTGCCGCCATCTCCGGCGCCATCGGCACCTTCGCCAATATCGACCCGCACGTCGAAGCCTATGTGGCCGAGCAGATGGGCCTCACCGTCGAGCCGATCTCCACGCAGGTGATCCCGCGCGACCGCCACGCGATGTTCTTCGCGACGCTGGGCGTCATCGCCTCGTCGATCGAGCGGCTCGCCACCGAGATCCGTCACCTGCAGCGCACCGAAGTGCTGGAAGCCGAGGAGTTCTTCTCTCCCGGCCAGAAGGGCTCGTCGGCCATGCCGCACAAGCGCAACCCGGTGCTGAGCGAAAACCTCACCGGCCTCGCCCGGCTGGTGCGGGGCATGGTCACCCCTGCCCTCGAGAACGTGGCGCTCTGGCACGAGCGCGACATCTCGCACTCCTCGGTCGAGCGGATGATCGGCCCCGACGCCACGGTGACGCTGGATTTTGCCCTCAACCGCCTGACCGGGCTGATCGAGAACCTCCTCGTCTACCCCGACAACATGAAGCGCAACCTCGACCTGCTGGGCGGGCTGCACAACTCGCAGCGCGTGCTGCTGGCGCTGACCCAGGCCGGCATGAGCCGCGAGGACTCCTATGCCGCCGTGCAGCGCAACGCCATGCAGGTCTGGCAAGCCCGTGGCGATCGTGCCGGGCTGTTCGCCCAGTTGCTGAAGGCCGACCCGGAGGTCTCCACGAAACTGAGCGCCTCGGACATCGACGCCATGTTCGACGATTTCTACCATCTGAAGCATGTCGACGCGCTGTTCGAGCGCGTCTTCGGGCCGGAGGTGTGATGGCCGTCGTCTACGCACGCGAAGCCGCCCTGCCGATCGACGACTATATCGATGTCGTCGGCAACAGCGCGCTCGGACCCAGCCGGCCCATCAAGGATCGCGAGCGGATCGCCGCGATGATCGCCGGGGCCGACTTGGTGGTCAGCGCCCGGCTCGACGGCCGCTGCGTCGGCATCGCGCGCTGCCTGACCGATTTCGCCTGGGTCGCCTATTGTGGCGACCTGGCGGTGCACAAGGATTGCCAGGGCCGCGGCATCGGCCAGGGCCTGCTCCGGGCCTGCAAGCAGATCCTCGGCGACGGCGTGGGCATGGCCTTGCTGTCGGTGCCGGATGCAACCGGCTTTTACGACAAGAACGGCCCGGCGGTGGACCTCCACCGCTACAGCTACGCCTATTTCATGAACCGGACGCGTGGCGCATGAGAATCGCAGACGCAGACATCCTGATCCTGCCCGGCCTCGGCAATTCCGGCGCCGGCCATTGGCAGCGCCGCTGGGCCGAGCGCTTCTCGACCGGGCAGATCGTCGAACAGGACGAATGGGACGACCCCGATATCCGCGACTGGACCGCGGCCATCGTCGAGGCCGTCGAGGCGGCAGAACGTCCGGTCGTCCTAATCGCCCATTCCCTCGCGGTCTCGGCCCTGGTGCACGCCGCCCCGCGCTTTCCGGCCGGCAAGGTGAAGGGCGCGTTCCTCGTCTCGCCGCCGGATCACGAAGGCCCGGCGTTCCCGCGCGAGGGCCGCAGCTTCGACAACGTCCCGACCGACCCGTTGCCCTTCCCGTCGCTGCTGGTCGTCTCGACCAACGACACCTACGTGACGCCCAATCGCGCCGCCGACATGGCCACCGCCTGGGGTTCGGAACTGCATTTTGCCGGCGAAGCCGGCCACATCAACCTCGCCTCCGGCCACGGGCCGTGGCCCGAGGGCCTCTTGATGTTCACCCGGCTGATGCAGCGGATCTGACGGCTACATCGCCGAGAACTGCACCACGACCTTGCCGGTCTCGTCGCTGAGGAAGAGCTTCTTCTGCTCGGCGTCGATCCTGAACGTGCGCGTGGCGCCCAGCGCGGCGTGGAACTTCATCTCCTGGTCCATTGCCGCCTCTTCGCAGGCCATCATGGTCGAACCCAGGTCGCCGAATTTGATGGTGTCGCCCTCGATCGCCGCACTGCCGGTGAACCGGTTGCAGCCGCCGGATCCGGAAACGGCTCCGTCCTCGGCAATCTCGAGCGTCGTCTGCAGGTCGTCGATAACGCCGGCGCCGTCTATGCTTTCGGCAAGCCACGCCCCGGCCAATGGAGGGCGTTGCCCGTTGCGGTGGTGCCGTCCGCGAGCGCCGTGCCCGCCCCGGAAACGAGCATTACGCCGGCAATCAGCGCCAGGGCGCTGCGCCGTCCGATGAGCAGTTTGCGTGCCATCATCGATCTCCGTCCACTGAGAGGCGCAGACGGTGACGCCTCGCGCCCATCAGGCGCAAAGGCAAATCCGGATGATGGTTTCGGTTGGCTTACCGCGAGGGCATCAGCCCTCGTTGAGAACCTGCTCGCGCGCCACGGTGACCAGCTCGGCCATCTTCTGGCGAATCATGTCGTCCGACACCGAGGCGCCCTTGGCCTTCAGGTCGCCCGAAATCTTGCGGAACACGTCCTCGTCGCCGGCTTCCTCGAAGTCGGAGGCAACCACCTCGGCAGCGTACTGCTTGGCGTGCTCTTCGCTGAGGCCCATGTGCTCGGCGGCCCACAGCCCGAGCAGCCTGTTGCGGCGCGCCTCAGCCTTGAAGCGCAGCTCCGAGTCGTGCGCGAATTTCGCTTCCTGGCCCTTTTCGCGATCGCTGAATCCCGACATCTACGCTCTCCGCATTTCTGCCCGGCAGTCGGGCGCCCTCGATTGGCTTGGACATAAGCTGGACGGCTGCCCAAATCAACGGGTGCCGGTCGCGGCATTTGGTCAATCTCATCAACGATCGTGCGGCCATTTAGATGCTCGCGGAGCCATGGCTCCCGGCCGATAGTGGCTCCGGCGGGCCATCGTATCGGCAGCGCCGGGCACCCCCGCAGCCGGTGAAAGAGCTTGCATTAGGCTGGCATTTCGGCGCATGAACGCCGCAATTCCCCACATTGTCCGAGAGGCAGGGCTCATATGAACCGTCGCCGCAAAATTTATGACGGCAAGGCCAAGACGCTCTACGAGGGCCCGGAGCCCGGGACGCTGATCCAGTACTTCAAGGACGACGCCACCGCCGGCAACGGCGCCAAGCACGAGATCATCGACGGCAAGGGCGTCCTCAACAACCGCATCTCCGAATACATCTTTTCGAAGCTGAACGGCCTCGGCATTCCGACCCACTTCATCCGCCGGCTCAACATGCGCGAGCAGCTGATCAAGGAAGTCGAGATCATCCCGCTCGAAGTGGTGGTGCGGAACGTCGCCGCCGGCTCTCTGACCAAGCGCCTCGGCCTCGAGCCCGGCACGCAGCTCCCCCGCTCGATCATCGAGTTCTACTACAAGGACGACGCGCTCAACGACCCGATGGTCAGCGAAGAGCACATCACCGCGTTCGGCTGGGCGACGCCGCAGGAACTCGACGACATCATGGCGCTCGCCATCCGCGTCAACGACTTCCTCACGGGCCTGTTCATGGGCGTCGGCATCCAGCTCGTCGACTTCAAGATCGAGTGCGGCCGCCTCTATGACGGCGACCTGATGCGCATTGTCCTCGCCGACGAGATCAGCCCCGACAATTGCCGTCTGTGGGACATCAAGACCCGCAACAAGCTCGACAAGGACCGCTTCCGCGAGAACCTCGGCGGGCTCGTCGATGCCTACCGTGAAGTGGCCCAGCGCCTCGGTATTCTTGTGGAAACCGACAACGCGTTGACCACCGGCCCGCGACTCGTGCAATAGCGCCGCACAGCGTGCTCAGAAGAAGCGGTGACGCTTTCCGGCTAGAGCGCGCGACCACTAAAACGGCGAGGCCATGAGCCTCGCCTCTTTCGGGAATTTTCGATGAAAGCCCGCGTCACCGTCACGCTCAAATCCGGCGTCCTCGACCCCCAGGGTCAGGCCATCCAGGGTTCGCTGAAAAGCCTCGGCTTCGCCGGGGTTGGTGCCGTTCGGCAGGGAAAAGTGTTCGACCTCGAGCTGGGTGAATCCGATTTGTCACAGGCCGAGGCTAATGTCCGGGCGATGTGCGACAAGCTCTTGGCGAACACCGTCATCGAAAACTACACGATAGAAATCACGCCTTAAGATTCACCGCGTATGGTTCTGCCGCTCGCGTAACCCTGAGCCAGTACCAGTAAAGACCATCCCGATGCTCAAGACATTTTCCCTGTCGATCGCCTTCTTCCTCGCGCTCGGGCTGCTGTTCGCAGCATACGCGTCGGTCCCCGTCTGAGGCGCTAGCCTCCGCACCTCGCTGCCATCGTTCGCGGGCTTAGCCACCGGCCATCGCGCCGTTCGGGCGTGCATTGTCGCAGCATCCGGCAACGGTGACCGAACCTCGACTTTCGTCGTGTGATGCGAACGCCACAGCGCGGTCGTCGCCACTATTCCGCCGCCGCTCACTCACCGAATAGTCGCACGGCTGCATCACACAGCCGAATTAACCGTGCCGGTTCAGACTCCATTCAGCCGTTGAGGCGCATTGGAGCCATGCACGGACCGAGACTATTCCGGCCCCGCGAACCGACCTAAGACCCGCTGCAACCCGAGCGCGCGACGCGCTGCCGACCGATATTGAAGATGATCAAGACCTTTTCCATTTCCGCCCTGTTTTTCATGACCGTCGGCGTCCTGCTCGCCACCCACACCGCGCTGCCGTTCTAAGACGCGCAGTTGGCGCGGCGACCCGCCGCGCCTCGGCTTCGGCCACTCCAATTCGATAAATCCTTATCCATTAAGCACGTGGCTTAAGCCTAAGTGCAGCCTTTTCGCCCTAGATGCGATCCGAGGCGCTAGAACGCGCTGACGTGCCTAGGAGCCTCACGATGTCTACCGCCGCCAACCGCCTCGATTGGGTCGATGCTGCCAAGGGCCTCTCCATCATCCTCGTGGTGATGATGCATTCGGCCTACGGCGTCGGCGAGGACCTCAACGGCACCGGCATCCTCCACTACATCATCGGCTGGGCGACGCCCTTCCGCATGCCCGAGTTTTTCCTGATCTCCGGCCTGTTCCTCGGCGCCGTGATCGCGCGGCCGTGGGCCGCCTATGCCGACCGCCGCATCGTCCACTATCTCTACTTCTACGCGCTCTGGGCCGTGCTGCAGATCGTCTTCAAGGTTGGACTCGGCACCGGTGATTTCGCCAGCGTCGGCAGCCAGATTCTCTGGGCCATTGTCGAGCCCTACGGCGTGCTGTGGTTCATCTACATGCTGGCGGTGTACTCGCTGGTCACCAAGCTGCTCTTCACCTTCAAGGTCCCGCACTGGGTGGCGCTTGTCGCCGCCGCGGCGCTGCAGATCTTCCCGGTCAGCACCGGCATCGGCCTCGTCGACCACTTCGCCGCCTACTACGTCTATTTCTACGCTGGCTATGCCTTCGCGCCGCTGATGTTCAGCATCGTCGCCTCGGCGCAGGCCAACGTGCTCTGGGCCGCGCTGACGCTCGTCGCCTATGTCCTCATCGAGGGCTACCTGGTATTCGCCGGTGGCTCCGAGCTCCACCCGCGCGGCATCACCATGGGCTACGCCGCCCTGCCCCTCGTCCATCTCGCGCTGGGCTTTATCGGCTCGCTCGCCATCTGCCTCACCGCGGCGCTGCTGATCAAGCTGCCGCGGATGGGCTGGCTGCGCTGGCTCGGCGAGCACTCGATCGTCGTCTATCTGAGCTTCTCGATCCCCATGGCCGCGAGCCGCACCCTGCTGCTGAAGACCGGCCTAATCACCGATGTCAGCACCGTCAGCGTCATCGTCATGACCATCGCGCTGCTCTCGCCGCTGGTGCTCTACTGGATCATCGCGAAGACCGGCTGGGGCAAGTTCCTGTTCGAGCGTCCGGCCTGGGCACATATCCCAGGCACGCCCGGCAGCCGCAGCTATGCGAAGCCGGCTTCCATACAGCCGGCCGAGTAAGCCACAAGCGTTGGGGCTGTACCGCGGTTCCGCCCTTGCTTTTGCCACCAAGACTCATCAAAGGATCGGCATCCCGCATCAGGAGCTGCCGATGAAAGCCGCTGTCGTCGTGTTTCCCGGTCTCAACCGTGACCGCGACATGATCGCTGCCCTCACCAAGATCGGCGGCGAGGCACCGGCCGTGGTCTGGCACAAGGATGCCGAGATCCCCAAGGTGGACCTGATCGTCATCCCCGGCGGCTTCTCCTACGGCGATTACCTGCGCGTCGGGGCAATCGCCGCGCGCTCCCCGGCCATGGACACCATCCGCGAGCGGGCGTCACAGGGCGTCAAGGTGATGGGTGTCTGCAACGGCTTCCAGATCCTGAGTGAAGCTGGCCTTGTTCCAGGCGTGCTGATGCGCAACGCCTCGCTGAAGTTCGTCTGCCGCGAGGTCAAGCTGTCGGTCGAGAACGCCTCGACGGCGTTCACCCGCGGCTACACTCAGGGCCAGGTCATCCGCTGCCCGGTCGCCCACCATGACGGCAACTATTTCGCCGATGCCGAGACGATTGCTGCAGTCGAGGGCAACGGCCAGGTCGCTTTCCGCTACGCCGAGGGCACCAACCCGAATGGCTCGATCAACAACATCGCCGGCGTGTTCAACGCCAACAAGAACGTGCTCGGCCTGATGCCGCATCCTGAGAACCTGATCGAGAGCGCCCATGGCGGCACCGACGGGCGAAACCTGTTCTCCGCGCTGCTCGAGGCGGCATAAGCACTAGCGCTCAGGTCACCTGTCCTGCCTTGATTGCAGGTCTCTGCGGTGCGACCATCCTAGGAATTGCGGCGTAGCACTAGCCCGGGAGGGGGCGATGGCTTCGTACGCACACACAGCGCAGCGGGATACGGCAGCGACTTTTCTTCTAGCGATGAATCTCGTGATGGGCGGCCTGGCCGCCCTTTTCCTTGTCGCCGTCACGCCGGCTTGGGCCCAGGGTCCCTATTACGAGCTCGTCGAGATCGTTCCGGACCCCAACAACGACCCGACCTGGACCGTTGCCGATGGACACATCACGCTCAAGTCGGCCAGCGGCAACTACAGCGCCGACTACAGCTGGTCGCCGCCACCACGCACCAGCGACAGCGCCGGTTTCGACGTGAACATGAACATCGAGGGCAAGGCCAACCCGTCGCGCATCTACGCGGGTATCGGCATCAGCAGCCCCAGCGGCGGCTTCACCTTCGACAAGGATCCGGCGAGCGCCGACATCTCGGTACCCGATGCCGCGCCGGGCGGCTCCGAGAGCCGCTCGAACTCCATCTCCGTACACGTCGCGCCGTCCCCTTCGTACGGCGACGGCTCGATCATCGAGCTTAGAGTCGGCGCGTTCTATGCCTACGGCGTCACCTATCGATACCGCGTCTCGGCAACGCCGGTGATCGACGACCAGCAGCCGCAGGAAGGGCCGCTGATGGTGACAGTCGATTGCCCGACCGAGATCGTCATCGGGCAGTTGCCCAGCCTCAACTGCCACCTGCTGATCAGCGGCTATCGGCGCAACACCGCCGATCCGGTTGAGGTGCTGGTGCCCGACATGCTCGACCAGTTCGGCAACCACGCCAACGGCATCCAGGTGGTCGATCTCGATGGCGCCGAGGACGTGTTCAACTGGGAAGCCACCCACAGCTGGGGCTTCTTCGTCTTCGCCTGCACCGGGCCGAACATCGGCGCCAACTGCTACGACAACATGGCCACGCCCGGCCCCGCCACCATCCGCGTCACCGTGCAGCAGAAGGGGTTGCGACCGGTCAACCTGCTGCTCAACTTCAACGTCGTCGGCAAGGGTGGCCAGCTTGGTGGCCTGGGGCAGCAAGTCCTGATCGGCAGCCGCTGGATCGCCAGCACGTTCCTCAACAACGAAACCGGCCAGCCGGCCAGCACCACTATCCTTCTCGATTGGCTGAGCGCCCGCTGGACGCTCGATCCGGTCGAGGGCGGCTATGTCCGCATCCACAGCGTGTACAGGCCCGACCAATACCTGCACGTCGAGAATGGCTACCTCGAAGTCGGGCCGATCCAGCCTGAATGGCAGTCGGCCATGTGGCAGATGGAACCGAGCGGCGGCGGCTACTACGTGCGCTTCCGCAACGTGTGGCAGGCCGACACCTACCTGAACGTGGAAACCGGCGAACTGGCCAACACGCCGATCGGACAGGATTGGCTGAGCGCCGACTGGTGGCTGCTGCAGTAGCGCAAAAAACAGCGAGCGCGCTTGGCGGCAGCACCGGGCGCGCTCTATGGTCTCAGCTGTTTTGAAATACTGCCCCGAGTCATAATGTTGCGAACTTTGCTCGCCCTGGCCGGCCTTTCAGTCGGCGTCCTCGGTCTCGGCATCGATGGCTGGGAGATCTTCCCGTCGGTGATGGTGGAGTCGGCGACCAATCCGGTCGCCCGCAGCCTGCCCGACGCCTTCATCTACTTCTGGACCTACTTCACGCACCTGACCAACCTGTGGCTGGTGCTGACCTATGTCTCGGTGCTCACCGGCTGGACTTGGCTGGGGTGGTTCCGCCGGCCGATCATCATGGCCTCCGCCGCGGCCTTCATCATCCTGGTGATGCTCTACTATCACTTCATGCTGGCGCCGACGCTGAACATGCAGGGCGCGCTGGCGGTGGCGACCTGGCTGCTGCACTACGTTGCGCCTATCCTCTATCTCATCTGGTGGGCGCTGTTCGCGCCGCATGGAGTGCTGCGCTTCAAGCATGTCGGGCTGATGCTGCTGCCCGGCATCGGCTACGTAGCCTGGGTGCTGCTGCGCGGGGCGGTGGTCGCCGAGTATCCCTACGACATCCTCGATGCCGGCAAGTTCGGCTACCCGACGGTCGCCATCGGCGTCGGCGTCCTGCTGATCGCCGTCACGATCTTCTCCGTGATACTGGTGTCTGCAGATAGATGGCTGGCGCACCGCAGCGCCGTGGGGAGAACGGCTTGAACCAGAAGCGCATGGCCACCCTGCTTGGCCTTGTTGTCGGGGCGGCGGCGCTGCTGCTGCAATTCTACCTGTCGATGGGGCTGCGCCTCGGCAAGGGCGACAGCATCCTCGGCGCGCTGTGGTTCTTCTTCACCTTCTTCACCATCCTCACCAACGGCATGCTGGTGCTGATCTATCTCTCTGAAGTGAGCGCGGCCCGCTGGCTCGGCTGGTGGCGCTCGCCGGTGACGCGAGCCATGATGGCCGGCATCATGGCGATGGTGACGGTGTTCTACCACGTGATGCTGGCCGGCCTCTGGCAGCCAACCGGTTTGCAGCTCTTCGCCGATATCGTCCTGCACTATGTTGCGCCGCTGTTCTTCATCGCCTGGTGGCTGCTGTTCCAGCCACATGGCGACCTCGACTGGCGCGATATCCCGGCGATGACGGTGTTCCCGCTGCTCTATCTGGCCTGGGCAATGGTCCGCGGCGCCGTTGTCGGCGAGTACCCCTACCCCATCCTCGAGGCCAACACGCTTGGTTATGGCCAGGTGGCGATCAACGTCATCGTCATGCTCGTGGCCTTCCTCGCGCTGTTCGCCGTCGCGGTCGGCATCGACAAATTGCTCGGCCGGCGCTCTGTCCGGCCGGTTTGACTTGTTTGTGACACTCTTGCGAACGTAGGCTTGCCTTGCGGCGACGGGTGTAGCGGGAGCGCAGATGAGTTTTCAGTGGTCCCGGGGCGACCGCTCGATGGGTGACGGCTTCCTGCGGATAGCGCGCGAGCAGATCGGCAAAGCCATTGCCGGCGCGGAGAATTCGTCCGAGTCGCCGGAACGCCGAGTGCACGAGGCGCGGCGGCGCTGCAAGAAACTGCGCGCCCTGTTCCGGCTGGTGCGCCCCGATTTCAGCGCCTACGACACCGAGAACGCCTTCGTCCGCGATGCATCGCGCGGCCTCGCCGCATCGCGCGACCTGCGCGTAACGCGGGCCACCTTCGCTGAGTTGATGGCCTGGGCCGGCAGGCCGATCGACGCGGCTGATGACGGCCAGAACGCAGCGACCGAGGGCGAAACCGGCGCGTTGCAGAGCTTCGCCGGCCAGATGCGCGAACTCGAGCAACGCAGCGCCGCCTGGCGGCTCGACCGGATCGACCTCGATACCCTGGCCACCGGCCTCAAGCACACCTACCGCAGCGGGCGGCAGACCGGTCGCACCGCCGAGCGGCAGCGCACCGACGAGGCCTTCCACGAGTGGCGCAAGTTCGCCAAATGTCACTGGAACCAGCTGGGCCTGCTCGAGAGCTGTGCCGAGGACATCCTGCCCTCCGCCCACAAATGCGCCGGCGAGCTGGCAGAGCAGTTGGGCACCCACCACGACCTCGCCGTGCTGAGCCAATTGTTGAAGACGACGCCCGATGACCTCGGGCCCGACATCGATGCCGCATTCGCGCTAGCAGCCGTCGATCGCCGTCAGGCCGAAATCGAAGAGAACATCCGAAAGCTCGGGATGCAGGTCTTTGCCGAAAAGCCCAGGGCGCTGAAGGCCCGCTTTTCCGCCTATCTCTACGGCTGGATGACCCGCGAGGCGGCCGAGTAGATGGGCATCGAGATCGAGCGCAAGTTCCTCGTCGCAGCCGACGGCTGGAAGGACCTCGTCAAGGTGACGCAGGAACTGCGGCAGGGCTACCTGACCACAGGTGGCGGTGGCGTCACCGTGCGGGTGCGCTCGATCGACGATCGGGTCGGCTACATCACGATCAAGAGCGGCGGCTCGGCGCTAGCCCGTGCCGAGTTCGAGTACGAAATCCCGATCGCCGATGCGCGGCAGCTGCTGGCGCTCAGCCGCGGCGCGCAGATCGAAAAGACCCGCCACAACCTCGACCTCCCCGACGGCGACTGGGTCGTCGACGAGTTCCACGGCCGCCACGAGGGCCTGGTGATGGCAGAAGTCGAGCTCGACAGTCCCACCGCCACCCTCCAACTGCCCGACTGGCTCGGCGACGAGGTCACCGGCGACCCGCAATACTACAATTCCAGCCTCGCCATGCTGGTGGGCGGGGAAATCTGACCCATTTCCTGTGTCCCCCGCGAGTCGTATCCGCTATAGCGAGCGCTAGCGGATCAGGGCCGGAATCGGATGACCTTCAACAACCACATCGCCATTACGCCAGAGCTTGTTGCCGATCATGGGCTTAAGCTGGACGAGTACCAGAAGATCCTGCAACTGATCGGCCGCGCGCCGACCTACACCGAGCTCGGCATCTTCTCGGCGATGTGGAACGAGCACTGCTCGTACAAGAGCTCCAAGAAGTGGCTGCGCACCCTGCCGACATCAGGCCAGCTGGTGATCCAGGGCCCTGGCGAGAATGCCGGCGTCGTCGATATCGGTGATGGCCAGGCCATCGTCTTCAAGATGGAATCGCACAACCACCCCAGCTACATCGAGCCCTACCAGGGCGCGGCGACCGGCGTGGGTGGCATCCTCCGCGACGTTTTCACCATGGGCGCCCGCCCGGTGGCAGCGATGAACGCGCTGCGCTTCGGTGACCCCAAGCACGAAAAGACCAAGCACCTCGTCTCCGGCGTCGTCGCCGGCGTCGGCGGCTACGGCAACTCCTTCGGCGTCCCCACCGTGGGCGGCGAAGTCGAGTTCGACGAGCGCTACAACGGCAACATCCTGGTCAACGCCTTCGCGGCCGGCCTCGCCGACACCGACAAGATCTTCTACTCGAAAGCCGAAGGCGTCGGTCTGCCCGTGGTCTATCTCGGAGCCAAGACCGGCCGCGACGGCGTCGGCGGCGCCACGATGGCCTCGGCCGAGTTCGGCGACGACATCGAGGAGAAGCGCCCGACCGTGCAGGTCGGCGACCCCTTCACCGAGAAGCGCCTGCTCGAGGCCTGCCTCGAGCTGATGGCCACCGGCGCGGTGATCGCCATCCAGGACATGGGTGCCGCCGGCCTCACCTGCTCGGCCGTCGAGATGGGCGCCAAAGGCGACCTCGGCGTCGAGCTCAACCTCGACATGGTGCCGGTCCGCGAAGACGCGATGACCCCCTACGAGATGATGCTGAGTGAAAGCCAGGAGCGCATGCTCATGGTGCTGCATCCCGAGAAGGAAGCCGAGGCCCGCGCCGTCTTCGAGAAGTGGGAACTGGATTTCGCCACCGTCGGCCACACCACCGACGACCTGCGCTTCCGCGTCATGTGGAAGGGCGAGGAAGTCGCCAACCTGCCGATCAAGCAGCTCGGCGACGAAGCTCCGGAATACGATCGCCCATGGACCGCCCCGGTGGTGCCCAAGGCGCTCGCGGCCGACGACATCCCGCAGATGGATATCGCCGATGCGCTGCTGAAGCTGCTGGGTTCGCCCGCGCTCTCCTCACGCCGTTGGGTCTACGAGCAGTACGACACGCTGATCCAGGGCAACTCGTTGCAGCGCCCGGGCGGCGATGCCGGCGTCATCCGCGTCGATGGCCACCCCACCAAGGCGCTCGCCTTTACCTCCGACGTCACTCCGCGCTATTGCGAGGCCGACGCCTATGAAGGCGGGAAGCAAGCCGTCGCCGAGTGCTGGCGTAACCTCACGGCTACCGGTGCCGATCCGCTGGCCGCCACCGACAACCTCAATTTCGGCAATCCCGAGCGCCCGGAAATCATGGGCCAACTGGTCCATGCGGTGAAGGGCATCGGCGATGCCTGCCGCGCGCTGGGCTTCCCGATCGTTTCGGGGAACGTGTCGCTCTACAACGAGACCAACGGCCGCGGCATCCTGCCGACCCCGACCATCGGCGGCGTCGGCCTGATCCCCGATTGGTCGAAAATGGCCCGCGCCGCCTTCGCCGCCGAGGGCGAAGCGATCCTTCTGTTCGGCGCCCCCGACTGGTGGGGCACCCATCTCGGCCAGTCGATCTACCTGCGCGAGCTGTTCAACCGCAAGGACGGCACCCCGCCGCCGGTCGATCTCGACCACGAAAAGAAGGTCGGCGACCTTGTCCGCATCCTGATCCGCGACGGCATCGCCACCGCGGTGCACGACCTCTCGGATGGTGGCCTCGCCATCGGCCTCGCCGAAATGGCGCTGGCCTCGGGCATCGGCGCGACGGTCAACCAGCTGGATGGCGGCGACCCGCTGCCGCTGTTCTTCGGCGAAGACCAGGGCCGCTACCTGGTCACCATGAGCCGCGCCAACCTCGATAAGTTCTACGCTGAGGTCTACCCCTACGCCGGCGTCTTCGCCCCCTGGATCGGCAACACCGGCGGCACGTCGCTGACGCTGGGCGAAGCCCGCCCGGTTGCCATCGCCGAGATGCGGGCGGCGCACGAGGGTTGGTTCCCGGAGTTCATGGCGGGCGAGATCGCCGAGGTCTGACGCGCTCGGAAGTCCCACACCCACCGGGATAGACGCGATGCCATTTCCGTGAGCCGGTGTAACAATCCAGCCCGCGAATACGTATATATGGCGCATCCCAAATAACGGAGACCAAGCATGACGACCAACACTGAGCGGGCGGTACTGGCTGGCGGGTGCTTCTGGGGCGTGCAGGAGCTGCTGCGCCACAAGGACGGGGTTATCTCCACCCGCGTCGGCTATTCCGGCGGCGACGTCGAGAACGCGACCTATCGCAACCACGGCACCCACGCCGAGGCGGTCGAGATCATCTTCGACCCCTCGCGCTACAGCTATCGCGACCTGCTCGAGTTCTTCTTCCAGATCCACGATCCCTCGACCAGGAACCGTCAGGGCAACGACATCGGCTCGAGCTACCGCTCGGCGATCTACTACACCAATGACGAGCAGAAGCGCGTCGCCGAGGACACCATCAAGGACGTCGACGCCTCCGGCATCTGGCCCGGCAAGGTGGTGACCGAGATCCAGCCAGTGGGCCCGTTCTGGGAGGCCGAGCGGGAGCATCAGGATTACCTGCAGCGCATCCCGAACGGCTACACCTGCCACTTCCCGCGGCCCAACTGGAAGCTGCCCAAGCGCCAGACTGCAGCCGCCTGACGATCTGACGGGCGCCGGGAAAACCGGCGTCCGCTTCCGTTGAAGCGCCCCTTCGCGCATGCCATATCTCTGTCAGTGACTCTATCGACCGGGAGACCCGAAATGGGCATGGCCGCCAGCGAAATCGAAAAACGCATCCTCAAGGCGCTCCCCGACGCCACGGTCGAAATCCGCGACCTCGCCGGCGACGGCGACCACTACGCCGCAACCGTCACCTCCGAAGCTTTCCGCGGCAAAACCCGGGTGCAGCAGCACCAGATGGTGAATGCCGCATTTGGCGCGGACATGGGGACGGTATTGCACTCGCTGGCGCTGCAGACGAAGGCGCCGGACTAATCTTCCTTAACCTCCCCCGCCCGGCGGGGAGGATCAGAGATCAAGCCATGACCCGCACCGTCCTGTTCGACGTCGATGGCGTGCTCGTGCACGGCTACCACGGCCGGCCAGAAAAGCACGTGCGCTGGAACGAGAACCTGCTCGCCGACCTCGGCGTCGATCCCGACCGCTTCAACCGCGAGTTCATCTACGACATCTTCGTCAAGCGGGTGCTCGTCGGGCAAATCTCGCTGCTCGAGGCGCTGGATCGCACGCTGCCGAGCCTGGGCTATCGCGGACCCAGCATGGCCTTCGCCGGCTACTGGCTGAGCCATGACAGCAACGTCAACCAGCCGCTGCTCGACGTCGTGGCGCGGCTGAAGGCGGCCGGCACGCCGCTCTATCTCGCCACCAACCAGGAGCATATGCGGGCCCAGTGGCTGTGGCAGCAGCTCAGGTTCGGCGAGCTGTTCGAGGACATGTTCCATTCGGCGAGGATCGGCCACGCCAAGCCGAACAAGCCCTACTTCGACTGGGTGTCGAACCGCCTCGGCCCGCAATCCGAACCGCCGCTGTTCTTCGACGACCGCGAGGACATCGTGAAAGCCGCCCGCGCGCATGGCTGGGAAGCCGTGCAGTATGCCGAGCTCGAGGACGTCACCCGGCACCCATGGATCGCGGAGCAGTTGAAATGACCGACTACAAGCTGATCCCCCGCCCGCCCACCGTCTCCGAGCATCGTGACCTTCGCCGCCTCTCCGGCCTCAGCGAGAAGACCGAGGAAGCGTCGGTTCGCGGCCTCAGGGGAACGCTGTTTGCCGTCGTGATCGAGCACGAAGGGCAGGCCATCGGCATGGGGCGCGTCATCGGCGACGGCGGCACGGCGTACCAGATCGTCGACATCGCCGTCCTTCCTGCGCACCAGAAGCTGGGCCTGGGCAAGCGCATCGTCGCCGCCCTGGTCGATTGGCTCCACGCCAATGCCCCGAAATCCGCCTATGTGAGCCTTATCGCCGATGGCCCGGCCAAGGATCTCTACGCGCAGTACGGCTTCGAACCCACCGCGCCAGCGTCCATCGGCATGGCTCTGCGGATCAAGTGAGCGTGACCGCCAACGGTTTCCATCGTCGAATGACGATGCCATACCTCGACAGCGCCGCATTGCAGGACTATCTAACAGTCAACGGAGCCGGACTCCTCCCCGGACGACAGAAGGCATTCACATGAGCGACATCAACGCGTTCATCGACGACAAGGTGAAGAACAACGACGTGTTCCTGTTCATGAAGGGCACGCCGGATTTCCCGATGTGCGGCTTCTCGGGCCGCGTCGTCCAGATCCTCGGCTATCTCGGCGTCGATTACGACAGCGCCAATGTGCTCGAGAACCAGGAGCTGCGCGAGGGCATCAAGGCCTATGCCAACTGGCCGACCATCCCGCAGCTCTACATCAAGGGCGAGTTCATCGGCGGCGCCGACATCGTCACCGAGATGTTCCAGGCCGGCGAACTGCAATCGCACCTCGCCGACAAGGGCATCGCGGTCAAGCAGACCGCCTGACGCCTTCGCCACGTTGCAAACATGGCCGTGCCCTCGGGCGCGGCCTTTCTGTTTTGTCAGGCAGAGCGGCGCACCAGCGCCACGGCCGCCTCGCTGGCGGGAACGTCGGCGGCGAACCGCAGTTCGCGCAGCGGCCGCACCCGGCGCGTTGCCTCGGCATAGGTCGGATGCGCCTTGTAGGCCGCCAGCGCCGCCGCATCGGCGAACTCGGCGTAGACCACCACATCCACATCGTTGCCGATCTGGTCGACCTTGCTGTTGCGGGTCACTTCAAAATGCGTCGAATGCGGAATCGTGCCGAGCAATTCGAGCCCCTCGACGATGGCGTCGAGTTGGTCTGGGTCCTTGGCGGTGAAGAACACGATATGGCGTATCACGGGCGACTCCGTTGCTGCCCTGTAGATAATCCCCTGCGCCGCGCGATCAACTGCGGCATGGCGTCCGCCATCACTTTGGGTGATCGCACGCATCAGAGAAATGCGTTTCTGTGATCCGTTCGGGGGGTGTAAGTACACGGGGCTCCTCCAATCCTCCGAGTCCCCCGCTCATGTCCTCGATCACCGCCTCCCGTTCCGTGGCGACGCCGCTCGTCGCCCTGATCATCTGTGGCTGCATCATCGCGGCGGTGACCAACGGCATCCGCACCAGCTTCGGCCTGCTGACCCTCCCGATGACCGCCGATCTCGGGCTGACGCGCGAGGCGTGGGGCATGGCCATGGCGATCCAGAACCTCGCCTGGGGCATCGCACAGCCCTTCGCTGGTGGCCTCGCCGACCGCTACGGCACCGCCAAGGTGATCATCGGCGGCCTCTTGGTCTATGCGCTCGGCCTCGCCCTCATGGTGATCTCGCCCAGCGGCTCGGTGCTGAACCTCACGGCCGGTGTTATCGTCGGCGTCGGCATCGCCACCTCGTCCTTCTCCATCGTGATGATCGCGTTCGGCCGCAGCGTGCCGCAGGAAAAGCGCAGCCTCGTGTTCGGCGTCGCTACGGCAGCATCGTCGTTCGGCCAGTTCGCCTTCGCGCCGATCGGCCAGTCCTTCATTACCAATTTCGGCTGGCAGACCACCCTGCTCTACGCCGCCACCATCCTTGCGCTGGTGATCCCGCTCACCTACGCCCTGCGCGGCCGCACCGAGCGGGCCGCCGGCCAGGCCGACCTCAAGTTCATGCAGGCGCTGAGCCGTGCCTGGGGCCATGGGTCCTATCGGCTATTGGTCATCGGCTTCTTCGTCTGCGGCTTCCACCTCGCCTTCGTCAACGTCCACATGCCGGCCTATCTGGTGCAGTGCGGCCTTGCCCCCGAAGTCGGCAGCTGGGCCATCGCCGTCATCGGGCTGTTCAACATTGTGGGTTCGCTGCTCGCCGGCTACCTCGGCGGCCGGCTGCCCAAGCAATTGCTGCTCGCCTCGATCTACTTCAGCCGCGCCGTCGCCATCGGGCTGTTCGTGCTGTTCCCCGTCACCGAGGTCAGCGCCTACATGTTCGCCGCGGCGATGGGCCTGCTCTGGCTCTCCACCGTGCCGCTGACCGCCGGGCTCGTCTCGCTGTTCTTCGGCGCCCGCTACATGGGCATGCTCTACGGCGTCGCCTTTTTCAGCCATCAGCTCGGCTCGTTCACCGGCGTATGGCTGGGCGGCTTCGTCTACGATCACACCGGCTCCTACAGCCTCGTTTGGTACCTGGGCATCCTGCTCGGCCTCGGCTCAGCAGCCCTCCACCTGCCGATCCGCGAACTCAGTGCCAAGTCGTTCCAGCTGAAGCCGGCTCAATAGCCTCAGCCTTTCGTCAGTATTGATCAACGCCGGGTTGCCAAAGGCCGGAGATGCGCGCATCTTCCCGGCCTTTCCGGCCCCCTCCCGGCCATTCTGAGCCCAAACATGTCCAGTACAACTGTTGCAACGCGGGACCTGTCCCGCGTCGAGTTCATTGCCCTTATGGCCGCCCTGATGGCGCTCAACGCTCTCGCCATCGACGTGATGCTGCCGGCGCTGCCCTACATGGGTGAGGCCCTCGGCATTAGCCACGAGAACGAGCGGCAGTTCGTGGTCGGCGTCTACATGCTCGGCTTCGGCTTCGCGCAGCTGATCTTCGGCCCACTCACCGATCGCTTCGGCCGGCGCGGGCCGCTGCTCGTCGGGCTGGTGATCTATGTGGTCTGCGCCTTCGCCGCCGTGTTCGCCCCGACCTTCGCCATCCTGCTCGCTATCCGCTTCACCCAAGGGCTCGGTGCCGCCGCGACGCGGGTCATCGCCACCTCGGTGGTGCGCGACAAGTTCTCCGGCCGCGCCATGGCCGAGGTGATGTCGCTCACCTTCATGGTGTTCATGGTCATCCCAATCGTCGCCCCCGGCATCGGCCAGGTGATCCTGCTGTCCGGCCCGTGGCAGTACATCTTCCTGTTCATGGGCGGCCTCGCGACGGTGATCAGCCTGTGGGCGTTCTTCCGCCTGCCGGAGACGCTCCATCCGGAATATCGCCGGCCGCTGCGGCTGAGCGTCATCGCCGAGGGTTTCCGGCTGGTGTTCACTAACCGCTCGGCGCTGTTCTACGGCCTTGCGGGCATGTTCCTGTTCGGCGCCATGTTCGGCTTCATCTCGACCAGCCAGCAGATCTTCGTCGAGATCTTCGGGCTCGGGGCGCTCTTCCCCGTCGCCTTTGCGCTGATGGCCGGCACCATGTCGATCGGTGCCTTCACCAACTCGAAGATCGTGCGCCGCTTCGGCATGCGCCGGCTGAGCCACTTCGCCATCCTCGTCTATGTCGGCGCAGCCTCGATCCTCCTCGCCTTCAGCCTTGGCGGGTTCATGCCGCTCTGGCTGTTCTTCGGCGTGGTGCTGGTAGTGCAGTGGATGTTCGGCTGGGCTGCCTCGAACATGAACTCGCTGTCCATGGAGCCGCTCGGTGCCGTCGCCGGCACCGCTGCTTCGGTGTTCGGCTTCACCCAGACGGTGGGCGGCGCGCTGCTCGGCACCGTCATCGGCCAACAGTTCAATGGCACGGTGACGCCGGTCGTCGCCGGCTACGTGACCATGGGGCTGTTGGCGCTCGGCAGCGTGCTGATCGCCGAAAAGGGCAAGCTGTTCGGCGTGAGCCCGCAATACGCGCACCCCGGTGCCGACACGGGCCACTAGGCCCCGCCCTAGTCCTTCTTGCGACCTACGAAGATGGTCCAGCCGAGCAGCGGCCGGATCGTCTTCTGGTAATACATCCAGTCGCTGCGGCTCTTCTCCAGCACCGCGGCATGGTCCGCGTGCTTTGGGTTCTCGCGCGCCCAGGTCAGCGTCGCGTGCCGATGGTGGCTGGTGTAGCGCTCGAAATCCGCCTCCGAGGCACTGATCGTTGCCGACACCTCGGCGCCGTGGCGCTCGACTACCCCCATCATGTCCACCGTATTGGGTGGCAGGATATCACCCTTCGGCACCGCTGGCGGGTGCTTCAGCACCAGGTCGCCCAGCACCACCGACCCGCCAGGCTTGGTCGCCGCCGCCATCCATTCCAGCGCCTGCGGCACCTCGCCGATGGCGAACGAAGCGCCGAGGCAGAGCACGATGTCGTACGAAGCCGGCTCGACCTTGAAGGTCTTTGCCGATGCATTGTGAAAGGTCAGGCGCCCTCGTGCCGGTGGCTTGCGCCGGGCGACCTCGAGAAACCGCGGGTTGATGTCGATGCCGACGCCCTCGATGGCGTGCTTCTCCGCCCATTGCCGCATCAGCCAGGCCTTGCCGCAGCCGATATCGAGCACGCTGAGCCCATCGCGCACGTCGCAATAATCGTCCAGCAACCGCAGCTTGCGGTCGGTGATCGGGTTCTGGATCTCGATATCGCGCTCGGCGATCGCCCAGTAGTTCAGGTTGTCCAAACCGCGTCTCCCCTCGCCGATTTAGACCGCCACTATAGCGTAAACACCTCTGCGCGCAGTAAATTCCAGGTATCGCGATTGCTGGCAATTAGTAACCCGCCCTCGCGGTGGCTGGGGAGGTAAGCTGATCCGTCGAAGCGCGCCACGTGGCCCCCGGCCTCCTGCGAGATGAGGCACCCACCGAGGTGGTCCCACGGCATCAGCTTGTTGAACGCCACGAAATGCGAAAACCCGCTCGCGAACGTGCGGTAGTCGTGCCCGGCGACCCGATAGTTCGCGGCCACCCGGATCTTGGCGAGGTTGGCCAACACCGTGGGCTTGCTCTCCGCCGGCAGGAAGGTGATCGAGACGTGCCCCACGAGGTCGCCCAACCCCGGCGCCGTCGCCACCTCCAGCCGCCACTGCGTGCCATCCGGCCGCCGCTGCCACGCGCCGCCACCCTTCTCGGCCAGCACCCAATCGTCGCCCATCGGGTCATAGATGATGCCGGCAATGGTCTCGCCGTTCCGCACCACCGCCGCCATGGTGGCGAACAGTGGCAGCCCGGCCGCGAAATTGGCCGTCCCGTCGACCGGGTCGACCACGATGGCGAACTCGGCGCGGTCCAGCTCATCGAGCAGCGCCGGATTGGCCGCCACCGACTCCTCGCCGACGAACAGCGCCTCCGGCCAGGCCTCTTCCACCGCCGCCTTGATCCGCCGCTCCGCTTGCTCGTCCGCCTCGGTCACGAGATCGATGGCATCCGTCTTCTGCCGCACCATCCCGGCGTCGAGATGCCGGAAGCGCGGCAGGATTTCTGCCTTGGCGGCATCGCGGAGGATGACGGCCAGGCGGTCGATATCGAAGGAGGACATGGTCAACTCTTGGTCGGTGTGGTCGGGTCAGTCGCCGGTGGCGGTCGAGGCGTTCTGCAGCCCGAGGAAGTCGAACAGCTTTGGGTCGAGCAGATGGCTCGGCCGCACATTGCCCAGCGCCCGGATCATGATGTCCTTGCGCCCCGGCATCCGTTTTTCGATGTCGTTGAGCATCGCCTTCATGGCATTGCGCTCGAGCCCCTCCTGCGAGCCGCAGAGGTCGCAGGGAATGATCGGGAAGGCCATGTGCTCGGCAAACTTCTCGAGGTCAGGCTCGGCGCAATAGATCATCGGCCGCAGCACCTCGACGTCGCCGTCGTCGTTCATCAGCCGCGGCGGCATGGCCGCGAGCTTGCCGCCATGGAACAGGTTCATGAAGAACGTCTCGAGGCTATCCTCGCGATGATGCCCCAGCACCAGCGCCGAACAGCCCTCCTCCCGCGCGATGCGGTAGAGGTTGCCGCGCCTGAGCCGCGAGCAGAGCGAGCAATAGGTCGCCCCGGCCGGTAGCGTGCTGGTCACCACCGAGTAGGTGTCCCGGTACTCGATCCGGTGCGCGATGCCGTGCTTGGTCAGCCACTCCGGCAGGATGTGCTTGGGAAAGTTCGGCTGCCCCTGGTCGAGGTTGCAGGCGATCAGTTCCACCGGCAGCAGCCCCCGCCACTTCAAATCGAGCAGCAGCGCCAGCATCCCATAGCTGTCCTTGCCACCCGAAATGGCCACCAGCCACTTCTCTCCGGCCCGTGCCATCCCGAACTTCTCGATCGCCTCGCGCATATTGCGGACGAGGCGTTTCCTGAGCTTGTTGAACTCGACGCTGCGCGGCGCCGCCGCGAACAGCGGATGCGCGCCGGACAGGTCTTCGGCCAAGGAGTCGGCTTGGGCTTCGAGCACGGCTGGGCTGACGATCTGGTTCATGGGCCGACCTGATACCAAACCCCGCGCCTTACCGGAAGCTTTCGGGGATTTTAACTCGCGGCAAGGTTGGCCCTGATTTCTTGCCGGTCGCGGATTTAGTCAGTTAGATGACACGACCTTCCGGAACCCCAAGGAGTCTCCCTTGTTCCGCTCATTCTTCCCCGAACCCAAGCTGTTCTTCTCATCGGCGGTCATCTGGCTGCTGGCAGCGACGCTGATCTGGTTCACGCTTGGCGCACCGATCCGCTCCGCCATCAGTATCGACCGCTTCCTCGCCCCCGCCATCTGCGCACCGGCGGCTACTGCGGGCGATCAACCCGCGGCAGACTCAGCGACACCGGCAACCCCGAACGCCCCGGCAGCTACAGACGCCACAACACCTGCGGCCGCGCCCGCCAACTGCGTCGCCCAGGACACCAACTTCCTCAATGGCGAGAAGATCTGGGAGTACCAGTATGTCCTGATGATCGCCCTGATCTTCTGTATCTTCTGGTACTTCTACAAGCGAAACGAGTGGTATTGGTGGTCGGTGGCGTCCTCGGTCGTCATCCTGCTCGTCCTCTATTTCAACGTGCAGGTCGACGCCTGGATAAATGCCTGGTCCGGCACCTTTTTCGATATGGTCCAGCAGGCATTGAGCCAACCAAGATCCGTCGATCCGGGCCAGTTCTACGGCCAGGTCTTCCTGCTCTTCGCCGTGCTGATGCCCAACATCCTGGTGCTGGTGCTGCTGAATTTCTACACGTCGCACTACATCTTCCGTTGGCGGAAGGCGATGAACTCCTACTACATGGCCTACTGGCCCGCGATCCGCACCACCGAAGGCGCCGCGCAGCGCGTCCAGGAAGACACCATGCGCTTCGCCGACACGGTGGAAGACCTGGGCACCAGCTTCTTCTCGTCGCTGATCACCCTCGTAGTGTTCCTGCCCCTGCTGTGGGGCTTCTCGCAGCACATCACCGAATTGCCGATCCTCGGAGCTGTGCCGGGCAGCCTCGTCTGGGTGGCGTTGATCGCAGCGGCCTTGGGCACTGCGATGCTGGCTGTCGTCGGCATCCGGCTACCCGGTCTCAACTTCCAGAACCAGCGAGTTGAGGCGGCGCTCCGTAAGGAGCTGGTCTATGGCGAGGATGATGCTGGCCGTGCCGAGCCGCTGACGGCACGGGAGCTCTTCGCCAACGTGCAGAAGAACTACTTCCGGCTCTATTTCCACTACACGTACTTCAACCTGGCGCGGTACGCGTACCTCAACCTCGTCGGCTATGTGCCGCTGCTCGCCATGTCGCCGTCTATCCTGGCCGGCACGCTGACGCTTGGTCTCTACCAGCAGATATCGACGGCGTTCAGCCAGGTGTCCTCGTCGTTCCAGTTCTTCGCGCGAGCCTGGACGACGATCGTGAACCTGCTCTCGGTCTACCAGCGGCTCCACCACTTCGAGAGCTTCATTCCGGTCGACCAGGCGCCGATCAAGGAGTCGGTCACGGGAGCCGCCGGCGCCTGAGCCGAGGCAGCTACAAGCCGCCAGCCCAAACAAAAGGGCCGCCCCATCGGGGCGGCCCTTTCCAATTCCAGTGATGCTCCCGCGCGATTAGCGCGAGTAGAATTCCACCACGAGGTTCGGTTCCATCTGGACCGGATACGGCACGTCGGCAAGGGCCGGGACGCGCACGTAGACGGCGGTCTGCTTGCCGTGATCGACTTCCACGTACTCAGGAATGTCGCGCTCGCCGAGCTGGTTGGCTTCGAGCACGATGCCGAGCTGCTTGGAACGCTCCTTGATCTCGACCTTGTCGCCAACCTTCACCTGGTAGGAGGGAATGTTGACGCGCTTGCCGTTGACCAGGATGTGGCCGTGCGACACGAACTGGCGGGCCGCAAACACGGTCGGCACGAACTTGGCGCGGTAGACGATGGCATCGAGACGGCTCTCGAGCAGGCCGATCAGGCGCTCGCCGGTATCACCCTTCACGCGGGCGGCTTCGGTGTAGAGCTTCTTGAAGGCCTTCTCGGTGATCGAACCGTAGTAGCCCTTGAGCTTCTGCTTGGCGCGCAGCTGCAGACCGTAGTCGGAGGTCTTGCCCTTGCGGCGCTGGCCGTGCTGGCCGGGGCCATAGGCACGGTTGTTGAGCGGGGACTTCGGACGGCCCCACAGGTTTTCGCCCAAACGGCGGTCGATCTTGTGCTTAACTGAATCGCGCTTCGACATCGGAATCCTTTCATAGATCGTCGAAAGTGATTGCGCCCTCCTCTGCCCGTCCTTGCGGAACGGACCGACAGATTCCTGAATTTCAGGGAATCCCGGGTGCGCTCGAGGAGCCCGAGGGCTCGACAAGTGGGCGCGTGATAGAGGCGGAACCCGCCGGAGTCAAGCGTCAGGCGGGCAATTCAGCCCGTGTAGCCCTCAATCACCACGATGTCGCTGTATCCCTTGTAGGCCTCGGGGTCTTCGATATCGACCGACGCGATCCAGTAGCCTCTTGGCATGGGCTGCCTCCCTCGGGACGCCGCCCTGCCCCTAGACCATCTTCCTGTCGAGCGTCCGCTGCGTGCGCAGCCCCGGGAACAACCGGCTCCAGATCACCGCTATGGCGATCGAGCCAATGCCGCCGATCACCACGGCCGGGACCGGGCCGATCAAGTGCGCCACCGTGCCGGCACGAAACTCGCCCAACTCGTTCGAGGCGCCGATGAAGACACTGTTCACGGCGTTGACGCGACCGCGCACCTCTTCCGGGGTCCAGAGCTGCATGATGGTTTCGCGGATGGTGACGCTCACCATGTCCGACGCGCCGACCAGCGCCAGAGCGGGGATCGATATCCAGGCAGTCGTCGAAAGCCCGAACAGTACCGTGAAGGCGCCGAACAGCCCTACGAACAGGAACAGGAGCCTGCCCGCATGGTCGCGGATCGGGAACCGCGTCAGCACCAGCGCCATGACGATCGCGCCGACACCCGGCGCAGCGCGGAGGAACCCGAGCTCCTGCGGTCCGGCGTGGAGGATATCCTTGGCGTAGATCGGCAGCAGCGCCACCGCTCCGCCCATCAGCACCGCGAACATGTCGAGCGAAATGGCGCCCAGCACCACCTTGTTCGAAAAGATATAGCGGAAGCCGGCCAACATGGTCTCGAGGCTGGTCGCCTGGTGCGACTCCCGCACCTGCGGCTTCGAGATCATCAGCACCGAGGCCATGGCGATGACCAGCAGCACCGCGCCGGTGCCGAACGCCACCGACGGCGCGATGCCATAAAGCAGCCCGCCCACGGCAGGTCCGGCGATCGAGGCGAACTGCCAGGCCGACATGTTGGTCGTAATGGCATTGGCCAGCGCCTCGGGCGGCACCAGGTTCGGCGCCAGCGATTGCGCCGCCGGGCTCCAGAATGCCCGCGCCGTACCGAGCACAACCAGGATGGCGAAGATCGGCCACACCTCATGCGCCTGAGCATTGACGAAAGCCAGGAACCCCAACGCGCACAGCAGTTCGACCCCGAGGCAGATCGCCATGATCAGCCGACGGTTGAAGCGATCGGCGGTGAGCCCGGTGACGAGTATCAGCACCAGCGCCGGCAGGAACAACGAGAGCCCAACCAGCCCGAGCAGGAACGCCTCGCCGGTCACGTCGTAGATCTGCCAGGCGATCGACACCGACATGATCTGCACCGCGAAGCTGACCAGCAGCGTCGTGAGCCAGAAGAAGCGGAAGTTGCGGTAGCTGAAGGCGAGCTTGGATGGCTCGGCGGTGGCGGCTGAGGTCATGGTGCCCGCTGATGCCACGCCGCACAACGGCGCGTCAAAGCATACTTGGCACCGGAGGGCTCAACTTTCGTCAGCGCTCTTCCTCTTGCGCCCCTGTCGCAGGTGCGAGCGATCGATCGACGAAATCACCCCGCGCAGCGTGCGGATTTCCTGCGTCGACAGCTGCGCCCGGCTGAACGCGGCGCGGAGGTTATCGACCATCGTCGGCCGCTTGTCCGCGGTCTTGAAGAAGCCGGTACGATCGAGCGTCTCCTCGAGGTGCAGGAACAGCCCGATCAATTCCTCGCGCGGCGCGATCGGATCGAGCCCGCCGGTGAAGGGCAGCACCTCGCCCTTGTCCGCTTGCTGGCGCCACTCGTACGCCATCAGCAGCACCGCCTGCGCGATATTCAGCGATGCGAACGCCGCCTCCACCGGAAAAGTAACGATCGCATCGGCCAGCGCCACTTCCTCGTTATAGAGCCCCCAGCGTTCCCGCCCGAACAGCAACCCGGCCTTGGCCCCGCCGGCAATGTGCGAGATCATCCGCTGTGCCCCTTCCTCGGGACCATAGACCGGCTTCTGCATGTCGCGGCGGCGGGCAGTCGTCGCGAACACGAGCGACAGGTCGGCGATCGCTTCCTCCACCGTCGCGAACACCCGGACCTTTTCGATCACATGGTCAGCTCGCGACGCCGCCGCGATGGCGCGTTCGTTCGGCCACGGGTCGCGCGGGTTGACGATCCGCAGGTCCCACAGCCCGAAATTGGCCATCGCCCGCGCCGCCGTCCCGATATTCTCGCCCAGTTGCGGCTCGCAGAGGATGATGGCAGGGCTCGGCCGATAGCTGAACTCCTGCGACTTGTCGGTTCCGGCCATGCGGCAACTGCTCCCGTTCGGCCGGGAGATAGGGCCTAAGCGGCACCAAGATCAAGCGCCCTGCGTCACGCCACCATATGGCGGTTGAGTTCCTTCACCTTGGTGCCCCGCAGCCATTCGCGATCGAGGATGGCGAAATGCAGTTCCTCGTCCCATTCGCCCTGGAACAACGCGTGCTCCCGATAATGCGCCTCGAGCCGCATGCCGAGGTCCTTCAGCAGCTTCGCCGAAGGCTGGTTTCCCCCTGAGGTGCGCGCAAAAATCCGATGCAGCCCGAGATCGTTGAAACCGATGTCCAGCGCCGCTCGCACGGCTTCGCGCGCATAGCCTTGCCGGCGCTGTGCCGGGCTGAGAATGAAGCGCAGTTCCGCTTGCCCCGCCGTGGCGTCGGTCCAGCGCAGCGACACCTGCCCAACCAGCAGATCGTCGGATTTGCGCACCACGGCGAGCGTGATGATGTCGCCCGGCCGGTGCAGTCGCTGCTGCGCGCACATCGCGTCCAGCGCCGCCTTCACCTCCACCCGATCGCGCGCCTTCCAGTCGAGATAGCGCTGCACTTCCGGCAGGGCATGATAGGCCATGACGGCGTCGAGATCGGATTTCTGGAAGTTCCGAAGGACCAGCCTTTCGGTTTCGATAGGAAAATCAGGCATCGACATCTCCGCTCCTCCCACACGATTCAGGTTTACGGCGACAACGCGACTGTCTGATGGCGGTTCCTGCTTAGGCGTTGAAATTTATTGCTAAATCCCCTTGGTCTAGGGGAGAATCGCTTGGCGGCAATGGGACTTAGCGGCCGGCCCCGCTGCGCCACTCGCCTTCCAGCAGCGCATAGACGAACTCCTCGTCCCAGGCGCCCTTGACGAAGCTGTGCTCGCGGAAATGCGCCTCCCGCCGCATGCCCAGCCGCTCCATCACCTTCCACGACGCATCGTTCGCGGCGGCGCAGCGCGCATAGATCCGGTGCATCCCGGCCCCCTCGAACCCCATCCGCAGCAACACCCGCGCCGCCTCCGTGGCGTAGCCGTGGCCGTGAAATTCCGGATGGAAGATGTAGCCGATCTCGCCCTGCCGCGACGGCGCGTCGCGCAGGATCAGCGAGAGTTCGCCGATGACGTGCTGCGGCGCCAGCAACTCCGCGGCAAGGAAGATCTTGTCGCCCTCGGCCGCCAGTTCGTGCTGCCCGACCCGTTGCTGCACCACCTCGGTGACGCTCTCGTGGCTCATCGGCCCATCGAACAGATATTTCGCCACGTCCTCGCGTTGCCGATAGGCGAATACCGCGTCGACATCGCCACGGGTGAACGGGCGCAGCCGAAGTCGCTCGGTTTCGATCGGATAGTGAGGCGAATAGAGCATGGGCAAATCGTCTAGAGGCAGCGCCCGCCCCGATCAAGCAGACGGCTTGCGGATGGCAAACACCTGATGTCAGCATGCGCCATGCCCACCGCCGACAAACCCGAGATCGACCTCTCCGCCCGCTGCGCCTGCGGCCGCGTCACGCTGTCGGTGAATGGCCGCATCCGCTCGATGTTCATGTGCTCCTGCGAGGACTGCCAGCGCGCCACCGGCACCGGCCACTCCACCGTGGCGCTCGCCCGCCCTGCCGATGTCACTGTGACCGGCGACACCAGGAGCTTCGCCCGCCCCGCCCATTCCGGCGCCACCCTCACCCGCTGGTTCTGCCCGCATTGCGGCACCCCGCTCTACGCACAATCGAGCCGCGCTCCCGACCTGCTCATGCTGCCGGTCGGCCTGTTCGGCGCCGCTACGAACTGGTTCGTTCCCAACCAGCTGATCTTCGCTCGCAGCCATCGCGACTGGGATGCTCTCCCCGATGGCCTGCCGCAGCACGACACCTACCGCAAACAGGACCCCATCGCATGAGTGCAGCATCCGACGCGCTGGGCGACCGCCTGCGGCCGCTCCTCGCCCCCGGCCTTGTCGAAAAGAAGATGTTCGGCGGCATCGGCTTCATGCTCAACGGCAACATGGCGATCGGCACCACCGCCAAAGGCGACCTCCTGGTCCGCATCGATCCCGAGAAACAGGCCGCGGCCCTCGAGCGCCCGGGCGCTTACCAGATGCACATGGGCACCCGCCCAATGACCGGCTTCATCGCCGTCGACGAAACCGGCATTCCGGACGACGCCGCGCTCGGTGGCTGGATCGCCTACGCCATGCAATTCGCGGAGACCCTGCCCCCGAAATGAAATCCACCTCGACTACCATGACCCACCTCGCCGAGCGCATCCGCGACATCCTCGACGGCGATCCGCGCATCACCGAGAAGACCATGTTCGGCGGCCTGACGTTCCTGCTCAACGGCCACATCCTGGTCGGCTGCAAGAAGGACGGCCGTATCCTGCTCAGCGTCGGCAAGGACAACAACGAAGCCGCCCTCGCCCGCCCCGGCGCCACGCAGATGATCCACGGCGACAAGGCGATGCGCGGCTTCATCTGGGTCGATGCCGACGCCATCGAGGACGACGACGACCTGCGCGACTGGGTGGAAACAGCCGAGCGCTGGGTCGCCGCCATGCCGGTGAAATAGCCCGGCGCCGCCTCCGATCTAGATCGCCGAGAACACCAGTGAGGCGTTCACTCCACCAAAGCCGAACCCGTTCGAAAGCACGTGCCGCAGCGCCTTCTTCTTGGCCACCTTCGGCACCAGGTCGAAGCGCTCGCCGACATCCGGATCATCGAGGTTGAGCGTCGCCGGAACGATGCCGTGCCGGATCGCCTCGATCGAATAGACCGCTTCGATCGCGCCTGCGGCGCCCATCAGGTGGCCGGTCGAGGACTTGGTCGAGGAGATCGCGAGATCCTTGCCGCGGTTGGAGAACAGCGCGCCAATGCCGGCCAGTTCTGCCGCGTCACCCACCCCGGTCGAGGTGGAATGCGCGTTGATGTAGTCGATTTCGCCGGTCGAGAGCCCGGCCATCCTCAGCGCATTGGCCATTGCCACCTGCGCTCCCGCGCCAGTCGGCTCGCCGGAGGTGAGATGATAGGCATCCGCCGACGTCCCGTAACCGGAGAGTATCGCGAGCGGCGTCGCGCCGCGCGCCACGGCGTGGCTCAGCCGCTCGATCACCAGCACCGCCGCACCCTCGGCCAGCACGAAGCCGTCGCGCCGGCGGTCGAATGGCCGCGACGCTGCCTGTGGATCGTCGTTGAACGCGGTCGCCAGCGCCCGTGCCGCGCCGAACCCGCCCACCGAGATCATGTCCACCGATCCCTCGGCGCCCCCGACCACCGCCACTTCGGCCTCGCCCGTCAGGATCAGCCGCATACCGTCGCCGATCGCCTGGGCCGACGCCGCGCAGGCGGTGACCGGCGCCCCGATCGGCCCCTTGAAGCCGTAATTGATCGAGATCCAGCCGGCCGCCAGGTTCGGCAGGAACGCCGGCACGGTGAACGGTGACAACCGCCGCGGCCCCTTCTCGACTATCGTCTCGACCGCATGAGCCATCACCGGCGAGCCGCCGACGCCCGAGCCGATGATCGTTGCCGTCGCCGCCTGCTCTTCCGGTGTCGTCGGGTGCCAGCCAGCCTGGTCCAGCGCTTCCTGTGCCGCCACCAGTCCGTACTGGATGAACAGCCCCATCTTCTTGATATCCTTGGCGTCAATCGCCACCAGCGGATCGAAACCCTCCGGATCATCAGCCTTCTCAGGCACCAGCCCGGCGATCTTGGCGCTGTAGTCGGTTACGTCGAACCGGGTATTTGGCCCGATCCCACTCCGCCCTTCGATCAATCGAGTCCAATTGACGTCTACGCCAACCCCTAGAGGACTGACGGCGCCCATGCCGGTGACGACGATCGGATCAGCTTGAGAGGTCATCGGGTTCTCCGTTCAAGTGTAGATACACGGGCAGCGCCGGAACCGGCCCGCCTAAAGGGAAATCAAACGGCGGCAAGCCGCTTCAGCGTCTTCAGTGTGTCGTCGAAGCCATCGGCGCCGAGTTCCTCGCGGATCTCCGCCTGCGCCTTGCGCCACAGCGGCAGCAAATCGTTGACCAGGGCCTGCCCTTTGTCGGTCAGCCCGCAGATCCGGCCGTTGCCGTGCTCCGCCGCCCGCGAACTGATCAGCCCCATCTTCTCCAGCCGGTCGAGGTTGCGCGTCAGCGTTGTGCGCTCGAACCCACGAGCCTCGGCAAGCTCGCTCACCGTCTGCTCGCCCGCCGCCACGATCGTCCCCAACAACGAGAACTGCGTCGACGTAATCCCGAATGGCCGAGCATAGGCATCATAGCGCCGGGTTATTGCCCGCGCCGCCATCCGGCTGTTCGAAACCATGCACTGGGTGAAATCATCCATGGGCGGATAGATAGTGTGTATATGCACGGTGTCAACTGATCCGGAAATCCGCACCGACTTATCCCCGTGCTCCTCACCCATGCGATCCTCTTCCCGTCACCCACACGGGCGCGGTCGCGTACGGACGGCTGGTGGGGCGACTTCGGTGCCGGGGGAGCCGTCTCCTGGCGGCCGCGGCTATGGGCACCCGTCCACCGTTTCCGTGCTTGGCGCACGGCGTGCGAACGCTTCCTCATGGTCCCCGCAAAAACTCCGAACAGTTCCGGCGTGGCGACGGCCTTCATATTGCGGACTACCCGCGTGGTCGAAGCCACGCCGGAACCGCCCGACCACCTCAAATCCTGGAACCGAAAGGCCGCCGGGCGCTTCCGCTCGGCCGATTTCATGCTATTAGCCCCCGCATCATATTTTCCGCGCCGCTGAGGAGCTTACGCATGGCCAAGATCAAAGTTGCCAACCCGGTCGTCGATCTCGACGGCGACGAGATGACCCGCATCATCTGGCAGGCGATCAAGGACAAGCTGATCCTCCCCTACCTCGATCTCGACATCGAGTATTACGACCTCTCGGTGCAGAACCGCGACGCCACCAACGACCAGGTGACCGTCGATGCCGCCAACGCCATCAAGAAGCACGGCGTCGGCATCAAGTGCGCCACCATCACCCCCGACGAGCAGCGCGTCGAAGAGTTCAAGCTCAAGAAGATGTGGAAGTCGCCCAACGGCACGATCCGCAACATCCTCGGCGGCGTGATCTTCCGCGAGCCGATCATCTGCTCGAACGTGCCGCGCCTCGTCCCCGGCTGGACCCAGCCGATCATCGTCGGCCGTCACGCCTTCGGCGACCAGTACCGGGCCACCGATTTCACCTTCCCGGGCAAGGGCACGCTGACCATCAAGTTCACCGGCGACGACGGCAAGGTCATCGAGCACGAAGTGTTCCAGTCCCCCGGCGCCGGCGTCGCCATGGCGATGTACAACCTCGACGAGTCGATCCGCGATTTCGCGCACGCCTCGTTCAACTACGCCATCAACCGCAAGGTCCCCTGCTACCTCTCGACCAAGAACACCATCCTCAAGGCCTATGACGGGCGCTTCAAGGACATCTTCCAGGAGATCTTCGAGAGCGACTACAAGGCCAAGTTCGACGAGCTGAAGATCTGGTACGAGCACCGCCTGATCGACGACATGGTCGCCTCGGCGCTGAAGTGGTCCGGCGGCTATGTCTGGGCCTGCAAGAACTACGACGGCGACGTGCAGTCCGATATCGTGGCCCAGGGCTTCGGCTCGCTCGGCCTGATGACCTCGGTGCTGATGACCCCCGATGGCAAGATCGTCGAGGCCGAGGCCGCCCACGGCACCGTCACCCGCCACTACCGCCAGCACCAGCAGGGCAAGGAGACCTCGACCAACTCCATCGCCTCGATCTTCGCCTGGACGCGCGGCCTGCAGCACCGCGCCAAGCTCGACAACAATGCCGAACTGGCGAAGTTTGCGCTGACCCTCGAGAAGGTCTGCGTCGACACTGTCGAAGCGGGCCAGATGACTAAGGATCTCGCCCTGCTGGTCGGCCCGGACCAGAAATGGCTCTCGACCCTCGGCTTCCTCGACGCCATCGACGCCAACCTGCAGAAGGCCATGGCTGCCTGATCGGCGCCTGCGAAGCGACGATGACCAACCCAGCTCCGATCGTCGTCGCCAGTGCCGTCGATCGGAACTTCCTGCCCATGATCGAGGTCGTCGCGACCTCGATCGCCGCCACGGTAAAGACCGACCGTCCGGTTGAGTATCACGTGCTCTACATGGGCCCGGCTACCCGCCTGAGCCGGCGTCTCCGGGGCTGGCAACGTGGTGCCGTAACGATCCACCTGCACCCTTTCGCAAATCCCTGGGACCGCTTCGGCCGGGTGAGCGGTCTTCCGCCTTCGACGCTTGGCAGGTTCTCGCTGCCGGAAGTGCTGGCCGACAAATCCCGGGTCATCTACCTCGACAGCGACGTGGTCGTTGAAGCCGACCTTGCGGACCTCTTTGATGCTCCCCTCGATGGCAGGCCGGTCGGCGCCGTCATCGACCGCCACGTGATCGAGGAGGCCCTGAAGCCGGTTGCTGGCAAGGATCGGCACCGTGCCGATTTCTTTGCGTATCTGACAGACTTCCTCGAACTCGAAACCGAGCAGCAGATACGCGACTATCGTCAGGGCGGCGTCCTGCTGATGGACCTGGACGCAATGCGCGCGATGAACTTCGCTACCCAGATGGGCCAGGTGCTCGAGCAGAAGGCGCACGGTCTGCGCTATGCCGATCAGTGCGCGATCAACCACCTGCTGTCCGGCCAGATGGCAGTGCTTGATCCTCGCTGGAATGTGCTGGCGCACAGTATGACGCCGGACGAGTCAGTCTCTGTCCTCCCCGGTTTCGAAGACTATGTCGCCTTGCAATGGAGCCAGCCCTTCATTGTCCATTTCGCCGGCAAGAAACCGTGGCTCAGGCGGCGGATACCCGGCGCCGAGCTGTGGTGGCGGCGCGCCCGGGAGTCAGGTCGCGGTACACAATTCTACCTTGGTTATGTCCAGGAACGCGTGAAGCGACTCGTCGACCTCTCCAAGCGCAAGCTCTTGGGTACCTAGATAATTCCTGGTTGCGCCCGTGGTCCCGAACGGTCCGCTCCACCTCACCAAATTGTGCAGAGAAACTAACTCCCCTGTCGTCCGGCAAAGATATGCTCCGGTCAACGAGGGCAGGTGCGATGGCTGCAGGTACCAAAGACGATCCGTGGTTGCTCAAGACTCCACCCGGTTCGAGCGATATCACGCTCTATCGTGCGCCCGACGCGGTGCCGCCGGCGCTTGTCTGCGTCGCCGGGGGCACCGAACTCCGCTACCAGCTTCGCGCCATCGAAGACCTCCACGCCATGCTGAAACAGCACGGGGACTGGATGGAACTCGGCAACGCTGATGAACAGAAGGACGCCAGGCCCGGCACCGTGGAGGCTTGGGCCCGCTCACCCGACAATCCGGTCGGCGGCTGGTATGGGCTGAAGAAGGGCTTTCGCGGGCGTTTCGCCAACTACGTCACCCCGGTCCTCGAGGCCCTCGGACTGGTCGAACTGGAACACGGACCGCGCAACAACCGGGTGCGTGCAATCTAGTACGACTGCTCCAAATAGAGACGAAATAATTAGCCGATGCGACCTTGGCGCCCATCGACGCCCCGATAAGCGCGTCGTATACGATCTGCCATACCAGCCGCGTCCCTCCCCCGTTTGGATATCCGAAGATGCCCTCCGGCGTCGCTTTTTCGCTCATTGCCTATCTGCTCTATTCCTGCTGCGACGCGATCATCAAAGGGTTCGGTACGAGCCTGTCGGTCTTCGAGATCGCCTTCTGGACGGCGCTGTTTTCCTTCCTTCCGGCCATCTTCACCAAGCCCAAGGGCGAGCACTGGCGGCAGTTCCACCACATGCGCCATCCGTGGCTGGTGCAGCTGCGCAGTGTCACCGGCGTCATCGGCAACCTCTGCATCATCTACGCCTTCACCCACATCCCGCTGGCCGAGGCCTATTCGATCGCCTTCCTCGCGCCGATCTTCGTGGTGGCGCTGTCGAGGACCATCCTCAAGGAAGACGTCACCTGGCAGCGCTGGCTGTTCCTCGGCGCCAGCTTCCTCGGCGTGCTCTTGGTGGTGCGGCCCGGCTTCCGCGACCTGCAACTGGGTCACCTGCTCGCCCTCGGCGCGGCGCTGATGGGCGGCATTACCACCACGACGCTGCGCAAGGTCGCGCCGGTCGAAAAGCGCGTCAGCCTGCTCGGCTGGCCGCTCGGGTACATCGTCCTGGTCAACGGCATCCTGATGCTGCCGACCTTCCACTGGCCGACGTGGGAAGAGTTCGCCCTGCTGCTGGCCATCGGCGCGCTCGGCGGCACCGGCAACATCTTGTTCATCGCCGCCACCCGCCGCGCCCCGGTCAGCCAGATCGCGCCGGCGCAGTACAGCCAGATCGCCTGGGCGGTGGTCTTCGGCGCCATCTTCTTCCACGAGTTCCCCGACACCGTCGCCTATTGCGGCCTCGTGGTCGTGGCCTTCGGCGGCATCCTCAACGTGATGTCCGACGAGACCCGTATCCGCATCTTCTCCCGCCTGTCGGTGTTCGGTCCGGCCAGCGCCATCTCCGAAGTCAGTGCGCCACTGGGTGAGGATGCCAACCTGCCGCGCCGCAGCGACGCCGACGAGGCGCCGGCGACGGGCAAGTAGATGTTGCGCAGCCTCACGCCCGCCTCGCTCGGGGTGCTTTGCGCCCTCATCGCCTATGGCGTCTATTCCACCGCCGACGCCATGATCAAAGGCCTGGGCGCCGACCTCAGCGTGTTCGAGATCGGCCTCTTCACCACCGTGTTTTCGATCATCCCGGCGCTGTTTTCCAAGCCCAAGGCCGAACGCTGGCGCGACACGTTCAAGTTCAAGCGCCCCTGGCTCCTGGTGCTCATTGCCGTCTGCCGCACGGCGAGCTCCATGCTGATCACCTATTCATTCGTCACCATCCCGTTGGCCGAGGCTTACTGCCTCGTCTTCCTGATCCCGGTGACGACCACCATCCTCTCGGTGTTCATCCTGGGCGAACGGGTCGCGCTCGATCGCTGGGCACTGGTGATCATCAGCTTTCTCGGCGTGCTGCTGGTGGTGCGTCCGGGCTTCCGCGAGCTAGAACTCGGCCACCTCACGGCGCTCGGCTGCGCCGTGAGCGCGGCCATTTCCGTCACCGCCATGCGGCTCATCTCGGGCGAGGAGCGCAAGGTCAGCCTGTTCGCGCTGCCCGGCCTCTTCACGCTCGCCGCCAACGCCATCGGGCTGGTGATCTTCGGCTTCGTCTGGCCCGGTTGGATGCTGCTCGGCGCGCTCCTGATCTGCGGCATTCTCGGCGGGATTGGCTACCTGCTGCAGATCGCCGCCGTGTCGCTCGCGCCGGCTAGCCGCGTCGCGCCGATGCAGTATAGCCAGGTGGTGTGGGCGCTGCTGTTCGGCGCGCTGTTCTTCGCCGAAGTGCCCGATGCGCTCGGGCTGGCGGGGCTCGGCGTCGTGGTTGCCGCCGGGCTCGCCAATGTGTTCAGCGATGGGGCACGGGCCCGCATCGCCGGCCGCTGGGCCGAGTATCGGGCGCGCCGGGACAACCCGTCGCCCGATACCTTCAAGGGCCCGGGACCGGACCCCGTCTAGAGCGCCGCGCGCACCGCAGCGATCGCCGCGTCGGCCTTGCCGCCATCCGGGCCGCCGCCCTGCGCCATGTCGGGGCGGCCGCCGCCGCCCTGCCCGCCGAGTGCCACGGTGGCGAACTTCACCAGTTCGCCCGCCGCATACTTCCCGGTCAGGTCGTCGGTGACGCCAACGGCAACGGTGCCGCGGCCGTCTTCGCCCTTCAGCACAACCGTAACCACGCCCGAACCGATCCGCTTCTTTTCGGTATCGACGAGGCCCTTCACGTCCTTGGGCGAAATACCCTCGACGGCACGGCCGACAAAGGTGATGCCGTTGACGCTATCATCGGCTGCCGGGGCGCTGGCGCCCTGCCCGCCACCTAAGGCCAGCTTCTTGTTGGCATCGCTCAGCGCCCGCTCGGCCTTCTTGAAGTTGTCCTGCAGCGTCTCGATGCGCTCGAGCACTTCATGTGGGCCGGAGCGCAGCAGGTTCGCTGCGGTCTCGACGATCCGCACATTGTCGTTGCCGCGATGCCGCGCTGCCTTGCCGGTGACCGCCTCGATGCGGCGGACGCCGGCGGCGACGCCGCCTTCGGCCACTACCGAAATCAGCCCGATATCACCGGTGCGGCGCGCATGGGTGCCGCCGCAGAGTTCCACCGACCACCCGAGCCCGTTGCCCGTGGGGAGGCCCATCGACACGACGCGCACTTCGTCGCCGTACTTCTCGCCGAACAGCGCCCGGGCGCCCGACGACTTGGCGTCTTCGACGCTCATCAGCCGGGTTTCGACCGGAGTGTTCTGCAGCACGATATCGTTGGCGATGTCCTCGATCTCGGCAAGTTCCTGCGGCGAGATCGCCTTGGTGTGGACGAAGTCGAAACGCAGGCGGTCAGGCGCGACCAGCGAGCCGCGCTGCGCCACGTGATCGCCGAGCACGATGCGGAGCGCCTCGTGCAGCAGGTGTGTAGCCGAGTGGTTGGCGCGGATCGCTGTGCGGCGCCCATGGTCGACATGCAGCGCCAGGCCGAGGCCGCGCTTCAGCGTGCCCTCGTCGACCTTCACATGGTGCGCGAACACGCCGTGATGCTTGGTGGTCTCGGTGACGGTCACCGCCACGCCATCAGCAACGAGCCGGCCGGTGTCGCCAACCTGGCCGCCACTCTCGCCGTAGAACGGCGTCTGGTTGAGCACGACGAAGCCTTCGTCGCCGGCCTTGAGGCTGTCGACTTCCTTGCCGTCCTTGACCAGGGAGACGATTTCGCCTTCCGCGTCCTCGGTTTCGTAGCCGAGGAACTCCGACGGGCCGACCTTGTCGGCGATCGAGAACCACACCAGGTCGGTCGCGGCTTCGCCTGAACCGGCCCAGCTCTTCCGGGCCTCAGCCTTCTGCGCGGCCATCGCGGCATCGAAGCCGACGGTGTCGACGCTGATGCCACGGGTACGCAGCGCGTCCTGCGTCAGGTCGAGCGGGAAGCCGAACGTGTCGTAGAGCTTGAACGCGGTGCCGCCGGCCAGCACGCCGCCTTCGCCGAGGTCCTTGGTCTCGTCGGCGAGAATCTGCAGGCCGCGGCCGAGCGTCTTGAGGAACCGGTTCTCCTCGAGCTCGACGGTCTCGGTGATCATCGCCTCGCCGCGCACCAGCTCGGGATAGGCCTGGCCCATCTCGCGCACCAGCGTCGGCACGATCTTGTGGATCACCGGCTCGCTGGCGCCGAGCAGCGTCGCATGACGCATGGCACGGCGCATGATGCGGCGCAGCACATAACCGCGGCCCTCGTTCGAGGGCAGCACGCCTTCGGCGATCAGGAAGCTCATCGAGCGCAGGTGGTCGGCAATGACGCGGAGGCTCGCATTGCTGCTCTCGCCATTGAAGCCGATGGCCTGCTGCGCCGACGAAATCAGCGCCTTGAACAGGTCGATCTCATAATTGTTGTTGGTGCCCTGCATCACCGCGGCGACGCGCTCGAGCCCGGCGCCGGTATCGATCGAGGGACGCGGCAGCCCGGTGCGGGAGCCGTCAGCAGCCTGCTCGAACTGCATGAACACGAGGTTCCAGATCTCGACGAAGCGGTCGCCGTCTTCCTCGGGCGAGCCCGGGGGGCCGCCCCAGTACTTGTCGCCGTGGTCGTAGAAGATCTCCGAGCACGGGCCGCACGGGCCGGTATCGCCCATCTGCCAGAAGTTCGACTTGGCGCCGAGCCGCACGATGCGCTCCTCGGGCAGCCCGGAGATCTTCTTCCAGAGCGCCATCGCCTCGTCGTCGTCCTGGTAGATCGTCGCGGTCAGCTTCTCCTTGGGCAGGCCCCACTCCTTGGTCAAGAGGTTCCAGGCCAGCTCGATCGCGTGCTCCTTGAAGTAGTCGCCGAACGAGAAGTTGCCGAGCATCTCGAAGAAGGTGT
The DNA here is from genome assembly GCF_056403495.1 of Devosia sp. P2_G7. NCBI lineage: Bacteria > Pseudomonadati > Pseudomonadota > Alphaproteobacteria > Hyphomicrobiales > Devosiaceae > Devosia > Devosia sp. P2_G7. The sequence goes on from NZ_JBFUFI010000004.1 coordinate 174,202, forward strand.
GGTGCCGCGCGGTGAACCCGACATTGTCGAGGTCATTGTGCTTGCCGCCGGCACGCACGCATTTCTGCGAGGTGGTCGCCGTCGAATACGGGCGCTTCTCGACGCCGGTGAAGACGTTCTTGAACTGCACCATGCCGGCATTGGTGAACATCAGGGTCGGGTCATTCCGCGGCACCAGCGGGCTCGAGGCAACTTCCTCGTGACCGTTCTTGGCAAAGTAGCCCAAGAAGCTCGACCGGATATCGTTCACGCTCGTCATGACGGGTCTCTTACAGACAAATGGCGAGGCCGCGGCCCCGCCAAGAACAACAGGAAAGGCCTTCTATCGCGGGGGTCGCGGTTGTGTCCAGCGCAGGGGTTGCAGGATGCCACATATTGGCGGCCGAAGCCGCTTCAGCCATGCCCGCTTCCGCCACCGGCCGTCATCCCCGGCGAAAGCCGGGACCCAATGCTCCGGCCGTTCCACTCGCGCTGATCTGTCCCCTTGCTGTGATGGACCGACGCGGCCCGTGCCAACCCAGCCGTCCGAGCAGTGGGTCCCGGCTTTCGCCGGGGATGACGGCTGGTGGGTGGGTGAGATTGGGACACGAGTAGGGTCTAGCGGACGGCCCGTGGGTAGGCGGCAATGAGGCCAGTCCCAAATGAAGAAGGGCGCCACCTGGGCGCCCTTGAACTCGTTGTGCAACGGGAACCGATCACGCCTCGCCGTCGTCAGCCTCATCGCCTTCGGGGCCGGCCAGGAGGGCTTCGGCCAGGACGCCTGAGCTTTCGCGGACGCCTTTTTCGATCTGGTCGGCGATCTGCGGGTTGTCCTTGAGGAACTGGCGGGAGTTCTCGCGCCCCTGCCCCAGCCGCTGGCTGTCGTAGGAGAACCAGGCGCCGGACTTCTCGACGAGGCCCGACTTCACGCCGAGATCGAGCAGTTCGCCAGTTTTCGAGATGCCTTCACCATACATGATGTCGAATTCGACCTGGCGGAACGGCGGGGCAAGCTTGTTCTTGACCACCTTGACGCGGGTCTGGTTGCCGATGACTTCCTCTCGCTCCTTGATCGCGCCGATGCGGCGGATGTCGAGGCGGACCGAGGAATAGAACTTCAGCGCGTTGCCGCCCGTCGTGGTCTCGGGCGAGCCGTACATCACGCCGATCTTCATGCGGATCTGGTTGATGAAGATCACCATGGCCTTCGACTTCGAGATCGAGCCGGTAAGCTTGCGCATCGCCTGGCTCATCAGGCGGGCCTGCAGGCCCGGCATCGAATCGCCCATCTCGCCTTCGAGTTCGGCCTTCGGCGTCAGCGCGGCAACCGAGTCGACCACCAGAACGTCCACCGCGCCGGAGCGCACCAGCGTATCGGCGATTTCCAGCGCCTGCTCGCCGGTATCGGGCTGCGAGATCAGCAGTTCGTCGACCTTCACCCCAAGCTTGCGGGCGTAGATCGGGTCGAGCGCATGCTCGGCGTCGATGAACGCGGCGATGCCGCCCTTCTTCTGGGCCTCGGCTACCACGTGCAGCGCCAGTGTCGTCTTGCCCGAGCTTTCCGGCCCGAACACTTCAACGATACGACCCTTGGGCAGCCCGCCAATGCCGAGCGCAATATCGAGCCCGAGCGAACCGGTGGAAATCGCTTCGACCTGGGCAATGGCGCCCTCGCCGAAACGCATCACCGTGCCCTTGCCGAAATTCCGCTCGATCTGGCTCAGCGCTGCAGCCAGCGCCTTGTCCTTATCCATCGATCCCTCAATAACCCGCAGTGGCGTCACAGCAGCAGCCATAACCATCTCCCCTTATTCCACTTCGGTTCGCGCCGCGCAAACCGATATCTGTCCATCTAATGTACGCAGTTTGTTCTCATTTCGTTTCCAAAACGTCAAGGGGGTAAATTCGTTGTGCCTTACGCACCGATGCAGCCCGATTCGCGCCGTACGCCCCCTGGGCATCCGCAAGTGCGATCTACATCCAAAATCCAAATGCAATCGTCCGGCGCTCGCGCTATAGGGCGGCAACGAAAACCGAGAGAATGGGCTTCATGCATCTCATCCAGTTCGAGGACGACAAGGGCGCCCGGGCCGTCGGCGCTACCGAAGGCGGCGTGACCAGCGTCGTGACCGGAGCTACCAGCGTCTATGCGCTGGCCAGCGAAGCCGCCGAACGCGGCCTGTCGCTGCGCGCCGTGGTGATCGAGAAAGGCCTTGGCGCCAAGCTCGATCGCGAAGCGCTCGCCAAGGAAGGCCGGCTGCTGGCCCCTGTCGACCATCCCGATCCGGCGCACCTCTATGTCACCGGCACGGGCCTCACCCATCTCGGCTCGGCCTCGACCCGCGACGCCATGCACAAGTCGAACCAGCAGCAGGCCGAGGCGCCACTGACGGATTCGATGAAGATGTTCCGCATGGGCCTCGAGGGCGGCAAGCCCAAGCCGGGCGAGACCGGCGTGCAGCCGGAGTGGTTCTACAAGGGTAACGGCTATGTCGTGGCGGCGCCCGGCAAGCCCATCCCCTCGCCTGCCTTCGCCAAGGACGCCGGCGAAGAGCCGGAGATCGCCGGCATCTACTATATCGGCAAGGACGGCACGCCCTTCCGGCTCGGCTTTGCCCTCGGCAACGAGTTCTCCGACCATGTCACCGAGCGGGTGAACTACCTGTTCCTCGCGCATTCCAAGCTCCGCTGGTGCTCGTTCGGGCCGGAGCTGCGCGTCGGCGAGCTGCCGCGGAACGTCTCAGGCATGTCGCGCATCCTGCGCGACGGCAAGGTGGTGTGGGAAAAGCCGTTCCTCTCGGGTGAGGACAACATGAGCCACACCATCGCCAACCTCGAGTACCACCACTTCAAGTACGACCTGTTCCGCCAGCCGGGCGATATCCATGTCCACATGTTCGGCACCGCGACGCTGAGCTTTGCCGACGGCATCAAGACCGAACCCGGCGACGTGTTCGAGATCGAGGAAGCCCAGTTCGGTCTGCCGCTGCGCAACGCGGTGGCCTGGAACAAGGACCGGCCGGTGGAAATCCGCCAGCTCTAGGCGGCCCGACCGCCGATCGATGACTGCTTCAGAGCCGGGCCCAGTGCCCGGCTCTTGCATATCGGCAACTTTTCCACAGCGTGCACATTTCGGCCCCCTCACCGCCCAGATTGGCGGGCGAGGTTGGGCACGTGTTCCCTGCGGCTTTTGACGCAAATCTTATCGATCGGCCTCAGCCGGGGTTAGCGCCAAGCGGGAACACTGCCGTCGCGGTGCAAAAGGGAGGCATTCGCGTCCACTCCACTAGTTGCGAAAGGTACTCCCCAATGATCACCGTTTCCGCCTCGACCTCTGCGGCCGAGCTGCAGGCCATTGTCAACTCAGCACCAGCCGGCGAAACCATCCTGCTGGGCGCCGGCACCTTCGAGTTCGACCAGACCGTCGTCATCAACCGCGACGACATCACGGTGATGGGCACCGGATCGGGGGCGACGACCATCGACCTCGTCGGCAATGCCCGGGCCGGCGGCGCCTTCCAGGTGGGCGGCGTCATCGACGTGCCGAGCTACTCGGGCGCGTTCTCGCTGAGCGAGGCGGCGAGCAAAGGCTCGATGTACCTGCATATGGACGATGCGTCCGCGCTGCAGACCGGCGATCACCTGTGGATCGAGCTCGAGAACACCGACGCTTATCTCGACTCGATCGGCGACACCCAGTGGCGCGAAGACAAGCCGCTGCGTACGTCGATGGTCGAGGTCGCCTCGGTCAACGGCAACACCGTGCGGCTCACCAACGGGCTTGCCTTCGATTTCTCCACCATTGCCTCGGTGCAGAAGATCGAGGTGGCGGAGAACGTCAAGCTCGGCGGCTTCACCGTCCAATCCGGGTTAGCCGAACAAGACCCGGGCAATTTCAACAACGTCTCGTCGGCCTTCGATCGCTCGAACGTCATCTCGCTGTCAGCCACCAGCCACGTAAAGCTGTTCGACATCGACATCGAGAACGCCCCCTCCAACGGCTTCACTTTCTCGCAATCGATCTTCCTCGATGCCTCGAATCTGTCGGTCGATGGCGCGGTGAACAAGGGGGATGGCGGCAACGGTTATGCCTTCCAGCTCAAGGCGCTCTACGACAGCGGTCTGGTCGGACTCGAGGCCTTCGACACCCGCCATGCCCTGCTGTTCGCCAGTTGGACCAGCGAGGCCAACAATTCCATCCAGGTGCGCGAGACCAACCGCGACATCAACTTCCACGGCGGCGACGACCATGACAACGTGGTCGAGGTGCTGAGCTCGGTACGTACGGCCCTCGAAGCCACGTACCTTTCGCCGACGCTGTTCGTGAACGACGAGGGCACCAGCTACGGTGCCCCCACCGACCGCGACGCCAACACCGTGACCTTCGCCAACGTCGCGGGTACGACCAAGGCCGAGATCATCGTCGCGGACGATTCCGGCGTCGAGTTCCATGCCAATTCCGGAGCCGACACGCTGATCGGCGGCGCCGGCTGCGACCGCCTGTACGCCGACAAGGGCGACGACCTGGTGGTTGCTTCGAAGGGCAACGACCTCATCGACGGTGGCCTCGGCACGGACGTCCTGTCCTACGCCGGCGATCGCGACGATTACACGCTCACCCGCGACCTCTCGGGCCGTTTCGTGGTCCACAAGGTCGGCGGCAGCTACGACATCATCGGCGGCATCGAGGCCTTTCGCTTCGCCGACGGCACCGTCGCCACGTCGACCCTCACCGACCTGCCGACCACCTATTTCGGCACCGACGACGCCGACCGGATCGTCATCAGTTCCGTCCACGACGTGGTGCTGTCCGGCGCCGGATATGACCGTATCATCTCCGCCAATACCTACGTCCTTGGCGCAGAGAACGAGGCGCTGGAGCTGACCGGCACCCGCGACGTCAACGGCTTCGGCAACGCGCTCAACAACAGCTTCACCGGCAACGACGCGGCCAACGAGCTCTTCGGTTTCGGCGGCAATGACCGCTTCTTCGGCCGTGCCGGGAACGACTACCTGTCGGGCGGCGATGGCGATGACGACCTCTACGGCCAGACCGGCAACGACCGGCTGTTCGGCGGCGACGGCATCGACCTGCTCAATGGGGGCTCGGGCGCTGACACATTCGTGTTCTCGGCCGGCCACGACACGGTCGAGGACTTCTCGCTCAAGTCTGGCGACCGGCTGGATATCGGGCTGACGGGCTTCTCGTCGCCTGCTGCGTTCCTCTCGGCATTCCGCGAGGCCGCGGCCAGTGGCGGCGACACCTATGACAGCCTCGGCATCGACGTCGACGGCAGTGGTTATCACGTCGAGATCCGCGTCGCCGATGCCCACGGCGATGCGCTCGCCATGGGGCTCAACGGCGCCACGCTCGATTCCCTTCTGGCATCGTCGGACTGGATCGTCTGACGCTGCCTCTCAATTCAGCACCGGACGCCCCAAGTCCCGGCTGCTGAAAATTGCGGCACCAACCCCGCAATACCTAAGCCCCGGAACCCCCGTGTTCCGGGGTTTTTTCATTCCCACCCAATCCCGGATATGCCGTTTCAGCATGGCTGCTATCCGAGGGCGCCGGTTCATGCATGGCTCCCGGGCACAGAGACTCCACTGCACTCGCCCAACCGGGCAGCGACGAGGTATCGAAATGTCGAACGGCGCCCGGCGCGAAAGCGTCGTCCGCGCCCTCCTGAGGCGCACCGGGTTCCCGCTGCTGGCGCTCGGCATCGTCAGCCTCTGCACCAACCTCCTGGTGCTGACCGGACCGCTGTTCATGCTGCAGGTCTATGACCGCGTGCTGGCCAGCCGCTCCGTGCCGACGCTGGTGGCGCTGTTTGCGCTGGTCGCCGGGGTCTACGCCTTCCTCGCCCTGCTGGACCTCTTGCGCTCGCGCATGGCCTCGCGCTTTGCCGGCGCACTGGAGGCCTCGGTGGCCCCCGATGTGTTTCGCGCCTCGCTGCGAGCCGGACTGACGCCGTTGGGCGTAGCGCGCCCCGATGCCGTGCGCGATCTCGATAGCATCCGGCAGTACGTCGGCGGGTCCGGTCCGCTGGCGTTGTTCGATTTGCCGTGGCTGCCGGTCTACCTGCTGATCGTCTTCCTGTTCCACCCTGCGTTGGGCTGGCTGGCGACGGGCGGCGCGTTGGTGGCGACCACGCTGCTGTTGATCAACGAGCGGCTCTCCGGGCGGCCGACGGCCGAGACCGCGGCGGCGCTGACCCGGCGCCAGTCGCTGGGCGAAGATGCCCGCGCCAACGCCGAACCCGTGTTCGCCATGGGCATGCTCGACGACCTGACGGAGCGTTGGCGGACCCGGTCAGAGGCGCTGTCGGCGGTACAGAACCGGGCCGGCGATGTCGGCGCGCTCTACTCATCGGTAACGAAATCGTTCCGCTTTCTACTGCAATCGGCCGTACTAGCTCTGGGCGCCTACCTCGTGATCCGCGGCGAGCTTTCGGCGGGGCTGATGATCGCTGCCTCGATCGTCACCTCGCGAGCCCTGGCGCCGGTTGAACAGGTGGTCGCGCAATGGCGTGGCCTCGCAGCCGCCCGTCAGGCCTTGCAGCGGACAGAAGTGCTGCTGGCGGCGCAGCCGGCGGAAGCGCCCCGCCTGAGCCTGCCCGACCCCCAATTCACCCTGCAGGTCCGCCAGTTCGCCACTGGACCAGTGTTGCAGGGACCTCCCCTCATCTCCGGCGTCAACTTCACCCTCGCGGCAGGTGAGGCGATGGGCGTGCTCGGCCTTTCCGGTTCGGGCAAGACCTCGCTGGCGCGTGGATTGGTCGGCATCTGGCCGGTGCTGCAGGGCGAGGTGCGGCTCGATGGCTCGGAACTGGCCCACTACGACCCGATGCAGATTGGCCGGCGGATCGGTTACCTGCCGCAGAGCGTGGGGCTGTTCGACGGCAGCGTTGCCGAGAACATCGCCCGGTTCCGGCCGGATGCCGACAGCGACGGCGTGCTGAAGGCGGCGCGGCTTGCCGGTGTGCACGAACTGATCACCGGCCTGCCCGATGGCTACGACACCCGTATCGGGGCTCGCGGCGCGGCTCTTTCCGCTGGCCAGCGCCAGCGCATCGGCCTCGCCCGGGCGCTCTACGGCGATCCGTTCCTCCTGGTGCTGGACGAGCCGAACGCCAACCTCGATTTCGCCGGCGACACCGCCCTGACCAATGCACTCACGGCGGCCAAGCATCGGGGTGCGGTGGTGATCGTCATCGCTCACCGGCCGAGCGCCATCGCCGTCTGCGACAAGCTGATCTACGTGGTGAATGGGCGGCAGAGCGCCTTCGGCAGCAAGGACGAAGTGCTGCGGCAGGTCACCGCCCCTGCCCCACGCATCGAGGAGGTGCGGGTCCATGGCTGACCCGATCCGCAGCCTCCGGCGCCACGCCCTTGCCGGCCTCGGCGCCATCGCGCTGTTCATCGGCGCGCTTGGCGGTTGGGCCGGCACCACCGAGATCGCCGGCGCGGTAATCGCGCAGGGCACCGTGGTGCCGCTTGAAGGTACCAAGCGCGTGCAGCATCCCGAAGGCGGCGTGGTGGCGGCGATCCTTGTGAAGGACGGCGACCCGGTGACCGCGGGACAGCTGTTGCTGCAGCTCGACAGCACGACGGTCTCCGCCAACCTCGCGGTGATCGTCTCGCAATTGAGCGCCGCCTTTGCCCTGGAAGCGCGGCTGACCGCCGAGAGTATTGGCAACGACCACCTGACGCTTCCCGCCAGCCTCGATAGCTGGCCGGATCGCGCGACCCTCGACCAACTGCTCGCCGCGCAGGAGGGACTGCGCCAGAGCCGTGCCGATGCGCAGGCCGGGCTCGCCACGCAACTCGAGGAGCAGATCGGGCAGCTCGGCGAGCAGATCGTCGGGCTGGAGGCGCAGCAGGCCGCGGTTGCTCGGCAGGTCGCCATCCTCTCCGACGAAGTCGGCGACTCCGAGACGCTGTTCAAGGATGGGCTCGTCGAGGCGAGCCGGCTGAACAGCTCGAAGCGCGAGCTGGCGCGGCTCGAAGGCGAGGCCGGCAACCTCACCGCCGAGATCGCTTCGGCGCGAACCGCCATTGCCGGCAGCCGCGCCAAGATCGCCGAAAACACTGCCACCTTCCGCGCCGGCGTGCTGGAAGACCTGCGCGCCGTCAGCCTGCAGATCGCCGAGCTGCTGCAACAGAAGATCGCCGCCGAGGACCGGCTGGCGAAGCTCGAGATCCGGGCGCCGCAGGCCGGCATCGTGCACGAGTCGATCGTCCGCACGGTGGGCGGCGTGGTGTCGGCGGGCGAGACGCTGATGCAGGTGGTGCCGCGCTCCGACCGCCTCGCGCTGGAGGCGCGCGTCTCGCCGCTCGATGTCGACAAGCTGACGGTGGGCCAGGCGGCATCGGTGCGGCTGGTCGGGCTGGACGCGCGGACGACGCCGGAACTCGCCGCCAGCGTCGAATCCATTTCCCCCGATCTGTCGCGCGACCCGACGACGGGCGTCGCCTATTTCTCGATCCGCCTGAAGCTCGCGGAATCCGAACTGGCCCGCCTGCCGCACCAGCAACACCTCGTGCCCGGCATGCCGGCGGAGGCGTTTTTGCGCACCGCGGACCGCACGGTGCTGTCGTACCTGCTGGGGCCCCTGGCGGCGCAACTGAGCCATGCCTTTCGGGAGGACTGAGGAGCATCGCCCCTCATCTCCCCTTGATGGAAAGGTTCCCCCTTGCCCTAAGCCCTTTGGCTGGTTTACCCGATGCCACTAACATGTCAGTGTCCGCCGCCGTTGGGCCCAGGGAGTAGAGCAGTATATGAGTGCCACGAGTTTCAAGAAGCGCCAGGTCGGTCGCACCAGCCTCGAAATCACCGAACTGGGCCTTGGCGGCGCGACGCTCGCCGGCATGATGGGCAACGAAGTTCCCGACGAGCAGGCGCGCGCCCTGGTCTCAACCGCGCTCGATGCCCGCATCGGCTACTACGACACTGCTCCTCACTACGGCGACGGGCGCTCCGAGCATCTGATGGGCGATGCCCTGCGCTACCGGCATGATGACGTCGCGATCTCCACCAAGGTCGGCCGCATGCTGCGGCCGGTGCGCTCGGAAGCGACGCGGTCGGTGCCGCGCGGCTGGACCTATCCGTTCCCGTTCGAGATCGCCTACGACTACACCTATGATGCCGTGATGCGCTCCTATGAGGACAGCCTACAGCGGCTGGGCCTTGGCCATGTCGAGATCCTGCTCGTCCACGACATCGGCACGAAATCCCACGGCGAAGAGGGTTACAAGAAGCACTGGGCCGACCTGGCTGGCGGCGGCTACCGGGCGCTCGACGAGCTGCGCCGCAACGGCGACATCAAGGCCATCGGCCTCGGGGTCAACGAAGTGCCGATCCTGCTGCAGTCCTTCGACATCGGCGATTGGGACGTGTTCCTGCTCGCCAACCGCTACAACCTGCTCGAGCAATCGCCGCTCGAGACCCTGTTCCCCACCTCCGCCGAGCGCGGGACGTCGGTGATCGCGGCAGGCCCCTTCGCCGCCGGCATCCTTGCGGGCCTCAACATTTGGGGACCCGACACCGGCCGCTACCAGGAAGCGCCGCCTCATATCGTCGAGAAGGTGAAGGCGCTCACCGTCCTCTGCGACGCCCACAAGATCCCGCTAGGGGCCGCCGCCCTCCAGTTCGGCGTCGCTCACCCGACGGTCGTCTCGGTGCTGACCGGCCCGAAATCCCCAGCCGAGCTCGACGGCATCCTCAAGTGGTGGAACACCCCCATCCCCGCCGCCTTCTGGGACGGTCTGGCCGACCAAAAACTGGTTGATCCGGGCACCCCGCTGCCCAACGGCCGCATCGCCTAGTGGCCGCGACGGCCAAGGTGCTGATGATGGACGTCGACGGCGTGCTGGTCAGCGGCCGCCCGACGGATGGCAGGCATCTGTTCGCCGAGCTGGAAACGGATCTCGGCCTGTCGCCCGACAGGCTGAGGGAGGTGTTCTTCACGCCGTTCTGGGAAGCCATCGTCACCGGACGCGAAGGACTGACCGAGCGGCTGGCGCCAGTGCTGATGGAGATCGCCCCCAAGGTCTCCGCCTCGAGACTGATCGCCTACTGGTTCGAGAACGACTCGCGGGTCGATCAGGCTGTGCTCGCAGCGGTGAGGCAATACCGCCAGCGAGGCGTACCGGTGTTCCTCGCCATCAACCAGGAGCACATGCGCGCTGACTACCTGATGCAGAAGGTGGGCCTCGGCGACCACGTCGACGGCATCATCTACTCGGCGGCCTTGGGTTGCCGGAAACCGGCCGCAGAGTTCTTCGACCAGGCCGCGGATATCGCAGGCGCGGACCCGACCGACATTGTGCTCGTCGACGACACCCTCGCCAATGTCGAGGGGGCTCGGCAGCGAGGCTGGTCCGCTGTGCACTGGACCAACGAGCGGCCGCTGGTCGAGGCTCTGGCGCCGTATCTGGGCTGAGGCCTAGAGCCCCACAGCATCCTCGAGGTAGTGTCGGCGGATGCCAAAGAAATCCTTGGCGTCCGCCAGTTTCCTGAGCGGCGCCGCATCCTTGCCGCGCTTCGTTCTCGTCGCCACGATCAGCACGTTCTTGGGCGTATGCACGTCCGAGATGAACTCGAACACCTTGGTCGAGTAGCCGAAGTGCTCGAGGATCATGGCGCGCATCGCGTCGGTGACCATCTCGGCCTGGCGCTCGAGGAAGATGCCGTGGCGGGTGACGAAATCGAGCGCATTGCCGTGGTTCGAGGTCTCCATCTCGCGCCGGATCTGCTTGTGGCAGCACGGGGCGACGACGATCAGCTCCGAGCCGGCGGAGATGCCCTTGGCGATGGCGTCGTCCGTGGCGGTGTCGCAGGCGTGCAGCGCGATCAGCACATCGGCTCCGGCAGAGTCGAAATTCTCGATGGTGCCCTGTTCGAAGCTGAGATTGCCCACGCCGGTAGCTGAAGCAGTCTCGTTGCAGAATTTCACGAGATCGTCGCGGAATTCGACGCCAACCACCTCAGCCGAACGCTGCAAGTTCTGCCTTAAATAGTCGGCCACGGCGAAGGTCAGGTAGCCCTTGCCCGCCCCCATATCGACCACCCGCTTCAGCCTATCCTCCGGGATCGCCTTCAGCAGCGGCCCGAGGATTTCGACATAGCGGTTGATCTGCCGGAACTTGTCGCCGGCCGCCTTCAGCACCGTGCCATCGGCGCCGGTGACACCCAGTTCGGTGAGCCAAGCCTTGCCCGCGGCAGGGATCGGACGAGCCTTGGCGCGGTCGTGCTCGAGCGAGGCCGGGGCCTTGCTGGTCGGCTCGGTCTGCTTCAAGCGGGGCGATTTGCCCTGGCTGTCGAACTGCAGGTCGAACGCTGTGGTGAACAGAAAGGCCTGGTGAAAGTCCTTTTCCATCAGCCGCTTGAGCTGCCCGATCGCGCCGGCTGGTGGATGGTTCTGCGTCAGGTCGCGGGTCTGGTGGTGGAAGGTGAAGCTGAGCTTGATGTCGCCGCGAATGGTCGCGGGCTTGATGTCGACGCTCTTCAGCGTCTCGTCGGCGCCGAACGGCAGGCGCAACGCCAGGCGCACGAAGCTGCCATCGGCGACGGCGCTTTCGAGGGCGGCGAGGAACTGGTCGATCTTGGGGAGGCTGGTATCCATCACCGGCATATAGGCCGAGCCGGGCGAAAACGCCACCGCGGAGCTACTCCTGCCCCTGCTCCACCTTGCCGAGCACGTCCTTGACCTTGGTGTTGATCTGGTCGAGCGAGTACGGCTTGGGCAGGAATTCGACGCTCTGGTTGTCGGCAATGTCCTGCCGGACATTCTCCTCGGCATAGCCTGAAACGAAGATCACCTTCAGCTCAGGCATCCGCTCGCGCACCTTGGTGAGCAGCGTCGGGCCGTCCATCTCGGGCATCACCACGTCCGAGATCATCAGGTCGATCTTGTAGTCGAGCTCCTCCAGCACATCGAGCGCCTCGTCGCCGGAATCGGCCTCGAACACCTCATAGCCGGTAGTGCGAAGCGCGCGGGCGGAGAAGGCGCGCACGCTATCCTCGTCCTCGACGATGAGGATGCGCTCGTGGCCGGTGAGGTCCTTGACCTGTGCCACCACCTGCTTGACCGGCGTCTCGCCCTCGTTGGGGATGTAGCGCGGCAGGAAGATGCGGAAGGTCGTGCCCTTGCCGACCACGGAGTCGGTGTAGATGAAGCCCGACGACTGCTTGACGATGCCATACACCGTCGAAAGGCCGAGGCCGGTGCCCTTGCCGAGTTCCTTGGTGGAGAAGAACGGCTCGAAGATCTTCTCGAGGATTTCCGGCGGCATACCGGTGCCGGTGTCTTCCACCTCGATCAGCACGTAATCGGCCGGCGGCATGCCGGTATAGGTGAAGCCCTGCGCTTCCTGCTCGGTGACGTTGCGGGTGCGCAGCGTGATGGCGCCGCCGTTCGGCATGGCGTCACGGGCGTTGACCACCAGGTTGACCACCACCTGCTCGAGCTGCACCAGGTCGGCTTTCACCGGCCACACGGCGGCGGAGTGCTCGACATCGAGGGTGATCTGTTCGCCGATCAGGCGCTTCAGCAGCACCGTCAGGTCGTCGAGATGCCCCGGCACCTCCAGCACCTGCGGGCGCAACGTCTGGCGGCGCGAGAACGCCAGCAACTGCCGGGTGAGGCCGGCGGCGCGGTTGGCGCTGTTCTTGATCGACATCAGGTCGGCGAAGGACGGGTCGCCTGGCTTATGCTTCAAGAGCAGCAGGTCGGTGAAGCCGATGATGGCGGTGAGCACGTTGTTGAAGTCGTGCGCCACGCCGCCGGCGAGCTGGCCAACGGCCTGCATCTTCTGGCCCTGCGCGAACTGCGCTTCGAGCTTGCGCTGCTCGCTCATATCGAGGGCATAGACGTTGATCCGCTCGGCGGCGCCTTCGGCTTCCTCGGAGCTGGAGACGTAGAGGCGCACGGCGTGATCGCTGCCGCGCGTGAGCGTCGCGTCGACCGGTTCGATCTCGGAACGGCTAGCGAGCGCAGCGTTCACCGCCTTGGCGAAGGCATCGCGGCTGCCTTCGGCGATGAGGTCGGCCATCGGTTCCATGTCGATGGATTTGTCGTTGCCCGACCAGTCAAAGATACGGCTGAACGGCGCATTAGTGCGGATGATCCGGCCGGACTTGTCCAATGTCGCGATCGCGAACGGGGTGTCGTTGAAGAAGCGCGAGAAGCGGACTTCCGAGGCGCGAAGGGCCTCTTCCTTGTCGGCGCCCTGACGGCGATCGAGCACCAGCGTGCGGGTCTCGCCCAGCTCGCCATCGGCGAGGCGGGCGGCGCGGTGCATCAGGCGCACCGGGAAGCTCGTACCGTTGCGGCGGACAAGGTCGATATCGATGATCTCGGTGCGAATTTCGCCGTCCGAGCGGCCGCGCATCAGCAGGCTCGCACCGTCACCGCGGACGATGTCGTCGAGCCGGATGGCGGTGGATTCGAACTCAGCGAGGTCGTAGCCTAGCCAGTCGGCGAGGGTCGAGTTGAGGTACTGCACTCTGCCCTTGGCATCGGCGGAGAAGAAGCCGGCCGGGGCGTGGTCGAGATAGTCGATAGCGCGCTGTAGCTCGAGGAAGGCGTTGTCCTGCCGCTCGCGGTCGCGGGTGATATCCTCGACGGTCCACAGCACCAGCGGTTTGCCGCCTTCGTCGATGGTGGGGAGCGCGCGCACGCCGACCCGGTACCAGAACGGCTTGGTCGAGCCGCCAACCGAGCCGCCGAGGCCGCCTATGATGCGGATGTCTTCGATGGCCGGGCGCCCATCACGGGCGGCACGGGCGAGGCGATAGACCGCCTCCGACGCCTCGGGCTCGCCGGCGAACAGCCGCGGCACCGAGACGGGAACGCCATCGGTGAGGCCGCCGGCGAACTCGCCGTAGTGGGCGTTGACGTAGCTGATCTTGCCTTCGCGATCGGTGACCAGCGCGCCGAACGGCAGGCTGTCGACCACGGCGCGGCTGAGGGTCTGGGTGTCCTCGCTGGCCGAGAAGCGGAACAGGCCCGCCGCGATGGCGAAGAGGCAGAAGACGCCGACGACAGCGAGCAGACCGAGGAACACCAGGATCAGGTCGGCAGGAATGCGATCGCCCATCGTCGCCAAGAGGATGGCGCCGGCGATGAAGAACGCCGCGAGCGCGACGACGCGCCACAACCCGGCGCTGCTGCGGCCGCGGTTCATCAGCGGGTTGGGATAGTTATCCTCGTCGAGCGGCAGAGGTGCCATGCGCTTGGTGGTGCCCCGGGGAAAAACGCGCCGAATCGGCCTTCTCAAGGTCTAGCAAAGCCACAAGTCGGTTGGGTAGCGACAAAGGTGTTATCCCCGATGCGCAGGGCAGATTTGTGGAGGATGCTCAAGCAACTCGCTTGCGGCTAGCCCGCCGGCTTCCAGCCGCCCTTGCTCCGCTTCAGCCGCAGCACGAACCCGATGACTTCGGCGACGGCCTTGAAGTGCTCGGCGGGGATGGTGTCGTCGATGTCCATCGAAGCGTAGAGGGCGCGGGCGAGCGGCGGGTTCTCGACGATCGGGACGTCGTGTTCCTTGGCCAGTTCGCGGATGCGGAAGGCGATGGCGTCGGCACCCTTGGCCACACATTGCGGAGCGGCCATGTCGCTGTCGTATTTCAGCGCCACCGCGAAGTGGGTCGGGTTGGTGATCACCACCGTCGCCTGCGGCACGGCGGCCATCATGCGCTTCCGGCTGCGCTCCATGCGGACCTGCCGGATACGGCCTTTGACCTTGGGATCGCCTTCCTGCTGCTTGTATTCGTCGCGCGTCTCCTGAACCGTCATCTTCAGCCGGTTCCACCAGCGGCTGCGCTGGTAGACGTAATCGGCGATGGCAACGATGGTGACCACCGCCAGCACCGCGCCGAAGATGCTGAGGCTCAGGTCCATGAACTCGGCGGCGATCATCGCCGGCTCGAGCTGGATCATCATCTCGAGGCTATCGATCTTGGGCGCCAGCACGAACCACAGGACGGCCGAGACCACCGCCAGCTTGATCAGGCCCTTGACGAAGTTGACCAGCGCTTCGGTCGAGAACAGGCGCTTGGCGCCCTCGAGCGGGTTGATCTTGGAGAATTTCGGCTTCAGCGGATCGAGCGAGAGCAGCGGCCGGTGCTGGATCAGGTTGGCGGTTATGCCGAAAGCCGCGATGACGATCGACGGCAGGATCGCCACCATCAGGATCGAGCCCGAGAGGTTCCCCCAGAACGTCGCCAGCGCCTGGCTGCCGACCTCGAACTTCTCGGCATTGCCGAGCAGCACCTTGAGGGTCTCGACGAGGCTGGCGCTGGTCGGCCCCGCCATCATGGCGAAGACCAAGGCGGAACCCGACAGGATGAACCAGTTGTTGACCTCCTGGCTCTTCACCACGTCGCCCTTCTCGTGGGCGTCGCGGAGCTTCTTTTCCGAAGGATCTTCGGTTTTTGATGACTGTTCCGGGGCTTCGTCGCTCATCTAGCGAACGCCGCGCAGCATGGCGAGCACGCCCTCGAAATGCATCAGGTAGAGGCCCATCATCATGGTCAGCAGCAGCGCCATGAGGATCAGCCCGACGCCGACCGTCGCCGGCATGGCGATGAAGAACACCTGCAGTTGCGGCATCAGCCGGCTGAGGATGCCCATGCCCAGGTTGAATACCAGTCCGAACACGATGAACGGCGCTGACATCTGTACCCCGATGACGAAAGCGCCCGCGACGGTATCGACGACCGTTTGCGCCGCGTCGCCGAACATCAGCGGCTCCTTGGGGGTGAAGATCATGTAGCTGTCATGGATGGCCGACAGAGCCACGTGATGGAGGTCGGTAGCAAAGATCAGCGTGATGCCGAGGAAGCTGAGGAACGCGCCGATCAGCGCCCCCTGCATGCCGCCATTGGTGGGATCGGCGGCCTGTGCCACCGAGAGGCCCGACGAGGAAGCGATGACGGCGCCGGCAGTCTGCGTACCGGACACGGCGAGCCGCGCGATGGCGCCGAGGATCAGTCCGACGGCGATCTCGTGCGTCACCACCACGACGATTTCGGGCAGATTGGTCGGCAACCCCGGCAGTTGGGCCGAGATCAGCGGATAGAGCACCGCCGACATGGCCAGCGCGAACCCCAGTCGCATGCGAGCCGGGATGGCGGTTTCGCCGAGCGCAGGGATCAACATCAACATGGCGCCGACGCGGGCGAAGATCAGCAAGTAGAAATAGGCCGTTTCGGGCAGCCAGTTGAGCGAGATCATCGTCAGCTGCCGGCGATGATCATGTCGGCGAGCTTGGTCATGTAGCCGCTGAGGATCGCGCCCATGAAGGGCAGCGCCAGGAGCATGGTGACGAAGATCGCAAGAATCTTGGGCACGAACACCAGCGTCATTTCCTGGATCTGGGTCAGGGCCTGGAACAGCGCAATGACCACGCCCACGACCAGCCCGACGATCATCATCGGTGCGGCAACGAGGATCATCACCCAGATGCCCTCACGGGCGAGATCGAGAACTGTGGCGCCGGTCATTCGCTACTCCTACCGCGAGTCGCGAACCGTCAGATCGGCATCCGCATGATTTCCTCATAAGCCGAGATCACCCGGTCGCGAACCGTGACCATGGTGTCCATGGCGAGTTCGGTCTGGCTGATGGCGGTGACCACGTCGACCATGTCGCCCTTGCCGTTGACCATCTCCATCGCCTTGGTGTCCGCGACCTTGCCGCTATCGACCACGCCTTGCACGGCCTGGCCGAGCATCTTGGCGAAGTCCTGCCCGCCCCCCAGGTCGGCGACCTGGTTGAGTAGCTGTGGCTTGCCGCCCTGCCCCATGAGCTTGGCCGCGTTCGAATAGGCAGCCGTGGCGGCGTTGATTGGAATGGCCATCTGGGAGGCTCCGGAAAGGCGCGTCAGCCGCGCAGGATGTCGAGGGTGGAACCCAGCATCTGCCGGGTGACGGTGACGACGTTGAGGTTGGCCTCGTAGCTGCGCTGCGCCTCGCGCATGTCCATCGTCTCGATCAGCGTGTTGACGTTGGGATAGCGGACATAGCCGGTGGCGTCGGCGGCCGGGTGGCCGGGCTCGTAGCGTGAGGTGAAGTCGGACTGGTCGTAGGCGATGCGGCCGATCTCGACCTTGGTTGCGCCGAGCTCGTTGTCCATCACCGCCTTGAAGGTCGGGATCTTGCGCCGGTAGGGGTCCTCGCCCGGCGTCTTGCCGGCAGAATCCGCGTTGGCGAGGTTTTCGGCGATGACCCGCATGCGGGCCGTCTGGGCGTGGAGGCCCGTCGCCGCGATCTTCAGGGACGAGAGAAAGTCGTTCATCGCTTAGGCCTGCTTGCCGAGGGCGGTTTTGATGAGCTTGACCGAGCGCGTATAGAGCGCGGTGATCGCCTGGTAGTCCATCTGGTTGCCGGCAACCTTCATCATCTCGTCCTCGAGCGTGACGCCGTTGCCTTCGGGGGTGATCTCGAAGCTGTTCATCGAGCGGGCACCGAACCCGTCCGAGTCGGTGCCGGCGACCGAGATGTGACCGGGCTGGGTCGCCACGGTCGCGATCTTGGTCGTCGACAGGTTCTTCATGTGCTCCTCGAAGCCATAGGCCTTGAGGTCGCGACCGCGGTAACCGGGCGTGTCGGCATTGGCGACATTTTCGGCGAGCAGGCTCTGGCGCGCCTGGTGCCACCGCATCTTTTCGCTGATGGCGTCGAGCAGTCCTAATTTCATGGTGAGGTGGGTCCGGAATCCCCTTAAGAACTGGGCAAATCCTGCCTACCAGACGTTAACGAGACATTAACCACGAGCTTCTTCACGGCCAGATGTCTCGCATTTTGCATAATCTTGGCGCATTACTCGGCAAGAAGTTCCACTGATTTGCGTTCGGATGGCCACCCCGAGCGGACAGGGAGTCGGCACCATGCAGTTCATGACGAGTTTGCTCGGGGAATCGGGGGGAACGATCGTTACGTCGGTGCTGGCGCTGGGCATCGTCCTGGTGCTGATCGTCCTCGGCCTGTGGGCCCTGAAGCTCGTCACCCGTACGGGTACCGTGGTCGGCCGCGGCCGCAACCGGCGGCTCAGCGTCATCGACCACATGCAGGTCGACGCCAAGCGGCAGTTGCTGATCGTGCGCCGCGACAATGTCGAGCACTTGATCCTGACCGGCGGACCGCAGGATGTCGTCGTCGAAACCGGCATCCCGGTTGAGCGCCCGCCCATGCCGGCGCATCGGCCGGCGCATCTCGAAATGCCGCCACCGCCCACCCCCACGCTCACCAAGTCCGAGATCGAGAAGCTGCGCGAGTTCGTCCGCCCCGGCGGGGCGCGCAAATCGACCTCGCTGCGCCATACCGGCCTGCTGCGCCCCGTGAGCACCATGGAACCCGCGGTGATTCCGATGCCGCCGATGACTGGGGATAACTCCGGCCGCGGCAAAGCCGACTCAGCTACAACGCCCGCAGGCATGGACAACGGGCGGGCTGCGCTTGGCGCTCAACGCAATCTCGGGGACGAACCCAAGGCGGAAACCCGGTAACCGCCCGGCGCTTCGGCGCGTCCTCACACTCGTCGCATTTTTCGCAGCCCTGATCCTCCCGGGTTTTGCCTTCGGGCAGGACATCTCGATCGATTTCGGCAACGATGCGACGATCACCGAACGGGCGGTTCAGCTCGTCGGGCTGATCACGTTGCTGTCGCTGGCCCCGTCGATCCTGGTAATGGTGACGAGCTTCACCCGCATCGTCGTGGTGCTGTCGCTGCTGCGGACCGCCATCGGGCTGCAGAGCGCGCCACCCAACTCGGTGATGGTCAGCCTGGCGCTGTTTCTCACCATCTTCGTGATGGGGCCGACGCTGCAGCAGAGCTACGACAACGGCATCGCGCCCCTGGTGGCAGGCACCATCCCCATCGAAGAGGCCTTCACCAGGGCTTCGGGGCCAGTGCACGACTTCATGGCCGCGAACGTTCGGCCCGCCGACCTGCAGTTGTTCTTCGACATGTCGTCGACGCCCCCGCCCGCCGACAGCGCCGCGATCCCGCTGCAGGTGCTGATCCCGGCCTTCATGATCTCCGAGTTGCGGCGCGCCTTCGAGATCGGGTTCCTGTTGTTCCTGCCCTTCGTCATCATCGACATGGTGGTGGCGTCGGTGCTGATGTCGATGGGCATGATGATGCTGCCGCCGGTGGTGATCTCACTGCCGTTCAAGCTGATCTTCTTCGTGCTGGTAGACGGCTGGCACCTCGTCGCCGGCTCGCTGATCCGCAGCTTCGTGAGTACCTAGGCCGCTCCGGGCGCCGACTTTTCGGGCACCATGGTCTCCGCGCTGCCATAGAGCTCGCGGTACGAGGCGAGGAACGCATCGAGTGAATCTGCGCTCGCCACCTCACGCGCCACCTTGCGGAACTCCACCGACTGCGGGGCGATGTCGCGGGTGACGTATTCGAACAGCGGCCACTCGGCCGAGTTCGCCATCTGCTCGGCGAACTTGGAGCGGATGCGCGACAGGCCGAGTTCGTCGCCGGCGAGGACGAA
This sequence comes from Devosia sp. P2_G7, assembly GCF_056403495.1. Lineage (NCBI taxonomy): Bacteria > Pseudomonadati > Pseudomonadota > Alphaproteobacteria > Hyphomicrobiales > Devosiaceae > Devosia > Devosia sp. P2_G7. The sequence goes on from NZ_JBFUFI010000004.1 coordinate 193,690, forward strand.
ACCGACGGCCGCCTTGACCACGCTCATGCGGGCCGGCTGCGGCAGTTGCGTGACCCCGGGAGCTGGCGCGTTCAGCACTTCCAGCAGTTCGGACGCCATGGCGTAGTTCTTCGACTTCCAGTAGCCGTCGACGCGCAGGATGTCGGCGTCCTTACCGTCGAGCTTGGAGATCAGGTCGAGCGCCAGCTCCTGCCGGCCGGCATCGATCAGCGCGCGGGATTCGAGGATGCGTCGCTGCCGCTCGAGCTGCGGCGGCAGGTCGGCGAGACGGGTGCGGTTGAGCACCCGGAGCGCGCTCTCGGGGTTGCGGTCGGCGATGCGGATCAGCGCCAGGTCGGCCGCGACCTGCGCCTGCGCCACCCCGGTGAGGCGGCTGTCGATCTGGTATTCGAGCAGGTCCGCCGCCTGCGTCAGCAGGTCGACTTTCACCAGCCGGCGGGCAAGATTGCGGATCATTTCGTCGCCGCGCGCACCGGGCGGCGTGAGCTGGCGGAAATCGTAGTAGAGCGACAGCGCGTCGAGATCGCTCAGGGTATCGGCGGCGCCGTTGAGGTAGAGATCCTCGAAGGTCGATTGGGCCTCGCTGAGCAAGGTGTCGGTCGAGGCGCTTTCGGGGAAACTGGCGGCAGCCTGCTTCACCGCATCGAAGCCGTCGCGATAGTCGCGGTTGGCGAAGTAGAGTTCGGCCAACAGCTTCTGCATGTCGGCTTCGAGCGCCGTCCCCCGCCACATCAGCGCTTCGGCGGAGAGCGTGTCCGTGGCCTTGGCGAGGTCGACCTTGCCTTCCTTGCGCAGCAGCAACAGCGTTCGGTAGACGGCCTCGGCGCGGGTCGGGCGGAAGTCGTAGGCGATCACCTGGCCATAAGTGTCGACGGCGTCCTGGTCGTGCCCTTCGAGCTCGGCAACGCGACCCTGCATCAGCTGGAAGTAGCTGACCTGCTCCGGGTCGAGCATCGGGAAATCGACCTCTGCGACTAGCCGCAGCGCCATTGGGGTATCGTTCGTTTCGACCGCCGCCCGCAGCGCCGCGAACAGGAACTTGATCTGCACCCAGGAGGGATAGGTGTCGGCGATGCCTTCGGCAGCCAGCGCATCTAGCCGCGCGCCGCGGAAATCGCCGGCGTCGGTGCGGGCGATGGCGCGCCACAGCAGAGCATCGCTCTCCTCGGGGAAAGTGCCGCTGTTGAGCGCCGACAAAGCGTCGCGCCAGCGTCCGGCCAGCGTATCGGCAATGGCGCGCACCAGCTTGGTCTTCTTGCGCAGGTCTTCGCTCTTCAACTCCGCATCGAGGACACCGAGCACGCCGATGGCCTCGTAGGAGAGATCGTTGCCGACATAGAGCTGCGCGAGGTCGAGCCGCGCCACATCCCTGAGGCGGCCTTCGGCACCGGCGGCCCGGGCCATGGCCTCTTCCTTGCGGGCGGTGAACTTTTCCGGGTTGTCCTCGCGCCAGACGCTGAGATCGAGATAGCTCTGGCGGAACTCCGGGGAATTGCCGGCATCGAGCTTGCGCGAGGTTTCGAGCGCCGAAAGCGTCAGGCCGGATTTGGCGGAGATCACCGCCACCTTCTCTTCGATCTCGACGTCGAGATCGTCGTTGCGCGGCTTGATCACCAGCCCATGGGCCGAGCGCAGCGCATCGAAATCGACGAACTGCAGGTTGCGGGTCAGGCCACGGGCCGGCGGCATGACGGTAACAACGCGGAGCGTGTCGCCGACGACGGGGTCGCGCAGCACGTGCACCTTGCCCGGGCGCTCGATGTCGGCGGTCATCTCGAACCGGCCTTCCTCGTCGCGCTCGCGGTCCAGCGTCATCGGCTCGGTAGCGCTGAGCAGCGCGTCGCCAAGCGACAGCACCCAGGCCCGGCCCTCTGATCCCAGCGTCGCCAGCCGGTCGACCGCCAGGTCCATGCGGACCACCTTGGTTTCACCAGCGCTGACCGTCTCGACGCTCGTGGCGATGCTCGACAGCGCATCGGAAGGCGGCGGGGCAACGACGGACTGCGGGGTGTCAAAGACCATCCACACTGTGTCCCCGCGGCGGAACACCGCAGCCGGGGTATCGGCATCGAACGGGAAGGCGACGCGGACGGTATTGCCAACCGTCGTCACCGACGGCGTCACCACGCCACGCGTGGTGGGATAGAGATCGGTCGTATCGTCCTTGCCGATCTCGAGGCCGAGGCGCGCGGCGCGCCGCTCCTCCTGCTCGGCGGCGGCCACCTCGAGATCGAGGCGCGCCTGCTTGGCCTTCTCCTCGGCGGCGAGGGCTGCCTTAAGCCCCTCGGCCGGAGCGATATCCACGTCGATGACGAACTGGCGTGGCGACAGCTGGTAAAAGCGCGGCACCACGCCCTCGGCGACCGCAAAATCGATCACGGAGCCGGCGGGGCTGACGGCGTTGGTGGCGCCTTTGAATTCCGCCGGGAGATCGGCCTTCAACGCGTAGAGATCGATGGGCACCGGCCAGTCGAAGCCGAGGGAACCCTTGGTCCCCTTCAGCGCGAACTTGGCCTTGGCATCGACATTCCAGTCGAACTGGATGCGGAGGAAAGTCGGGTTGCGCCCGACTCGCACGGAGGCCACCGGCTTCAACGCCTTGGCCTCTTCTTCCTTGCGCTTCTGCTCGGCAAGCAGAGCGGCGCGCTGCGAACGATCCGCCAGCGCCGCGACCACTTCGGGCGGCAGGGACGGCGGAAGGCCGACCCAATTGGTGGGCAGCAGGTCGATATAGAGCTTCTCGCCGGCATCCATGCGGTTGATGTTGAAGGTCGTACGCAGTCCGATGCGGATGCCGCGTTGGTCCGGATCGACCCGCGCAATCGTCGCGTATTCGGGCATCGCGAGCGAGATGTCGGGAAGGAGGATGCTGATCGGCTGCTCGAACTCGATGGCGAGCACGCCGTTCTCGTACTTGACCTTGTACTTGGGCAGATCCATCCGGTCGGGGAAGGCGATGATCAGCCGGCCAAAACCCTTTTCGGGCGTGGCGAAGATCTGCGCCTTTTCCTGCGCCGATGCGAGGCTGGGCCACAGGCTGCAGGCGATCAAGAGCGCCAGCGCAACCCAGCGCCACGGGAACGCAAGCGTCCCTCGCCGATATGCGACCCGTGATGTCATGCCGGCTTCTGCCCGCCCTACACTCTTCTAGTGTGGCGAGCATAGGCAGGCGGGCTTAACGGGGGCCTAACCGGCACCGTCAGAAACGAGGAGAAATCGTGGCTTCAGCGGGAGTTACTGCCCGACGATCTGCGGCAGGCTGTTGAGGTCTTCGGCCGCGACGTCGAGGGTCGGCTCGGCCTCCTCGAGGGCCAGGCCGGACGTCAGGCTTTTCGCCTTCATCGGATCCATGCGGGCGAGGATCGGCGCCATCTTGCGCGGGTTCATGGCGCGCGCAACGCGCAGCAGCACCGGCATATCGAGCTGGTTGAAGATGGTCGCCGCTTCCTTGGGCTTCATCGTCTCGTACATGGCGACGATGCTGGTGAACTGCTCCTTCTCAGCAGACTTCTTCTCGTCGACCAGGGCATTGATCTTGGCCTCGATGGCCTTGAGCGTGGCGGTGCGCTCGTCCAGCCGCTTCTCGGCGGCCTGGACCAGCGCCATGCGCATATCGAGTTCCTTTTCGCGCGAGTCGAGGGCATCGCGGCGCTCGCCGAGCCGGCCCAGCAGGTCGGCCTCGCTACCGGCATCGACCGCCATCGGTGCCATCACGCCGGCGCTGTCCACCTCCATCGGCAGGGCGTCGCCGTGCTCGTTGACCGCGGCCGCGGGTGGGCATTCGACGACGCCGGCATCGGCTGCCGGGGCGGCTTCTGCGGGCGGCTCCTGGCCGGCAGCTTCGGCGGGAGCGTCCGGCGGACAGGCGACTTCCACGGGGGCCGCGGCATGGTCCGCAGCAGCGGGCTCTTCAGTGGGTTCGGTGGCGGCTACTTCGGTACCGTGAGCGCCGCCCTCAGCCGCATCCTCGGGACCCAATGGCAGCACCGGCGCGCCGTCGTCGAGCGTCGGGCTGGTATCGGCCATCGTGGCGTCGGCTGGCAGCGCCATCGTCGGATCGGTGCCGGCTTCTGCCGTTGCCGCGCCACCGCTGTGCCCACCGCCAGCACCGCCAGCTGCAATCGCGCTGCCCGTGCCGGTCAGCACATAGCCGCCAGTGGTCACCAGCCCGATGCCCTTGAAGAGCAGGAGCGCGGTGGCGGCAGCTATGACGACCGGGAGCAGGCGCGGCGTCTTCATCAGGCTGCGTTGCCCCTGATCCGGGGACGCATCGAGAGTTGCTGCAGCGCCGACTGCACCTTGTTGGGTTCATCGAGGCGATCGTCGAACGGCTGGGTGCCACGCGCGGCGCTGGTGATGCGGGCCAGCCGGTCCATGATCTGTTGGCCGGCGCTGACATGGTTGGCGAGTTCGACCCCGAACCGCTCCGCCTCGCCCAACCGGCTTTCCAGCACCGTCTCGGCCTCCTGCGCTGTGTGCTTCAGCTCCTGGATCGCTGCGTTCGCGAGACCGGTGGCCTGCACCAGATCGGCGACCATCTGCTTCAGCTCGCCGCGATCGGAGTGCAACCGCTTGAGGCGTTGGTTGAGGATCACGCAATATCCGATTGTCGTAGCGAGCAAAATCGTGACCAGCGTTTCGATCACGAGACCCAGCGGCAAACCGAACATCAGCGCCCCTCCCGTTTGTTTTCATCGATGGCCTCGAAGGCCGCCATCGTTACCTTCGGCCCGTTAAGCGGGCGCGACACGCGCACCGACACGTGGTTGCCGATGTGCCCCATGATCGCTTCGGTGAGTTCGACATCGCCGCAGCGCAGGCCGATCGGATCGGAGGGCGTACGATCGAACATCACGGTGTCGCCCGGCTGCATCGTCAGCACCCGGCTCAGAGGCAGGTCCATTTCGTGGAGGATCGCGTCGACCTCGACATCGGCGGCAAAGATCTCGGTGGCGAGGTGGCCTTCCCAGATCGGGTCGCGGCCGAACTTCTCGCCCATATACATCTGCAGCAACTGCTCTCGGATCGGCTCGATCGTCGCGTAGGGCAAGAGGATTTCGATCTTGCCGCCGCGATCGTCCATCTCGATGCGCAGTTCGATTAGGATGGCCGCATTGGCCGGGCGCGAGATGGCGGCGAAGCGGGGGTTGGTCTCAAGCCGCTCGACCTTGAAGTTGACCTCGGTCACCGGCTCGAAGGCGCGGTGCGTGTCTTCGAGGATCACCTCGATCATCCGGCGGGCCAGCGCCATCTCGATGGTAGTGTACGGCCGGCCCTCGACGCGGATGGCGCCGCCGACCCGTCGACCGCCGAGCAGCACGTCGATCATCGAGTAGATAAGCGCCGAGTCGACTGTGAGCAGGCCGTAATTCTCCCACTCCTCCGCCTTGATCACCGAGAGGATCGCGGGCAGCGGGATGGAGTTGAGATAGTCGCCGAAACGCACCGAGGAGATCGAGTCGAGCGCGACTTCGACATTGTCTGAGGTGAAGTTGCGGAGCGAGGTCGTCGCCAGCCGGACCAGCCGGTCAAAGACGATTTCGAGCATCGGCAGACGTTCGTAGCTGACCAGAGCCGAGTTGATCAGCGCCTGCACGCCGGTGAGTTCGGCGCCGCCGCCGGCATTGGGATCGAAACCGAGCAGGCTGTCGATCTCGTCCTGGTTCAGGACGCGATCGGCCGCGCCGGCATCGCCCTCGTTCTCGAGCATGGCCGCCCACTCTGCGCCCAGCTCGTCCTCGCCGCCTGCAGCAGGCGACGCAGCCGAACTGCCGCCGTCGAGGCCCCAGTCGTCGGTGAGTTTGTCCTGCTCGCCCGGTCCGGCCATTACTGCACCAGGATTTCCTTGAAGAGGATCGAGTCGACCTGCGCCGGGAAGATTGCGATGTTGACGCGCCGGCGCAGCTCTTCCTTCAGCCGGTAGATGCCGGCCGAGCCTTCGAGATCGCTCTTGCGCAGTTCGCGCAGGTACACCTGGAAAGCGTCGACCACCTTGGCCATGCGCGGCTGGATCTCGGTCATCACCTCTTCATTGGCGACTTCGAGCGCCACGGTGAGCTTCATGAACTGCTCACGCTCGCCGTCGCCGCGCAGATTCACCGTCATGGTGGGCAGGTTGAAGATGAAGGTCTCGGGCACGGCCGCGAGGTGCGCCTCGGCGCTGGCATCCTTGGGGGCCGAGAACAGCAGGAAGTACGTAGCCGCACCGCCACCCAGCAGCACCGCGGCCGCCACGATCATGGCGATCAGCATGATGGGAAGCTTCTTCTTTACGGGAGCGGCGACTTCGCCGCCCTCGATATCGGCTTCAGCCGCCATGCCCCAAACCCCTGCCCCACCGAACGATTCCGGTCAGGATCGAGCTAATCGCCCGAGGGTTAACGATTGGTTACGAAGTGACCCGAGGCGGCACAAATTGCCGGGCAGTTTTTGCCACACGTCGTGCCCGGTGGAGTGCTTTGCCGAGCTGGCTTTCAGGCTAACTTGTTGATTTTTCTAATGATCGCGACTTGGCATGGTTGCTGCACTGTTAACAGCGAGCCTGACGGCCTGGGGAGGTCGGACGGCTCGGGGACTTAACGGGGACTTGGCGCCATGGAAAATGCGCAGCTTATCGGCCTGTCGCGGCAGATTGCCTTGCAGCGGCAAATGGACGTGGTGGCGAACAACATCGCCAACATCAACACCACCGGCTTCAAATCCGAACAGCTGCTGTTCGAGGAATACCTGATGCCGGTCGCCAAGGACCGCGACTTCCCGACCCTCGACCAGCCGCTGAGCTATACCGAGGACTGGACCACCATCCACGACATGACCGGTGGCGCCCTGGTGCAGACGGACAATCCGCTGGACGTAGCGCTTGATGGCGAAGGCTTCCTCGCCGTCGAGACCCCCCAGGGTGAGCGCTACACCAAGTCCGGCTCCCTCGCGATCGATGCCACCGGCACGCTGGTCGATCTCAACGGCAACCCGGTGCTCGGCAATGGCGGGCCGATCCAGTTCGCTGCCGGCGAGACCGACATCGCCATCGGCGAAGACGGCTCGATCTCGTCCAGCGCCGGCCAGAAGGGCCGCCTGCGCATCGTCGAGTTCGCCGACCCGCAGGCCACCGAGCGCGAAGGCAGCAACCTCTGGTCGGGCACCGATCCGATCGACGCGACCGCCACCCGCGTCCTGCAGGGCTCGATCGAGAAATCCAACGTCAACGGCGTCGGCGAGATGACCGAGATGATCCGCGTGCAGCGCGCCTACGAGAGCGTCGCCTCGCTGATCTCCAAGCAAGACGACCAGCGCCGCACGGCGATCCAGAAACTCGGCACCCTCAACGGCTGATCGGAGCACATAAGATGAAAGCCCTCTACATCGCTTCGACCGGCATGGCCGCCCAGGAACGAAACGTCGAAGTCATTTCCAACAACATCGCGAATATGCGCACCACCGGCTACAAGCGGGCGCGTGCGGAGTTCCAGGACCTGCTCTACCAATCGCAGCGCCGCGCCGGCAGCTCGACCTCCGAGACGGGCACGATGGCGCCGGTCGGTATCGAGATCGGCTCGGGCGTCCGCACCGCCGCCACGCCGCGGGTGATGAGCCAGGGCACCGTGGCGCCGACCGAGAAGGAACTCGACGTCGCCATCCGCGGCGAGGGCTTCTTCGTGGTGCAGATGCCCGACGGCCGCACCGGCTACACCCGCGACGGCTCGTTCGAGCGCAGCCCGGAAGGCCAGCTGGTCAATGTCGACGGCTACGAGATCCAGCCCGGCATCACGATCCCGGGCAACGCCAACTCGGTCTCGATCAGCCCGGACGGCACCGTGGAAGTGTTCCTCGACAACGACACCACCCCGACCACGGTCGGCCAGCTGCAGCTGGCGCGCTTCGTCAACAAGGCGGGCCTTTCCTCTGCTGGCAACAACCTGTTCCTGGAAACCGCCTCGAGCGGCCCGGCGCAAGTCGGCACACCCAACCAGGACGGCATGGGCGACCTGCTGCAGGAATATCTCGAAAGCTCGAACGTCAACTCCGTCACCGAAATCGCCGACCTGATCGCCGCTCAGCGCGCCTACGAGATGAACGCTCGTGTCATCTCCGGTGCCGACGAGATGATGCAGTCGGCAAGCCAGCTGCGCTGACCGGGAGAACCTAGATGCACAAGCTCATCCTCCCTGCCCTGCTCTCCCTCCTCGCCAGCTCCACCGCCTTTGCGGCGCCGGTGCTCAAGGCGGAAGTCTCGGTCAACCATCCGGTCATCACCGTCGGCGACATGTTCGAGGACGCGGGGCTCCTCGCCGAGCGCGCGCTGTTCCGCGCGCCAGCACCGGGCACCACCGGCATCGTCAGCCTCGATGCCGTGCGTGCCGCGGCGGCCAAGGCGGGCGTCGGCGACTACAGCCAGGATGGCCTGCTCAATGTCCGCGTCGAGCGCCGCGTCACGGTGGTGGATATTACGACGCTCTCGGGTCTCATCTCCGCCGACTTGGCACAGCGTGGGTTGCTGCCTGCGGGTGCCGAGCTTCACGCCCGCTTCGCCGATCCGGCGCTCAGCTTCAATGCCGAGGCAGTCGAAGCGCCGGTGACCCTGCTGGCGCTGCACTATCAGCCGGGCGCAGCGAGCTTTGTGGCCCGCTTCCAGATCGCCGGCGTCGAACTGCCGGTCGATGTATCAGGCAGCCTCGACATGCTGGTTGAGGTTCCGCACCTCGCCGCCTCGCTCAAGGCGGGCGCGGTGCTCGGCCCGAACGATATCGAGATGAAGCGCGTGCCGCTGGACTACGCCGACCAGTCGGGCATCGAGAACCTCGACGACCTGATCGGCAAACAGCTGCGCCGCAACTCGCGGGCTGGCGTGATGCTGAAGGCCGCCGATGTGACCGAGCCATTGGCCGTGCACCGCAATACCCAGGTGACCGTGCTGCTGCGCACCGGTCCGATGACTCTCACGGTGGTCGGGCAGTCGCTAGCCGATGCCGTGGTCGGCCAGCCGGTGCAGGTGATGAACACCGTTACGCGCAAAATCCTCAACGGCGTCGCGACCGCCAACGGCGCGGTGGAGATAACCACCGCTGCCACGAAGCTTCAGGTCGCCGGGCTGTGATGGGCGAAAGGACAAACGAAATGAACCCGATGAAACTCTTCGCCGCTCTCGCCCTCACCGCGCTCCTCGCCGGATGCTCGACCTTCGACCAGTTGGCCTCGGTCGGCGAGCAGCCCCGGTTGACCGCCATTGCCGATCCCACGGCGCAGGCCGGCTATCGTCCGGTGCAGATGCCGATGCCCGAGCCGGTAGTGGCCTCGTACCAGCCAAACTCGCTGTTTTCCAACGAAGCCCGCGGCTTCTTCAAGGACCAGCGCGCCCAAAAGATCGGCGATATCCTGACGGTTATGGTCACCATCGACGACAGCGCCAAGATCTCCAACTCCACTGACCGCGAGCGTAACTCGTCATCGGAAGGCAGTGTCGGGGGTGTGCTCGGCTCGATCTTCGGCGGCAAGGTGCCGCTGGCGGACGTACAGGCCTCGGGCAAGCTCACGACGTCGGGCGACATGGCCGACGGCGGCTCGGGCTCGGTGAACCGCAAGGAAAGCCTCGCCACCCAGGTAGCGGCGGTGGTGGTGCAGGTGCTGCCCAACGGCAACCTGGTGATCGAAGGCCGGCAGGAAGTGCGGGTGAACTTCGAGGTCCGCGAACTGATCGTCGCCGGTATCGTACGGCCGGAAGACATCCACGCCGACAACACTATCCCGTCGTCCAAGATCGCCGAAGCCCGCATCTCCTACGGCGGCCGCGGCCAGATCACCCAGGTGCAGCAGCCGCGCTACGGCCAGCAGATCGCCGACGCCATCCTGCCCTTCTAATTCCCTTTCCCCCTCGCCGAGCGCGCAATCCCCCATTGGTGCGGTCGGCCCCGGCAGGTTCCAGAATAGAGCCCGCCATCAAGGGCGCAGTCTCCCCGGCTGCGCCCTTTCCCCATTCAAATGCACCGATCGTTTGGGCGTGACCTCTACGGTCCTATTCGCTACTCACTACTCGCCACTCGCATTTCGGAGACTCTGATGTCCGCCAATTCCGCCTTCTCCAAACTCGATGCCCTGAGCCACAAGCTCGAAGCCATCGAGCACGCACAGTCGATGCTGGGTGTCGACGAGGCGGTGATGATGCCGGTAGGCGGCGGCGAAAAGCGCGCCGAGACCATGTCGACGCTGGCCGGCATGTACCACGAGATGGCCACGGCGCCGGAGGTCGGCGACTGGCTGGGCGATGCCGAGGCCGAGCCGCTGGACGAGATGCAGACGCTCGCGATCCGTGAGTTCCGCCGCGTCCATACCAACATGACCTGCCTCTCGGCCGATTTCGTCCGCAAGCAAGTGAACGCCCGCATTCGCGCCGAGCAGCTCTGGCGCGAACTGCGGCCGACCGGCGACTGGGCGGGCTTTCTGCCGGCGTTCGAAGGGCTGGTGGCGACGGCGCGGGAAGAGGCGCAACTGCGCGCCGATGTACTGGGCCTCTCGCCCTACGATGCACTGATGGAGCAGTACGACCCCGGCAACCGCGTTGCGGACGTGGCGCCGGTGTTCGCCGACCTCAAGACGTTCCTCAAGGATTTCATCCCGGCTGCGCTCGCCCACCAGGAAGAAAAGCTGGCCAAGCGCCCGCTGAAGCCGCTGAACGCGCCGTTCGCCATAGATAAGCAGAAGGCCCTCGGCCTCGTGATGATGGAGGCCGTCGGCTTCGACTTCGAGCATGGCCGGCTGGACGTCTCGCACCACCCGTTCTGCGGCGGCGTGCCGACCGACATCCGCATGACCACCCGCTACACCGAGGCCGAGTTCCTTACCTCGCTGATGGGCATCCTGCACGAGACCGGGCACGGCCTCTACGAGCAGGGATTGCCGAAGGAATGGACGCACTGGCCGGTCGGCCGGGCGCGCGGCATGGCGATGCACGAGAGCCAGAGCCTGTTCGTCGAAAAGCAGATCGCCCGCTCGCCCGAGTTCTGGGAATGGGCCATGGCGCACGTGCGCGAGAAGCTCGGTGAGGAAGCGATTGCCGGCTGGGATCTGGAGGACGTGCTGGCGCATGTCCACTTCATCGAGCGCGGCCTAATCCGCGTCGACGCCGACGAGGCCACCTACCCGCTGCACGTCATCCTGCGCTTCGAGATGGAGCAGGACCTGATCGGCGGCAAGCTCGCGCCCAAGGATGTGCCGGAGGCCTGGGACGCCAAGATGCGTGAGTACCTGGGTCTCTCGACCATCGACAATATGAAGGATGGCCCGATGCAGGACGTGCACTGGCCGTCGGGCGCCATCGGCTATTTCCCGAGCTACACGCTGGGCGCCATCATCGCGGCACAGCTGTGGAGCGCCATCGAGCGCGACCAGCCCAGCGCCCGCGAGGACATGCGCAACGGCCGCTTCGTCGGCATCAACGACTGGCGGCGGGAGAAGATCTGGAGCCAGGCGAGCAAGTACTCGACCCCGGACCTGCTGCAGCGCGCGACCGGCGAGAAACTGAACTCCAAGCACTTCCAGGAGCACCTGACGCGCCGCTATCTGGGCTGATCGGGAGGACGGCTATGGCCAAGGATCGACAATCGGTCCTGCAGCCTCTGCAGCACGGCACATTCCGGAATATCTGGATCGCCAACCTCGTCTCGAGCTTCGGCGCCCTGATCCAGGGCGTCGGCGCGGCCTGGATGATGACGGCGCTGACCAACTCGGTTGATCTGGTGGCGCTGGTGCAGGCTTCGACCTCGCTGCCGATCATGCTGTTCTCGCTGCTCGGCGGGGCCATTGCCGACAACTTCCCGCGCCGCCGGGTGATGCTGGCGGCGCAGTTCTTCATGCTGGCGGTGTCGGCGCTGCTGACCATCACCGCGCTGATGGGGCTGATCACCCCGTGGCTGCTGCTGACCTTCACCTTCCTCATCGGCTGCGGCACGGCCATGAACAACCCCTCCTGGCAAGCCTCGGTGGGCGACCTGGTGCCGCGCTCCAGCGTCGGCTCGGCGGTGGCGCTCAACTCCATCGGCTTCAACCTGTCGCGTAGCCTCGGCCCGGCGGTCGGCGGCATCATCGTGGCCGTCGCAGGAGCGGCAGCGGCGTTTGCGGTGAACCTCTTCAGCTATCTCGGGCTGCTGTTTGTGCTGTTGCGCTGGAAGCCGGCACCGACCCCGGCCGGCCTGCCCCGTGAGGCGGTTGGCGCGGCGATGTTTGCCGGCGTTCGCTACATGGCGCTGTCGCCGCAGATGGGAAAGGTGCTGGTCCGCAGCTTCATCTTCGGCCTCACCGCCAGCTCGGTGCTGGCGCTGCTGCCGGTGGTGGCGAGCCAGATCCAGGACGGCGGCCCGCTGGTCTATGGTCTGCTGCTTGGCGCCTTCGGCCTTGGCGCCGTGGGCGGCGCGCTGGTCAGCGCCCGGCTGGCAGAGCAGTTCTCCAGCGAAGCGATTGTCCGCCTGGCATTCCTCGGCTTTGCCGCCTGCGCTGCGACCACCGGGCTCAGCCCCTCTCCCTGGTTGACGGGCGTTGCCCTGCTGCTCGGCGGCGCTTGCTGGGTGCTGGCGCTGACCCTGTTCAACGTGACGGTGCAACTCTCGACGCCGCGTTGGGTGGTGGGGCGTTCGCTGTCGCTCTACCAGACGGCGACCTTTGCCGGCCTCGCGGCTGGTAGTTGGCTGTGGGGTCTCGCCGGCGAGGAGTTCGGCGTGAGCACCGCCCTTCTGGCCTCGGCGATCGCCCTGGTGGTCGGCGCTGCTGTCGGGCTGGTGCTGGCAATTCCGCCGCGCGTTATGCTCGACCTCGATCCGGCGAACCGCTGGCAGGAGCCGCAGATCAGCCTGCCGATCGAGCCGCGCTCCGGTCCGATCGTCATCAGCATCGAGTACAAGATCCGGCCGCAGGACGTGCGTGAATTCCTGCGCGTGATGGCGGACCGGAAGCGGGTGCGGATGCGCGATGGCGCTCGCGAATGGGTGCTGCGCCGCGATCTCAGCCAGACTGACGTCTGGATCGAGAGCTACAAAAGCCCGACCTGGACCGAGTATGCGCGGCACAACCAACGCCTCACGCACGCCGATGAGGTGATCGGCGAGCAGTTGCGCAACCTGCATCAGGGGCCGGAACGCCCGGTGGTGCGGCGGATGATCGAGCGCCCGCCCAACTGGTTCGCGGCAATCGCCGCCAACCGCACCATCGATCCGCCCTGAGGTTGACATCCGGGCCGACGTACCTATTTTCCGGCCATCCGCAACTCAACAGGCTGGTGCCCGATGGACGACCGACTGACCGATCAAAACACCCTGATCCGTCACCCGGAGTCCAACTATGCCCGGTTCTATTTCGCTCAAAGCAGTGAGCTACAAGACGCCTAGTGGCGTCACTCTCTTCTCAGACCTCGACCTCTCGTTCGGCCCCGTCCGTACCGGCCTGATCGGCCGCAACGGCACCGGCAAGACCACGCTGCTCAAGCTGCTGGTTGGCGAACTCGCGCCGTCGCGCGGCGAGATTGTCGTGTCGGGCACGCTCGGCGTGCTGCGGCAAGCGGTACAGCGCTCGGACGCCAGCGTCGCCGAGGCCCTTGGTTGTGCCGAACAACTGGCACGGCTCGACCGGCTGGAGGCCGGCGCCGGTACGGTGGATGATGCCGCCGAGGCCGATTGGCTGCTGCCCTCGCGCATCGAGGCGGAGCTTGCCGAAGTCGGCCTGCCGCCGCTGACGCTCGACCGCTCGATTGCGACACTCAGCGGTGGGCAGCACACGCGGCTGTCTCTGGCCGCCTTGCTGCTTGACCAGCCGGACATGCTGCTGCTCGACGAGCCGACCAACAATCTCGATCGTGACGGGCGAGCTGCGGTGGCAGAGCTGCTGCGGAGCTGGCGCGGCGGCGCGATCGTCGTCAGCCACGACCGGGCTTTGTTGAGGGAGATGGACGCGATTGTCGAACTGACGACGCTCGGCGCCCGCACCTATGGCGGCAACTGGGACCTCTATCGTGAGCGGAAGGACGCCGAACTAGCGGCAGCGGAGCATGGCCTCGCCACAGCGGGTCGCACGCTTGGCGAACTGGACCGCAAGACGCAGATGATGCGCGAGCGCAAAGCCAAGAAGGACGGAGCCGGCGCCCGAAAGGCAGCCAAAGGCGATATCCCGCGGATCATGCTGGGCGGCATGAAAGACAACTCGGAAAAGACCGGCGGCGAACAGGCCAAGCTCAGCGAACGCCGTCGCGCCTCGGCCAGCAGCGCGCTGGTCGCCGCCAAGTTGGAGATCGAAGTGCTGCAGCCGATGGCGGTGAAGCTGGAGCCGAGCGGCCTCTCGAACGGCACGACCGTGCTGCAGCTCGACCGGCTAACCGGCGGTCCGGTGCTCGAGGCTCCGCTGATCCGCGATCTCAGCCTTGCGATCACCGGGCCCGAGCGCGTTGCGATCACTGGGCCGAATGGGTCGGGAAAAACGAGCCTGCTGCGGCTGATCACCGGTGCGCTTGCGCCGGTGAGTGGCGCGGTGCGGATCGCCCGGCGGCACGCCCTGCTCGACCAGGAGGTGAGCCTGCTCGATCCGGGCCAAACCATCCGCGAAAACTATCTGCGGCTGAACCCGGACGATGCCGAGAACGCTGCGCGCGCCGCCCTTGCCCGATTCATGTTCCGGGCCGATGCGGCACTGAAGCCGGTGAGCCAGCTGAGCGGCGGCGAGATGCTGCGCGCGGGGTTGGCCTGCACCCTCGGCAGCGGACGTCCGCCCGAGCTGCTGATCCTCGACGAGCCGACCAATCATCTCGACATCCACGCCATCGAGGCGGTGGAGGCCGGGCTGAGCGCGTACGACGGCGCCCTGCTGGTGGTGAGCCATGATCGCGATTTCCTCGGGGCGATCGGAATCCAGCGCGAAGTGGCGCTCGGCTAAGTGACGGTCAAGAATTTATCCAACCAGTTTACAAATATGACTGTGCGGGCCTATCGTTAGCCATCCGGCGGTGGAGTTCTAAGGAGCCGCCGGGCCATAACAATAGAGGGGAGGACTGCGATGCGTCGTGCGTCGACTATGACTGCTGCCCTGTTGGGCACGCTTCTGCTCTCAACTGCCGTCGTTTCGGCCGCCGATATCAAGATCGGCTTCCTGCCGGGCGTGGTCGACCCATTCTACCAAGTGATGCAACTTGGCGTCGAAGCCGCGGCCAAGGACCTCGGTGTCGAAGTCGTCACCCAGGTGCCGCCGACCTGGGGCGTCGAGGCGCAGACCCCGATCCTCGATGCGCTGGTCGCCCGCGGCGACCTCAACTACATCATCACCGCGCCAACTGATAAGGACCAGATGGTGGCGCCGCTGCAGGCAGCGCTCGATGCCGGCATCAAGATCATCACCGTGGACACCTTCCTCGGTGATGGCGACTACGCCAACGGCCCGGTGAAGTTCCCGATCAGCTATATCGGCTCGGACAACGTCGAAGGCGGCCGCATCTCGGCCCGCGGCCTCGCCAAGGCGATCGGCGGCAAGGGCACGGTCTACATCAACTCCACCAACCCCAACGTCTCGTCGGTCGAAGGCCGCGAGCAAGGCTTTGCCGAGGTGATGAAGAACGAGTTCCCCGACATCAAGGTGCTGGGGCCCGACTACAACCTCGACGACCAGAACAAGGCCGCGCAGCAGACCGCTGCCGTGATCGAGCAGAACCCCGACCTCGCCGGCGTTTTCGGCACGAACGTGTTCAGCGCCGGTGGCGCTGGCAATGCGGTGGTGAATGCCGGGCTCGGCGGGCATGTGCAGGTTGTGGCCTACGACGCGACGGCCGAGGCCATCGAGCTCATGGGCAAGGGTGTGGTGTCGCTGGTGCTGGCACAGAAGCCATTCGACATGGGCTACATGGCCGTGCAGTTCGCGGTTGCCGATGCAGCGGGCGTGACCAGCTTGCCCAAGCGCGTCGAGACCGGTTTCGCGATCCTCGACAAGGACAACGTCACCGATCCGAACTTCTCGCGCTTCATCTACAAGACCGGCAACTGACGGTACCCCAGCCTAGCCGTGCCGAGGACGCTGCGGCGCCCTCGGCATAACCTGTCGTTTCGAGCGTTTTCGGGGGCCACGTGGCGGACACCAAGGCAATGGCGGGTTTCGAGGAGCCAACCCTCTCGGCCGGCAAGCGCTTCATCCTGATGGCGAGCCGGCTCTGGGCGTGGGTCTTCCTCGCCCTGATGATCCTGTTCTTCATCGTCGCGGTGCCGCTGTTCGGCGGGGCAACATTCCTTTCCGTTCGCAATAGCCAGAACATTCTCGTCGCTATCGTGCCGGTGCTGCTGCTCGGGCTGGGCCAGACCTTCGTCATCATTTCCGCCGGCATCGACCTCAGCGTCGGCTGGGTGATGAGCCTTGCCTCGGTCCTGTCGGCCCATGCGATCCGCGCCTCGTACAATGCCGGCGTGCCTTTGTTCCTGTCGGTGGTGCTCGGCTTCATCGCGGCGGTCGGCGGTGCGGCGGTGGTCGGGCTCTGCAACGGGCTGATCATCGCCAAGCTTAAGGTGCCGGCCTTCATCGTCACGCTCGGCACCTCGTTCATCGTCCGGGGCATGGCGCTGCTGTTTTCCGAGAACACCACGGTCATCGGCCTGCCCGCCGAAATCCGCGACTACGGCAACGAGTCGCTGTTCTACTGGGTGCGTGGCGAGGGCGGCGGCTTCTACGTGCTCGACAGGCCCGAGGTCACCGGCGAACTGTTGCGCCAGATGGACCGCATCCTCCCCTGGCCGGTGGTGATCACCGCGATCGTGGTGATGCTCTGCATTTTCCTGCTCCGCCGCACCCAGTTCGGGCGTCACACCTACGCCATTGGCGGCAACATGCAGGCGGCTTTGCGCACCGGCATCCCGGTCGATCGCCATATCATCAAGCTCTACATGCTGAGCTCGGCCACCGCCGGCGTCGCCGGGTTCCTTTCGACGCTGCGGTTCACCGCCGGCTCGGCGGTGATCGGCGACGCACTGCTCCTGAGCTCCATTGCCGCGGTGATCATAGGCGGCGTCAGCCTATTCGGCGGCGCCGGCTCGATCATCGGCACCGTGATCGGCGCGCTGATCATCGCAGTGCTGACTACCGGTCTGGTGATGCTCAACGTGCCGGCGTTCTGGCAATTCATCGTCGTCGGCGCGGTGGTGATCATCGCGGTGCTGATCGACCAGTCGCGCGACCTGATCCTCGGCCGCCGGGGAGGCCGCTCATGACCGAGCCCGTCCTCTCGATCCGCAACATGGTGAAGCGCTTTGGCGGCCTCACCGCCGTCAACGACGTCAGCCTCGACATCAATCCCGGCGAGGTGGTGGCGTTGCTGGGCGACAACGGCGCCGGCAAGTCGACGCTGATCAAGTGCGTTTCGGGCGTGCATCTGGCCGACGGAGGCGAGATCCGCTTCGAGGGTAAGCCCGTGAGCTTTCCCCGCCCGATCGATGCACGTCGCGTGGGGATCGAGACGATCTACCAGGACCTCGCGCTGGCCAATAACCTCGACGTGCCGGCCAACATCTTCCTCGGCCGCGAGATGAAGCACCGCTATCTGGGCGGCCTTATCAACACGCTGAACGACAGGCAGATGCTGGTCGAGGCCGAAGGCAGCCTCGCAGCGCTCGACATCCACTTCCCCAGCCTGACCCAGCCGATCGAGAGCCTCTCCGGCGGCCAGCGGCAGGCGGTGGCGATTGCCCGAGCCATTTACTGGAAGGCGCGGCTGATGATCATGGACGAGCCGACCAACAACCTGGGCGTGCCCGAGCAGCACAAGGTGCTGGAGCTGATCCGACGCCT
The DNA here is from genome assembly GCF_056403495.1 of Devosia sp. P2_G7. Classification (NCBI taxonomy): domain Bacteria; kingdom Pseudomonadati; phylum Pseudomonadota; class Alphaproteobacteria; order Hyphomicrobiales; family Devosiaceae; genus Devosia; species Devosia sp. P2_G7. The sequence goes on from NZ_JBFUFI010000004.1 coordinate 211,480, forward strand.
CCGCGACCAGGGTGTCCCGGTGATCCTCATCACCCACACCATGCCGGACGTGTTCGCAGTCGCCGACCGCATCGTGGTGATGCATCGCGGGCGCAAGGTGACCGAGAAACGGACCGGCGAGACCAATGCGTCCGAGCTGGTGCAGTACATGGTCGGGGCGCTGGACGACACGCCGCGCGCCGCTGTCGCCTAGGGCGTTGGCACCACTTCGGTGGGCTCGTCCGCGTGCTGCGGGTCGATCCGCTCGATCTTAATGCCGCTGAAGCCGTAGAACATGGTGGTCAGCGGGCTCGCGATGTTGAACAGGCAGAACGGCAGGTAGACCAGCGTTGGCACCCCCAGTACGGCGGCCATGTAGGCGCCGCACGAGTTCCATGGGATCAGTGGCGAGGTGACGCTGCCGCCATCGGCCACCGCGCGCGACAGGTTGGTCGGCGCGAGGCCGCGCTTCCTGAACTCGGCCCGGAAGATACGCGCCGGGAGCACCACTGCGACATACTGGTCGCCCGCCACGACATTGAGCCCGAAGGCGGTGCCGACCACAGTGGAGACCAGTGAGCCGGTGCTGCGGGCCCGCATCAGCACCGGGGTCACCAGCTTCAGCAGCAGGCCGAACTCGTCGAGTAGCGTGCCGTAGACCAGTGCGCCGAGGATCAGCCAGATGGTGAACAGCATGCTCGCCATGCCGCCGCGCGACAGCAGGCCGTCGACCACCTCGATGCCGGAATTGGCCCGGAAGCCGGACGACATCGCCTCCCAAGCCGCCTTCATGAATGCAGCGGGGAGCGGCAGTGAGGGCTCGTTGACGAAGCGCAGCACCGCCTCGACCTGCAGGAATGGGGCCAGCGCCGCGGCGCACAACGCCGACCCGGTGATGGCGAGCGATGGCGGCACGCGTAGGATCGACAGCACCACCAGCAGCACTAGCGGCAGGAGGCTGAGCGGCGTGATGTTGAACAGGTGCGAAAGCGCCGACAGCTCGGAGGCGATAACGCTGTCGCCTGCGCCACTGGAACTGTCCGCCCAGCCGAGGATGCTGAAGCCAAGCACCGCGATGACCAGCGCAGGTACCGATGTCCAGATTTGCGCCCGCAGGTGGTCGTAGATCGTCGTGCCGGTGAGCTGCGCGGCGAGAATGGCGGTCTCCGACAGCGGGGAGAGCTTCTCACCGACATATGCGCCGGAAATCACGGCGCCGGCCGTGATGGCGGGCGACACGCCCGCGAGGACCGACAACCCGACGAGCCCCACCCCAATCGTGCCGGCGGTGGTCCATGAACTTCCGATGCCCATGGCAATGGCGGCGCAGACCAGCACCGAAGCGAGATAGAACCAGTCGGCGTTGATCACCTGGATGCCATAGTACACCAGCGTCGGGATGGTGCCGGACATGTTCCAGGTGCCGATCAGCGCCCCGACGGCGAACAGGATGAAGATCGCGCTGACCACCGAGGAGACGCCCTTCCGTCCGGCCTCGGCCACCTCCTCCCAGCTATGGCCGTTCTTCATGACAATGAACGAGGTGAACATCGCGGCGAGGATGATGGCGACCTGCAGCGGCCCATCTGTTGCATCGAGCCCGAACAGCATGACGGCGCCGGCAATCAGCACCGCCAGCACCACGAGTGGGGCCAAGGCGTCGAAATAGGAGGGTTCGCGGATCTGTCGCGGCGCGGCGGGCTGCTTGCTCAACGTCGCCCCCTCACCTGCCTCGGGTGGCCAAGCTCTCTGGGCAGCCTGCTGCGGGCCATATCGGCTCTCCGCGTAAACGCGCCATCAGTAATCTCAGGCATTGACTAAGCTTCCGCTCGCCGCGCTCGTCCATGTGTCATCAAATGAATCTCAACAATTTGACGACTAGCTTCAGTCATTCTGAACCGATAAGGTCAGTTATCGTACTTCATATCGCCGTCACTTGATATCAACAACGACATAGAGCTAGCCGACAACTCTCCATCATCTTTGTACGGGAGCGTACATTGCGCAATCTCCTCACGTTGCTTGTTTCCGCATGCTTCTTGCTGACGCCGGTGCTGCCAGCACCGTCAGTTGCGCAGGAGCCCTTCGTCATCGTCCCCGATCATCCACAGGGCGTGCCAGTCAACGGCTGCTACCGGGCCAACCAGACACTGTTCGGCCCCTACCAGTTCAACTTCTGCCTGACCCGGCCGGGCTCCTACACTGTGCGTGGTGGAGGCGTCCGCTGCGACGGCCGGCTGACCTGGCGCGCCAATGGTCGGGACATCCACGCCGACATCCAGCGCGCATCGTGCGGCGGTGGCGTTGCGTGGGAGCGCGCGACGATGGATTGCCGGCCGGCCGGCCGCATCTTCGGACGGATCGGCTCGCTCTTGATCCAGTCGCTGCGCTGCACCTATCGCCCCAGCGTCCGCTTCAAGGGACCGCGGGTCTTCACCGCCAGCCGCATGTGAGGAGATCGAAATGCTGAAAGCACTGTTCCTGGCGGCCGTTATGGTCGCCGGCCTGGGGGCGTTCACCCAAGCATCTGCCCAGGAGACATTCGTCATCGTCCCGGACAATCCGGGTGGCGGCAGCGGCGTCGGCAACGCCGTAGCGACTGCCAATGTGAATGTCCGGCGCGGGCCAGGAACCAGCTACGCCGTCGTCGACGTGCTGCGCAGCGGCCAGAGCGTGCGGGTGAGCAACTGCACTGGCGGCTGGTGCTGGGTCAATCACGGCGGTCCCAGCGGCTGGGTATCGCAGAACTTCCTCTCGCGCACCGGTGGCGGCGGTGATAGCGGTGGTGGCTCGGCCATCGGCCGCGGCGCGTGCTTCTACGAGAACGTCCGCTTCCGCGGCCGCAGCTTCTGTGTCCGGCCCGGTGACAGCAACAGCAATCTCGGCGTCTGGAACAACCGCATTTCCTCGATCAGCATCCGCGGCTTCATGACCGTGCAGGTGTGCGAGGATCGCAACTTCCGCCGCTGCGAGGCCTTCAATCGTGATGTCGCTAACCTGCCCTGGTGGCTGGATAGCAACATCTCGTCCTTCCGCGCTTTCCACTAGGCGAGCGCCGACGAAGATCCCGGCCGGGGCCGGGATCTGTAGGTGGTTCAGTTGGCGCTGAGCGTTTGATGCAGCGCTTCGGCGAACTGCGGTGCCTGCGGACCGAAGCCCATGTGGTCGCCTGGGAACGGCACCGGCGCCACGCTCAGCTTGCGGGCCAAGGCCAACCCCATCTCCTCGATCGGCTGTCCCTTTGACATCTCGCCGATGGCAACGACGATCGACGGATCGCCGCTGCGGAGCGTGTCGACCTCCGGGCGATACAGCGACAGCGGCATCAGGCCGTGCGCCAGCCAGTACTCGAAATTGCCGCTGACCCGGGCAAAGGTCTCGACCTCTTCCGGCGGTATCGCGGACTCGGGAGGCGCATCGCCCATGTCAGCGGACACCTCGAGGCCATTGTCGGCGAAGAACTTGCCCATCGCGGCGTCGACGCCATCACGCTTGTAGGTATCGTAGAGGTCCTGATCGACGGCCATCGCCTCGGTCGGATCATCGAGCAGCATCACCGTCGGCGGCTCATGCGCGACCAGCGCCTTCACCAGCTTCGGATAGCGCGCCGTGAGGTTCAGCCCGATCTGCGCGCCGCCGCTGGTGCCGAACACATAGGCCGAGCCACCGCCAACCACCTCGATCAGCCGCGCCGCATCATCGGCCTGCTCGTCCATCGACAGGGCCTTCACCTCGCCGTCGAATGTACTGCGCGAGTTGCCGCGCGGATCGTATGCGACGACGGTGTAGTGGTCGGCGAGGTGCTTCGAGAGCTCCGCGAACACCCCAGCATCCTGCGGACCGCCGGCGATGATGAGCAGCATCGGGCCGGTTCCCTGCACCTCGTAGTAGAGGGTGGCGCCGGGAACCTTGAGCGTGGCTGACCTGGTCGACTGGGTCATGGTGACGTCTCCTGTGGATTGCACATCGGAATGAGGTTTGATCGTGGTCTGCGCCAGGACCGGCGGCGCTGCGAGGGCCACCGAGCCTGCTACTGCGACGGCCAGCATGAAGCTTCTGTTTGGCATCCAACTCTCCCGCTTCTGATCGCCGCCCCCGCCTGCCGACAGGGTCGCCAGTCAGAACTAGACCGTCCAGTTCTGCATGTTGTCAGAAACTAGACTGTCCAGTACTGTTCTGTCAATCCGGGCTGTGGACGTTTTGGAAGTGGGGCGATGGGATCTGAGGTGACCGACCAAACGACGGACGCGGAAAGCGACGGGCGCTCCGCTCGCAAACGGCGGGCGATCCTTGATGCGGCCACCGAGGTGTTCCTGAAGAGCGGCTACCTCGGTACCAACATGGATGAGATCGCGGCGCTCTCAGCGGTATCCAAGCAGACCGTCTACAAACATTTCTCCAGCAAGGAGGCGCTGTTCATCGAGATCGTCAGCGGCATGACGACCGGCGCGGGCGACCTCGTGCACAACGATGTCGAACAGCTCCCCGAAGGCGACGACCTTGCGGCCTATCTGGTCGAATACGCCCTGCGGCAACTCACGGTTGTACTGACGCCCCGCATCATGCAGTTGCGGCGCCTGGTGATCGGCGAGGTAACGCGTTTTCCCGAACTGGCAAAGGTGCTGTACGAGCGCGGACCGGCGCGGGCCATAGCGATGCTTGCCTCGGTCTTTCAGGGCCTTGCCCAACGCGGCCTGCTGAAGATCGACGACCCCGCGACCGCCGCTTCCCACTTCAACTGGCTGATCATGTCGGCACCGCTGAACCAGGCCATGCTGCTCGGCGACGCTGCAATACCCTCGCTAGCGGAACTCAGACGCAATGCCGAGGCCGGTGTCCGCGTATTTCTGGCCGCCTACGGCAACCCTGGGAGATGAATCGGACGCCCCGGTATGTGGCACGCTGCGTTTGCGGCCAGGTGGAGGTCGAGATGAGCGGCGCGCCGGTCATCAGCGTCGTCTGCCATTGCGACGACTGCCAGGCCGGCTCCCGCATGATCGAGGCCCTACCCGGCGCGCCCGCGATTCTGGATGCCGGCTCTGGCACGCCCTACGCACTCTACCGCAACGATCGCATCCGATGCACAAAGGGCGCGGAGCTTCTGGAGAGCTACAAGCTCAAGCCAAGCTCGACCACGAGCCGCATGGTGGCCAGTTGCTGCAACTCCGCCATGCTGGTGCAACTGGCCCCGATCCTGCACTGGACGCCGATCTATCGCGACCGGTTCGCAGCTGAAGCTCCGCCGCTGGAGATGCGAATCAACACCAGGTTCACGCCCGATGACGTCGCGCTGCCCGCGGACATGCCGAGCGTCAGGGGCGTGCCATTCACGTTCGTGGCCCGGCTGGTCGCCGCCAAGATCGGCATGCTGCTCGGCCGCTGACTGAGCGGTCTGTGCAACCGGCTGAAAGCCAAAACAAGAAGGCCCGCATCGCTGCGGGCCTTGCTTATCACTCGTCGCGGTACACCTTCTCGCGCCGCTCGTGCATTTCCTGGGCTTCCAGGGAGAGCGTGGCGATCGGCCGGGCGTCGAGCCTGGCGATACCAATCGGATCGCCGGTTTCTTCGCAGTAGCCGTAGGTGTTGTCCTCGATCCGCTTGAGCGCCGCGTCGATCTTTGAAATCAGCTTGCGCTGCCGATCGCGGGTGCGGAGCTCAAGGGCACGATCGCTCTCCGAGGAGGCGCGGTCGGCCATGTCCGGATGGTTCTGGCTTTCTTCCTGCAGGTTCTCGAGCGTTTCGCGGCTTTCTGCGAGGATCTCGCTCTTCCACCGCTCCAGCTTCTGCCGGAAGTACTCCCGCTGCCGCGGGTTCATAAATGGTTCGTCCTGAGTAGGTCGGTATTCAAGAACTTCAGTCGACATTCTGACTCGATTCCAAAACGCCCCTAATGGCGGGCCTTATAGTGGCGTAAGGGTATGTTCTGCAAGTGTTCAAAAGCTTGGTGATTAACACGTGAGCAGGTAGTTCCCGACTGTGTCAGCCGAGGTACAGTCCGCGTTTGGCCAGCTCGACGCGAGCCCTGAGCTCGATATCGTCGAGCAGCGCGTCCAATCCGGGCTCGCTCCGCTCCCGCGCCTGGGTCAACACAGCCATGAGCTGGTTGAGGCGCCCCTCGGCCATCCGGCCGACCAGTAGGTCGCTGCGCAGCCCCTCGAGCGTATCGATCAGCTGAGCGCCGCGGCGAACCACTTTCTTGCGCTTCAGTAGCGGATCCTCGACCGCCTGCAGCGCCAACAGGGCGTCAAGCGACGTGGCGGCGGCGATCGTGGCGGTGGGACGAGCTTCCTGCGCCTGCGGCCCCTGCCCGATCTCGAACGCCGCGCCGGACGAGCTGCGACCGGCCGCTGAGCGCCCCGCCACATTGCCTACCCGCGCATTGTTTTCGATCCGCACCGGACTCACCCGTCTCGTCGCCTGCCCGGCAAAATCTGCCGTCAGCGGTTAAGCAAACGTTAACCCGCCCGGCAGGACTTGCCGACCCGGCCTCCACCGGCACTCTGGTTTTCTGTTTTTATGTGCAATTTCAATACACTAGTTCAAACGATCAAACTTGGCACGGTTCTCGCAACACCACTGGCAATCACGGCGCATGGGGATGTGCCGCACTTTCGGGGACTGCCAGATGGCTAAAATCAATCTCAAGCGCGCATTGCTCGGCCTGATGACCGCAGTGCTGCTCGTGCCGCAGCCGAGCGTTACCTACGCCGCCGCGGCCCGCATCAAGGACGTCGTCAACATCGAGGGCGTGCGCGACAACCAGCTGGTCGGTTATGGCCTGGTCGTAGGCCTCAACGGTACCGGCGACGGCCTCAACAACTCGCCTTTCACCAAGCAGAGCTTGCAGGCGATGCTGGAACGGCTGGGCGTCAACACCCGCGGCGAGAACATGCGAACCGCCAACGTCGCCGCTGTGATGGTGACGGCCAACCTCTCGGCCTTCTCCACCCAGGGTTCGCGGCTCGACGTCAACGTCGCCGCTCTCGGCGACGCCAAGAGCCTGCAGGGCGGCACACTGCTGGTAACTCCGCTGCTCGGGGCCGATGGCGAGGTTTACGCAATCGCCCAGGGCTCGGTGACCATCAACGGCTTCTCGGCCGAAGGCGACGCCGCTTCGGTGGTGTCGGGCGTCCCGACGACCGGTCGCATTTCCTCGGGCGGCCTGATCGAGCGCGAAATCGGCTTCGTACTCGGCGCGCAACGCACGCTGCGGCTGGCGCTCCGCAACCCCGACCTCACCACCTCGCGGCGCATCGCCCTCGCCATCAACGACTTCATCGGCGTGCCCTGCGCGACGCCTGAGGATCCGGCGACCATCCGGCTCAACCTGCCCCGCAACTTCAACGGCAACATTGTCGACCTGCTCACCGATATCGAGCAGTTGGTGATCGAAACCGACCTGCCCGCGAAGATTGTCATCGACGAGAACTCCGGCATCATCGTCATGGGTAAGGATGTGCGGGTCTCGACCGTCGCGGTGGCGCAATCGAACCTCACGGTGACCATCGCCGAGAGCCCGACGGTGGTGCAGCCCAATCCGCTGAGCCTGGGGCAGACCGCGGTCGAGCCGCGCACCGACCTCTCCGTAAACACCAGTGAGACCAAACTCGCAGTGGTGCCGGAATCGGTCAGCCTCCAGCAACTGGTCGACGGCCTCAACGCTCTAGGCATCAGCCCGCGCGATCTCATCGCCATCTTGCAGGCAGTGAAGGCCTCAGGCGCGCTGCAGGCCGAGATCGAGGTGCTGTGATGCTGAGTTCCGCCTCTGGCCTCGGCTACGCCGGCCAAAGCAAGACGACCACCCTCTCGCCTGCCCAGGTTGGACATCTTCGCGAGCAGGCAAAGGACCTTGAAGGTGTTTTCCTCAACACTTTGATGAAGGAAATGTTCTCCTCGCTGAAGACCGACGAAAGCGCCATGGGCGGCGGCTTCGCCGAGGAGACATGGCGCGGCATGCAGGCCGAACAGATGGCCGACGTGCTGGCCCGCTCGGGTGGTGTGGGCCTCGCCGACGCCCTGCTGCCGGACCTCATCGCGGCGCAGGAAGCCGCGCAGAACTCGATCCCCAAGAACACGACGCCAACAAAGATCAGTGGAGCGCTGTAAATGATGAATGCTGCTGCCGAACGCCTCGCGGCCCTCGACTCTCTGCCCGCCGCGGAACTCTGCGGGCTCGCCATGGAAACGCTCGAGAGCCTGGTCGTGGTGCTGAACCAGGAAACCACCCTGCTCCGCGCCGGCCGCGCCAAGGATGCCGGCGAGCTGACTGCCGAAAAGACCCGGCTGGCGCAGGACTACATGGGCTTCGCCCGATCGGTGCAGCGGCAGGGGCCTCGGCTCCGGGCCGAAGCGCCGGAGTTGGTGGAGGCGCTGCTCGGCGGCCATGACAAGCTGGCGATGCAGATGGCGGAAAACCTGCGCGTTATCGCCACGGCTCGGTCGATCACCGAGGACCTGCTCACGGACGTGGCCAAGGCGATGAGCGCCAAAGCACGCCCCAAGACCTACGGCGCCAACGGCGAGATCGCCGGCCAGCCGCCGCAGATCGCCAGCGGCGTATCGATCAACAGGGCGCTCTGATCGCTACAGTTTTCCGAAAATTGTCCCGAACCGCGAAAGCCGGACGAAAGCCGGGACCGGCATGCTTCCCAGCCAGTTGGTAATTGGGAATGCCGGTCATGAGCGCCAGAATAGCGCCCGAACCGATCAGCACGGGACTCGGAGCTGTCGCGGACTATCGTTCGCGCTCACTGCTGGGCGATTCCCGCGCCGGTTCTGACCAGCCCGACACCCCTCCCCCGCCGCCCTCGCAGAACAGCCTCGCGTCTTTGCTGCCGCCGCTGCCTGCGCCGCCACCGCCGCCGGGATCCGCGTTCGCGGCCGCACTGCTCTCAGGGCAGTTGCCGCCCAAGCCGACAAGCGACCGCGAGATCATCCTGCGGCTGGGCAGCGCCGACCTGCCCGCCCAGGGCTCGCTCGCGCTCCACGACCGACGGGTCTGACCGACCTCGATTCTGCCCCGCCGCATCTCGATTCCCTAACTCCGGGCCGGCGCGGCGATGCTGGGCAGGAATTGCCGTGGCGTCGCTTTTATCAGGCATACCAAGGCTTTACGTGTGACACAGCCGTGTCATGGAACACAAAATTAACTGCGTCAGGAAGCATCCCGTTAACCATTCTTAAGCCGGCCGAGGCTACGATCAGCTCAATCTCAGGACGAGATTATCGATTTAGCCAGAAGGGATTTCACCCATGCCGGAAGTTAACCTGTCAAAGGCGGTTCGCTCGAACCTCCTGAGCCTCCAGTCCACCGCTGCCTCCATGGCCAAGACGCAGGAGCGTCTCGCCACCGGTCTCAAGGTGAACACTGCGCTCGACAATCCGACCAACTTCTTCACTGCCGCGTCGCTGAATAGTCGTGCGTCCGACATGGCAAACCTGCTGGACTCGATGTCTAACGGCATCAAGACCATCGAAGCCGCCGACAACGGCGTGACTTCGATCACCAAGACCGTCGAGTCGATGCAGTCGGCCCTGCGTCAGGCGCGCCAGGACAAGTCGTTCAAGACCATGTCCTATGCGCTCGATGCGACCGCGATCGGCACCACCACTGCCAAGACGATCTCGTTCGAGGGCGGCGCCGTCGGCACTGCACCGGTCAGCATCAACCTGAACACCACCGGCGCCGGCTCTGCCGCTACCGCTGGTACCTTCACCTCGACCGCCAACTTCGCGGCCGTGACCTTCACCGACGCAGCGGACGATATCTCATTCGATATCGCCGTCGACGGCGGTGCCGCGACAACCGTCACCATCGACCAGGCCGCTCTGGCGACCGTCGGCAACAATGACGACACGCTCGACGACGTTGCCGAACTGAACGCCGTCCTGACGGCCCAGGGCGTCACCGGCGTCACCGCCTCGATCGGCGGCGGCAAGCTGGTGCTGACGTCGGCCACCACGGGCACCAACTCGTCGGTTGCCGTGACCAACTTCGCCGAGACTGACGCCGACACCGACACCACCATCACCGGTATCGGCCTCGACGCCGGCACCTCGGCGGCCGGTGCTGCAGCGGTCGCCCCCGGTGCAGTGAAGACTGTCGATGCGCTGGTCCAGGAGATCAACACCAACACCTCGCTGAAGGACAAGATCCGCGCCTCCAACGACAACGGCAAGCTCCGCATCGAGAACCTCTCGACCGAAGAGCTGACCGTGACCGGCGTTGGTACCGACGGTGAGGTCGACGGCACCACCGGTACCGGCGACATCGGTGGCAATACCGTTCGCAAGAACCTCGTCACTCAGTTCAACGAACTGCGCGACCAGCTCGACAAGTTCGCCGACGATGCGTCCTTCAACGGCATCAACTTGCTCCGCGGCGACAAGCTCAAGCTGACGTTCAACGAGACCGGCACGTCGACCATCGACATCCAGGCCAAGAATGAGAATGGCGACCCGATCGCCATCAACAACACGACCCTCGGCATCGACCACGTCGTCAACTCCGACTTCGACGCGGACTCCAAGCTCGACGCCAAGCTCGAGATCCTGGGCTCAGCGCTCGGTAAGCTCCGCTCGCAGGCGTCGTCCTTCGGCTCGAACCTGTCGATCGTGCAGAACCGCACCGACTTCACCAAGAACATGATCAACACGCTGGAAACCGGCGCGGCGAACCTGACCTTGGCCGACACCAACGAGGAAGCAGCAAACCTGCTCGCCCTGCAGACCCGCCAGCAGCTGTCGTCGACCGCACTGTCGATGGCCTCGCAGGCCGACCAGGCTGTGCTCCGCCTGTTCTAAGGGCGAACGCCTCCAGACACGAAAAGGCGGGCTTCGGCCCGCCTTTTTTCGTTCTACGCGCCATTGCGTACCAGTTCGAAGCATTGAGAAAACAAGTCATTAACTTTGCTTCGAATGCCACCAACAAACTTCAATTCGCGGGACGAACTTAAGACTTCTTTTGCCGGTGGGGACCAATGATCCGGGACGTCTCAGGAGAGACGGTTAGTAACTGAGTACGGACCCAGAAAGGGCCTCCAAAATGGCTGATGTAAATCTGTCAAAGGCAGTTCGCTCGAACCTGCTGAGCCTCCAGTCCACCGCTTCGTCCATGGCCAAGACGCAGGAGCGTCTCGCCACCGGTCTGAAGGTGAACTCGGCGCTCGACAACCCGACTAACTTCTTCACCGCTTCTTCGCTGAACTCTCGTGCTTCGGATATGGCGAGCCTGCTCGACTCCATGTCCAACGGCATCAAGACCATCGAAGCCGCGGACAACGGCCTTTCGTCGATCACCAAGACCGTCGAGTCGATGCAGTCCACGCTCCGTCAGGCGCGCCAGGACAAGTCGTTCAAGACCCAGTCCTTCTCGATCGACTCCACTTCGATCGGCACCTCTTCGGTGAAGACGCTGTCGTTCAAGGACGGCGCCGTCGGCGCCACGGCTGTCAGCGTTAACCTGAACACCACCGGCGCCGGCTCTGCCGCTACCGCTGGTACCTTCACCTCGACCGCCAACTTCGCGGCCGTGACCTTCACCGACGCAGCCGACGATATCTCATTCGATATCGCCGTCGACGGCGGTGCCGCGACGACCGTCACCATCGATCAGGCCGCTCTGGCGACCGTCGGCAACAATGACGACACGCTCGACGACGTTGCCGAACTGAACGCCGTTCTGACGGCCCAGGGCGTCACCGGCGTCACCGCCTCGATCGGCGGCGGCAAGCTGGTGCTGACCTCGGCCACCACGGGCGCCAGCTCGGCGGTTGCGGTGACCAACTTCGCCGAGACTGACGCCGACACCGACACCACCATCACCGGTATCGGCCTTGACGCCGGCACCTCGGCGGCTGGTGCTGCAACGGTCGCGCCCGGCGCGGTGAAGACCGTTGATGCTCTCGTTACCGAGATCAACGGCAAGGCCGAACTGAAGGACAAGATCCGCGCTTCCAACGACGGCGGCAAGCTTCGCATCGAGAACCTCTCGACCGAAGACCTCACCGTTACCGGCGTTGGTACCGACGGTGAAGTCGACGGCACCACCGGGACTGCCGACATCGGTGGCAATGACGTCCGCAAGAACCTGGCCAAGCAGTTCAACGAACTGCGCGACCAGCTCGACAAGCTGGCTGATGACGCCTCTTTCAACGGCATCAACCTGCTCCGCGGCGACAAGCTGAAGCTGACGTTCAACGAGACCGGCACGTCGACCATCGACATCCAGGCAAAGGATGCCGACGGCACTGCCACCTCGATCAACAACACTTCGCTTGGCATCACCACCGTTGCCGACAAGGACCTCGACAGCGACGCGTCGATCGACGCCAAGCTGAGCACGCTGGGCGACGCCCTCGGCAACCTGCGTTCGCAGTCTTCGGCCTTCGGCTCGAACCTGTCGATCGTGCAGAACCGCACCGACTTCACCAAGAACATGATCAACACCCTCGAGACCGGTGCGGCGAACCTCACGCTTGCCGACACGAACGAGGAAGCAGCGAACCTGCTCGCTCTGCAGACCCGCCAGCAGCTGTCTTCGACGGCTCTGTCGATGGCCTCGCAGGCCGATCAGGCCGTGCTTCGCCTGTTCTAAGAAGTCAGTCGCAAGACAAGGCGAAGGCGGGCTCCGGCCCGCCTTTTTCTTTTGGGCTAGACTGTTTTCGCAACCCGATTAACCGGCCGTTTGCACCTGTGGCTCGATAGATACTCATTGTGACGAGCCGGGCCCCAGGATGCGGGCATGCTAGACAGACCAGAAGGTTTGTGACGTGGCCGAAGTAAACCTCTCCAAGGCGGTTCGCTCGAACCTGCTTTCGCTCCAATCGACCGCTACCTCGATGGCGAAGACGCAGGAGCGCCTGGCCACTGGCCTCAAGGTCAACTCGGCACTCGACAACCCCACCAACTTCTTCACTGCAGCGTCGCTGAACAGCCGCGCCGGTGACATGTCGAACCTGCTGGACTTGATGTCGAACGGCATCAAGACCATCGAGGCCGCCGACAACGGCCTGAGTTCGATCACCAAGACGGTCGAGTCGATGCAGTCGACGCTGCGCCAGGCTCGGCAGGACAAGTCGTTCAAGACCCAGTCCTTCACCATGGATCCGGGCCGCACCGGCCTGCTCGAGTTCTCCGGCGGCGCCGTTGGCGGCACCGCCGTCGGCGTATCGCTGGGCAGCGCCGGCGCGGTGCAGTCGACGGTTGCGGCGTCAGCGGATTTCGTCCCGCCTGGCGACGGTTCGGTGTCCTTCGCCTTCAACGCCGATACGACGGGGTTCAGCGGCTCCGACGCGGTCGCGTTCCAACTCTCTCAAACCGGGGGTTTTGGCAGCGTTTCCTGGCCCATAACGATCGATAGCTTCCAGCTTTCGATGTATGGCAATAACGACAACGTCGTCGACGACATCAATGAGCTCACCCAGTTGCTCGAGGGGCAACTGTTGGCGGATGGTTTCGCCACATCGGTAACCAACGACGGCACCAACATCACCATTGCAAGCACGGCAGGCCCGGGCAGCAACCTGTCGATTTCGGCCGTCGACGGCGACGTGGACGTTGGCGGCAACGTAAACGCGACGTTCGGCATCACCGCGCAGGCCGGTACACCGTCGGCACCAATCACCATCAGCAACGGCACGAACACCGCGACGATCAACCTTACGGATTCCAACGCCCCCGACGCGACCACGGCCCGTAGCTACATCCAGTCGCAGCTGACGGCGCAGGGAGTGTCGGGCGTCACGGTGGGAGGCAGCGGCAACCGCATCGACCTCCAGGGTGAGGCCAATGGCTCCAATTCCGTCACCGTCGGCGGGGCTGGTGCTGCTGCAGTGTTCGGCGCTTCTCCCGGCGTGACCGCCGGCGCCACAGCCGGCACCTATTCGGTCGACCAGCTCGTCCAGTCGATCAACACCAACACCAGCCTCAAGGACAAGGTCCGCGCCTCCAACGACAACGGCAAGCTCCGGATCGAGAACCTCTCGACCGAAGAGCTGACCGTCAAGGGCGTCGGAACCGACGGCGAGATCGACGGGACCTCGGGCACTGCCGAGATCGGTGGCAACGAGGTGCGCAAGAATCTCGTCAAGCAGTTCAACGAGTTGCGCGACCAGCTCGACAAGTTCGCCGACGACGCCTCGTTCAACGGCATCAACCTCTTACGCGGCGACAAGCTGAAGCTGACATTCAACGAGACCGGCACCTCCACCATCGATATCCAGGCCAAGGATTCCGATGGCGACCCAACCTCGGTGAACAACACGACGCTCGGTATCGCCTCCGCGGTGGACGCAGACTTCGACAGCGATGCCTCGCTCGATGCCCGTCTCGGCAAGCTCGGCGATGCTCTCGGCAAGCTCCGCTCGCAGGCCTCAGCCTTCGGCTCGAACCTGTCGATCGTCGAGAACCGCAACGACTTCACCAAGTCGATGATCAACACCCTGGAAACCGGCGCCGCGAACCTGACGCTGGCCGATACCAACCAGGAAGCCGCGAACCTGCTCGCGCTGCAGACCCGCCAGCAGCTGTCCTCGACAGCGCTGTCGATGGCCTCGCAGGCCGACCAGGCCGTGCTGCGGCTGTTCTAGCGGCATTGGCAGAGACTTGAGGACAGGCGGGCCGGTGCCCGCCTTTTCCATTGTCATGGGTCGCTCGCCGGGCAATCGTCGCACCCATGACGCCGTTCCGAGACATCCTCCGCATCCCGGCCCAGCGCCGGCTGCTGTTTGCGGCCATTCCCGCCGATTTCGCCGACTGGTTCGACTACGTCGCCGTGGTTGCGCTGATCGCCTATGTCTGGGGCCACGGCCCGGTCGCCCTCGCCTTCCTGGCCCTGGCCTTCTCCCTGCCCTACGTCATCGCCGGCCCGCTGCTCGCCGCCTGGGTCGATCGCACCGAGTTGAAGCGCGTGCTGCTGGTTTCCAACCTTGGCCGTGGCGCGCTGACCTTCGCCCTGGCGCTGGCGCCCAATGTTGAGGTTCTGCTGCTGCTTGTCCTGCTGCGCGGCATCGTCGATTCCGCCTTCACCCCCGCCCGGCAGTCGGCCATCCAACTGACGACGCCCGAGCCGCTGCTGATGGCCGCCAATGGCCTGCACCAGGGCATCAACCAGGCGAGCAAGATCATAGGCCCGGCGGCTGGCGGGCTGCTACTGGCGCTGCTGCCGGCGCAGGGTGTGTTCGTCGTCAACGGCTTCCTGTCCGTCGTGGCGTTCCTGATCCTGCTGGGCCTGAAGCTGCCGCCTCGCGCCCATGTGCTCCACGGTACCGCGGAGCCATTCCTGCGCCGCGTGTCCGGGGGCATCGCCGAATTCGGGCGCAACCGGCGGCTGCTCGCGGTGCTGATCTTTGCCGCCGCGGCCAACTTCATCTTCTTTCTCTACGACACGCAGATTGCGCTGCTGACCAGCCGCCTGGGCTACGACGCAACGGCCTTCGGGCTGACCGTCACCGCTTCCGGCGTCGGCGGCGTCGTCGGGGCATTTCTAGCGGGCATGGTCAGGCCGAAGCGCCCCCTGGCGATGATGGCCATCCCGGCTTTGATCTCCGGCCCGGTGACCATCGCCGTGGCGCTCGCGGCGGGGTGGAGCCTCGCCATCCCGTTCCCACTGTTCTGTGGGGTGATGGCAGTGATGGGCGGCACCACGGTGTTCATGATGGTGCCCTATCGCTCGGTGATCCAGGCCGAAACGCCACCTGATCGGATCGGCCGGGTCACTGCCGCCGGCGAGGCCGCGATGATCTCGGCCATGATGTCGGCACCGTTCCTCGGCAGCCTGATCAGCGCCGGCTTCGGGGTCCCGGCACCGTTCATCCTGGGCGGCGCCCTGCTCATCCTCCTTGGTCTCGGAGCACTCGCATTCGCCCTGCGCCGGTAGCGTTTTGGTGACGCGCCGTATGCAGTATGCTGCTCCACGGAATCATGGGGTCGAGCCACCGATATGTCGCTAAAGGTCGAACTGAAGCCGGGCGAACGCCTGATCGTCGGCAACTGCGTCATCACCAACTCGGATCAGCGCACGCGGCTGTTCATCGACGGTAAGGCGCCAATCCTGCGCGAGAAGGATATCCTGACTTTCGACACCGCCGACAGTCCCGCCAAGCGCATCTACTTGGCGGTGCAGCTCATGTATATTCATGAGAGCGTCGAACGACTTACGCAGGACTACTTTCAACTGGTCAACGACATCATCACGGCAGCGCCATCAACAATCCGCATTGTTGACGAAATCAATAACGAGATATTAACCGGCTCCCTGTACAAAGCACTCAAGGCTGCGAAAAAGCTGATCCAGTACGAACAGGAACTCCTCGGCAATGCAGAATAGTGCGGCCCTCGCCTACCAGCAGGTAGGCAGGCAGACGGTTAATCCTCGTCTCCTCGAGGCGAACCTCCTCTCTCGAGCTGCCGGCCAGATGCAGCGCATCAGGGACGATTGGGACAACGAGCGTCACGAGCTCCACAACGCCCTGATGTTCAACCGCAAGCTCTGGACCGTGTTCCTCGGCTCGGTGACCGGCGAGGAAAGCCCGCTGCCCAAGTCGCTGCGCGAGAACATCGCCAACCTCGGCCTGTTCGTGATGAAGCAGACGATGACCATCCAGGCCGAGCCGTCGGCCAACAAGCTCACCGTACTGATCAACATCAACCGCGAGATCGCCACCGGACTGCGCGCCGGCCAAAGCTGAGCGCGACATATCGCTGCGAATGATCAAGCCCGCGGAAACGCGGGCTTTGTTGTTTCTAGCCGTTCCAGCGGCCATGCCTGCGCACCAGAAACAGAGATCCCCGCTTTCGCGGGGATGACTTGTGCGATCGGGGTCTGCGGAACGTTGGCGGCCGCTAGCGCATGTAGTTCACGAGCGATAGCTGGCTCAGCAGCGCGGTGGTCTGGTAGCTGGCTTCCAGCCGGGTCTTCAGCGCCAGGATCTCCATCGCGATGGTCTCGGTCGGCGCGGACTCGATCTGCTCCAGCATGTTGCCGAGCTGCGCCGAGTGCGCCGTGTGCCGCTCGGCAATGGCGCCCGTCGTGCTCTGCGCGAGGCCGAGTTCGACCGTGATGGCCGCCAGTGAGCCCGGCTGATTGTCCTTGGTGTCGGCGAGCCGCGAGGCGTTGCGCGACATCATCGAGGTGTAGCGCTCCTCCGAGGTCGGATCGCTGTCCGGAAAATCCTGTACGGCCACGGCGGCGAGCGTCTGGATCAGATTGAGGAAGCCACTTTCGTTGGCCTGCACGCCATAGCCCACGGTCGTGCCCTCACCCACCCGGGCGGTGACGGTGTTGCGCGGATCGGCGCTGTCCTCGCCATTGTACCAGAGCATCGTGTTGGCCGAGGTGCCGGCGATGAGGCCGGTGGCGGTGTCGTAGGGCGGGCCGTCGACGCGCATCACCTGCTCGCCCTGCCCGTTGAAGAAGTCGTCCGCTGCGGCATAGGCCGATGCCGAAACCAGCGCGGTCTCGGCCAGGTTTTTCACCGAACTGGTGAGTGCCGTGCCGAAGTTCGCCGCGGTGGTGTCGGCATCGGCGCCGATCTGGAACTCGCCTGCGCCCGGCGTGGCGGTGGTCGCGACGAGGACGACCTGCTCCTCGGTGCCATCCGGCATGGTGAAGCTGACCTGCACCTTGTCGCCAGCAGACGGCAGCGGCGTGCCGAACTGCACCGTCAGCTGCGGCGGCGGGCCACCACCGGGGGCGGTCACCGCGATGTTCGCCGAGGTGGTGGTGACGCCTGAGAGCTTCATGCCGAACACGGTGGTCTCTTCCGCCAGCGTCACCGTGTCGGTCACGGTACTGATGTCGAGCCGGCCCAGGTGGTCGGTCCCCAGATCGGCAAGCTTCCGCTCACCCACGACCTGCTTGAACCCCGCGCGCGCGCCGACGCCGTTCATCAGGTCCGCCGGCGTCGAGACCGGCTTGCTGTCGGTGCGGTTGCCGCCGAACATGTAACGGCCAGCGATATCGGTGTTGAGCAGCGTCATCACCTCGTCGAAGCGCGAACCGGCGAGCGTCGGCGTGGTCTGGAAGTTGATGCCGGAGGTGCCGCCGCCGCCAGAAATAGCCGCGGCGCGGGCGTCGGACTCGATAGTGTCGAGCCGGCTCATCACCGTATCCAGCACTTCGAGGCGAAGGTTCACGGTCGAGATCGACTGCTGGTAGCCATCCATCCGCGCCACGCGCTGGCGCAGCGCCAGGTCGAAGTACCGGTCCGAGCCCATCTCTGCGAGCGTCGAGGCCTTCTCCCCGCTCGACAGCTGCGTCTGCAGCTTGTCGTAGCGCTCTTTCATGTTGGTGATGTTCTTGATGCCGTTGGCGAGCGGGAACATCGTCTTGCCGACTGAGGTCATGGTGTTCGCACCTTAGAGCTGCATCAGGGAGTCCATCAGTTCCTGCACTACGCTCATCACGCGCGCATTGGCGGCGAAGGCGTTCTGCAGTTCCATCAGACGTGCCATTTCTTCGTCGACGTCGACGCCGTACTCGCTGTCGAGGCGCTGCGTCAGCGCATCGAGCGTCATCTCCTGCGTCTCGCTGTCCGAGATCGCGGAGGCCGCCGCGTTGCCCTGGTAGTTGATCGTCTGCGAGATGATGTCGGCCACGGTGCCGCCGAGGCGGAAGCTCGCGGTGGTGCCGCTCGATCCCTCGGCGCCGGCAAAGCGCATGCCGTCGAGGTTGGAGACGATCTGGTTCAGCCGGCTCTGGTCGCCGAGCGGCGTGGTGCCGGTATATTGCACCAGCAGCTTGTTATCGTTCACCACCGCCTGGTTGACGCTGATGCGCCCGGCGAAACCGAGCTTCTGTCCGACGCCGTCGAGGCTGTCGGTATAGTCGGCATTGTTGGTGTCGACGAACAGGGAGAAGCCGAGGCCGCCGTTCTGCAGGCCCGTCGCCGTGGTCCGCGTCTGCAGCGACAGCATGTCGGTGGTGCCGGCGGCGCCGTCATCCATCACCCGCAGCATGGTGCCCGATGGGCTGCTGACCGAGAGGCTGGTACCGAGTTTTCCCTGCAGCTGCGCCGCAACCGACGCCGCACCGCCGGAGAAATCGAGCCCGACCACTCGCGCGCCGTTGGCATCGATATAGTCGATCGGCAGCTTCGAGGTGTCGTCGACGCGCAGTACGCGCACGTTCTTTTCGGCGCCACCCTGCAGGTACTTGAAGGTGAACTCGTTGCCGTTGCGGACGTTGGCGAGATCGACCTCGTAGCCATTGGAGGCGCCCGAGGTCACCTGCGTTCCCGTGGTCACGTTGGTCGACATCGCCTTAGCCAGCGAGGAGGCGATCTCATCGAGCTGGTCCTGTGCCTCCACCAGCGACTGGTCGCGCAACTCAATGAGCCCGGCGAGCTCACCGGAGCTGAGAACGTTCTGCTTGACCAGGTCGATCTCGAGCCCGGCCGGGGTCATGATAGTGAGCTTGCCAACGCCGCTGACCGCATCGTTGGGGCTGAAGCGCGAGCTGGCCGACAGCGCACCGGCGCTCTCGTACGAGAATACCGAGGCCTTCACATCGAGGATGCCGACGCCGGAGCGGGTCATCAGCGAGACCGTGCCGTCGCCGCGATAGCTGACGCGCAGATCCATCTGCTGTGACAGGCCTTCGACCAGCCGGTCGCGCTGGTCCAGCAACGTGGCGCGCGAGGTCGGATCGATCCCCTGGTCGGCCAGCCTGAGGTTGACCTTCTCCAGCGATTGCAGCTGGTTGTTGATGGTGTCGACGCTGTTGGAGAGCCGCGACTCGGTCTCCTGCCGCAGAGACTGGATGTCGGAGGTGAGCCGGTTGAGCGTCCCCGCCAGCCCCTCGGCCTTCTGCACCAGGTCGGCGCGGTTGGCGTAGCTGTCCGGGCTGGTGGCAGCCGCCGCCAGCGCGCTCTCGAAGGCGTTGTAGGCGCTATCGACGGAGCCGGTCGTGCCGGGTTTGCCGAACAGCGTCTGCACGCGATCGAGGAAGCTCGCCTTGACGCTGGAGAAGCCGGATTCGCCCGTGGCACGCGTGTAGTGCTGCTGCAGGCTCTGGCTGAAGGTGCGGGTGAGTTGCCCCTCGCGGGCATAGGTGGAATTGACGCCCACCGAGTCGATGATGCTGACCGAACGCCGGTGGTATCCGGGGGTACCGGCATTGGCGACGTTGTTCGACAGCGTGTCGAGCGCGCTTTGCCCGACGCGCATCCCGCTGAGCGCATTGCTGAGGGTAACCGAAAGCCCCATTCCGTCCTACTCCAGCCCCATCCCGAGCCGCCGCGGTTGACCCGCGACAGCTCTGTTCATCCGCCGCCTCAGCGGACCATGTTCAGTGCTTCCTGCAGCATCTGGTCCGCGGTCGAGACGATGCGGGTGCCGGCGGCATAGGCCTGCTGGGTGATGATCAGCTTGGTGAACTCCTCGGAGATGTCGGTGTTCGACGCTTCGAGCGAGGAGCCGATGACGCCGCCATTGTCGAGCAGCGGCTCGCCCGACTCCGAAGTCGCGGCGAACACGCCGCCATCCATGCGCTTCAGTGCATTCGCGGCATTGAAGTTCGCCGTCACCACCTGGGCGACCTCGAGCTGCTGGCCGTTGTTGTAGGAGACGACGACGCGGCCGTTGTCGTTCACCGCGACCGAGACGTACTCACCAGCGGCGTAGCCGTTCTGGTTGAGCGTGGTCACCTCGGCGGTGCCGTTCGGATCGGCGAACTGGGTGAGCCCGTTCGCGCCGTGCTGCAGACGTATGTCGCCAATGGTCACGCCGTTCACCGTGAGCCCCGGCAGGTCGGTGTATTCCACTGCCGGGTTGGGCGAACCGTCGGCGCCGAAGGTGTAGTCGCCGCCCATGCGGGTCCAGGCGGTACCGGAACCGGTGGCTTCCGAGTTGGTGAGGACGAACATGTTCCAGCGCTCAGCGCCGCCATTGGCGGTCGAGTTCACCTTGGCCCAGCGCACCTGCACGTTGGCGGGAGCGCCGTTGCCGGCATAGACCGTGATCGCGCCGCCCGAGATCGACTGGGCGACGAAAGTGTCCGCGTCGTCGGCACTGACGGCGTTGACGCGTGCGGAGAGGGCCGTCGCGGCCGACACGGTCGGATTGATCGTGCCGTTGGCAAGGTTGAAGCCGGTGGTGGAGGTGCCGGTAGTATTGTCGGTGAGGGTGACCGTGTCGCTGGCGTTGGCCGCCGTAACCGTGATCGCACCGGCGGTGTTCCGGGCGAGGGTGACGCCACCCGGCAGCAGGCCCTGAACCGCAGTCAGCATCGCGTCGACATCGGCGTAGGCCGTGATGTCGATGTTGTTGCCGGAGCTGCCGCCGCCGCTGATGAAGTTGATGGTCGTCGCTGCGCCGCCATTGACGGCAACGCTCAGCGAGTCACCGGCTGCGGCGATGGTTGACGGCAAGGCCGTGCCCGTCGTGGTGGCGCCCGAGGTGGTGGCCGGAGTATCCGGCGTGAGCGTCAGGAAGTCCTGCGCCCGCAGCAGCTCGCTGCCGACGGTCTTCGCCGCCTGGTACGCTGCAGTCTTGGGCAGCTGCGGCAGGTTCAGCTCGTAGTTGACGCGCGTGGTCTGCTGCGCCGGCAGGAACGAGTTGGAGACGCGCAGCACCTGCGGCACCGAACCCGAGATGTTCTGCGTCACCGGGTCGATCGGCAGGCCTTTCAGGTAGTAGCCCGAGCCGTTGACCAGGTAGCCGTTCTTGTCGAGCTCGAAGTCGCCGCGCCGGGTGTAATAGCTGGCGCCCGCGAACAGCGCGTCACCGTCCGACTGGCCGATCGGCGGCTCGACGATGAAGAAGCCGTTGCCGTTGATGGCCATGTTGGTTTCGGTCGACGTGCCCTTGACGTCACCCTGCAGGTTGTTGGTCGAGCGCGACTGCGCCAGGACCGAACCGGCGGTCTGCCGCTTCTGCGGTGCGTCGGGGATCAAGTCGACGAAATCGGTGTCGATGCGCTTGAAGCCGGTGGTCTGGCTGTTGGCGATGTTGCCCGAGATGTTCTCGAGCGCGAAGGATTGGGCGCGTAGCCCGGTGACTGCGGTCGAAAGAGCGCCGTAGATGCCCATAGTTTGCTCCATACCCCCATTTGGCGTGCGGACACGCGGGTTCGGGTAAAGCAATGCAAGGGTGATGCCAGATCGGGATACCGTTGAATTTGCTGGGTTTTCTGGCACGCCGGTAACGGGTGCGGCGATAACAAGGCAAAAGAGTCCGAGCTATGCGGCAGGAATTGCCGATAGCGTGAGATCTCGCCGGAGCCCCTGCCCTTGTCCGCTCTGCGCGCATCGTCTAAATCCATGCGCCGAACCGGACCCGCCCCTATGCTGTTCAACTCCGCCGAGGACTTCCTGAGCGCGCCGCGTCACGCCGTGACGGTGTTCGGCATGGCCGGCGTCGGCAAGACCTGGCTGGCGGCGCTGCTGCGCAAGCACCAGTGGTTCCACTACTCGGCCGATTACCGCATCGGCACGCGCTACATGGGCGAGTTCATTGTCGACAACTTCAAGGCCGAGGCCATGAAGGTGCCGTTCCTGCGAGACCTCTTGCGCTCGGACTCGATCAAGATCGACAGCAACATCACCTTCGCCAACCTCGACCCGCTCTCGACCTATCTCGGGCGGCCGGGCGATACGCGCCGTGGCGGCCTGCCGCTCGATGAGTACCAGCGGCGGCAGGAGCAGCACCGGATTGCCGAGATCGCGGCGCTCGAGGATGTGCCCTACTTCATCGAGCGCGCCGATACGCTCTACGGCTACTCGAACTTCATCGCCGACACCGGCGGTTCGCTGATCGAGGTGGTGGACCCGGCCAATGCCGAGGATCCGGTGATCAAGGCGCTGACTTCGAGCACCCTGCTGCTCTACATCCGGGGCACCGAGCACGACACGGCGGAACTGGTCCGCCGCTTCAAGCACAGCCCCAAGCCGATGTACTACCAGCCACATTTCCTCGTCGAGAAGTGGGCCGAGTTCAAGAAGCTCAACAAGGTCATGGACGACGCCGACGTCGATCCGGATGCCTTTGGCGCGTGGGGTTTCGAGGCGCTGCTGAAAGATCGGCTGCCACGCTACCAACTGCTCGCCGACAATTTCGGCTACACCATCGAAGCCAGCGACCTCGCCACGGTGCGCGATGGCGACGAATTCCTCGACCTCGTGGCGGGAGCGATCCGGAAGCGAATGCGATAGCGCCGTCCGCGGCGCCGCTTCAGTTCACCCGATCGCTTACCCATCTAGAGGGACATCATGCCCATTCGTATCCCTGACCACCTGCCTGCGGCCAAGACCCTTGAATCGGAGGGTGTCATGGTCATGGACTCCTCCCGCGCCGCCCGCCAGGACATCCGCCCGCTGCAGATCGGGCTGCTCAACCTTATGCCCAACAAGGAACGCACCGAGACGCAGTTCGCCCGGCTGATCGGCGCGACGCCGCTGCAGGTCGACCTGACGCTGGTGCGAGTGAGCGACCACAAGTCCAAGAACACCTCGGAAGAGTACCTCAAGAGCTTCTATTCCACCTGGGAAGAGGTGCGGGAGAAAAGGTTTGACGGCTTTGTCGTCACCGGCGCGCCGGTCGCCAACATGCCGTTCGAGGAGGTCAAGTACTGGTCCGAAATGCTCGAGATCATGGACTGGACGCAGACCAACGTGCACCACACGATGTTCATCTGCTGGGGCGCCCAGGCGGCGCTGCACCATTTCCACGGGGCGAAGCGCTACCGCATGCCCAGCAAGGCCTTCGGGGTGTTCCGGCACAAACTGGTCGGCCCGCAGACGCCGTGGCTGCATGGTTTCTCGGACAGCCCGATGATCCCGGTCAGCCGCTACAACGACATCGACCGGAACAGCCTTGGCAAAGACCTCGAAGTCCTTATCGACAATGAGGAAATCGGCGTTTGCATGCTGCAGGACAAGGTGCGCCCTGCCCTCTACATGCTGAACCACCTCGAGTACGACAACCGCTCGCTGGCGGACGAGTACGAGCGGGACGTGAAGGCCGGGCTCGATACGCCGCCACCGGTGAACCTGTTCCCCAACGGCGACACCACCGTGGAGCCGGAGAACCGCTGGCGCAGCCATGCGCACCTGCTGTTCCAGAACTGGATCAACGAGATCTACCAGACCACGCCGTACGAGCTCGAGAAGATCGGATTGAACGGATAGAACGATATTCGTTCAATTCGTTCGCGCGAAAACTGAGAGAGACGCCCCCTCCCATCCCCCGTTGAAGAGGGAGGCCGGGAGGGGGGCGTCTGCTGCAGTCAGTGCATCCCCTCGGCCGACTTCTTCAGCCCGTCCAGCATCATCGACCAGTTCTTCTCGAACTCCGCCCTCGTCTTGGCATCTACCTGCGTCTCCTCGCCCTCGTTGAACTGGCTGAGCGTCACCTTGGTGCGCTGGCCGGTTGGTTCCAGCTCATACTTTACCACGTGATAGCTGGGCGGGCGCTTGGCGGAGCCGTCCTTGTCGCTCCAATGGGTGAAGCTGAGTTCCTTGGCCTCGGAAAGGCTCTGGATCTCGCCGCGATCGGTGAAGCTCTTGCCCTGCCACTCGCCCTTGAAGGTGATGGGATGGCCGATCTTCCAGTCGGTGTCGATCGTCGTGCCGGGGAACATGGCGCCCTTCTGCATGGCCTTCCAGACCGTGGCAGCAGGCGCAGCGATGGTGGTGTCGATTTCGACGACGGGCTTGTGCATTTCGTCCTCCTTTGTTGGGAGGTCAAACGCCCGGCCGCAAAGAGAGGTTGCCGACTTCGCCCGGCACGGCGTTGAAAAACGCCGCCTTCCAGAGCGGATCATCCCACAAGCCCGTGACGGTCCAGCTGAGAATGACCGAGACACCCAGCATGACCAGCGCGAAGAGCCGCAGGGGCATCGGCAGGCGCACCACCGCCAGCCACGAGGCGAAGGCCGCCAGGAGCGCCACCGCGGGCACAAAGGCCTGCATCTGCGTGTTGAGGATGACCCGCGCAACCGCGAGATAGACCGGGAGCACGATGACGGCGAGCGCGCTGAACACATGCCGCTTCTCCGGCAGCCTGGGCCAGAAGCAGTAGGCCAGCGGTACCACCATTACCGGCGCAAAGGTGACGAGCGACAACAGGCTGGTGCCGACGTCGCCGAACCGCAGGGTACCGTAGGTGGCGACATAGGGGAGCAGCGCCGCGGCTACATCGAGCCGCGCCTGCGCGATAAAGCCGATTATCCCCACGGCGACGATCAGCGACGGCAGAATGGCTACCAGCAGCATGGCGAAAAACGCGCGGGGATCGCGGCGGCCGTCGGGCTCGGCAAGCGCGGCGCCAAGGGCGAACGGCAGGATCAGCAGCGTCGTGATGGGGCTGGCGAGCAGCAGCAGCGGCATGAGTAGGCCGAGACCGATGGCGGACTGCACGTCTCCAACATCCTCGATGCCACGGATGGCCGGGATCAGCGCCGCGAACGCGAAGTAGAGCGGCAGGCCGCGGCTGGCGGCGGTGGTGACGTAGAGCACGTCGGCATGGAGCCCCAGCGCGACGAGGGTGAGCACCGTGCCGATGACGAACCATCCGTTGGCGCGCATGCGATGATAGAGGATGCCGAACATCAGCCCGGTGGCCGCTGCGGCGGTGAGCGACAGCACGCTCTGCTGCACCTGCGTGTAGGGGATCAACCCGACGATCCGCAGCACCGCGTGCGACAGCCAGCCGCCGGTACGCCAGGCCTCGCCGGCCTGCAACGCGGCGATGTCGCGGCGCAGGAAGCCGTTGTCGATGACGTACTGCGCCAGCCACAGGAAGGCCGAAAGCGCCGTGACGGTCACCGCGACTGTGGACAGCCGCCAGAACTTGACGCGCTTGGGCGGAGCCGTGACGAAGGCGGTGATGTCTGCGAGGCTCATTTGGCCGCCTCGCTCTTGACCTGCTCAAGGGTCTGCTGCGTGACGCTGGACGTGCCGTGCTCGGTCTTTTCCCAGTAGTGGGGATTGAAGATCAGCTGCCAGAAGGCCTTGTAGGCCGCGATCGAGTGCAGCACCCAGTAGAACGGCAGCAGCACGCCCACCGGCACCAGGTCGTAATAGCGGCGCTTCAGCGCGGCGATGACTCCGAAATAGACGAGGAAAAGGTTGCCGATCACCAGGTTGAACAGCGCCATGGTGCCGAACGGCTCGGGGAACAGCCAGCCGAAATCCCAGCTGTTGGTGAACCACACGAGGAAGGTGATCACCCACAGGATCGGCGCCAGCAGCATCGTGAACGGCGGCGCGCCGATAAAGAAGTGGAACGAGAAGAAGCCCTTGGCGCCGATCGACTTCCACAGCTGGATCGGGTGCCTCATGTGCACCAGCCAGGTCTGCATGTAGCCCTTGATCCAGCGCGAGCGCTGCTTGATCCAGCTCGGCAAGACGCCGTTGGCTTCCTCGTAGGTGGTCGAATTGATGACACCGACGGTGTAGCCTTCCTGCGCCAGCCGTACGCCGAGATCAGCATCCTCGGTGACGTTGTAGGGATCCCACGCCCCGACCTTGCGCAGCGCCGAGAGCTTGAAGTGGTTGGAGGTGCCGCCCAGCGGGATCGGCACTTTCAGCCAGTCGAGGCCTGGCAGCAGGAAATCGAACCACTGGCTGTATTCGAGCGTGAACATCCGCGTCAGCCAGTTTTCAGAGCGGTTGAAGTAGTTCAGCCGCCCCTGCACACAGGCGAGATGCGGATCGCCGTTGCGGAACGCCAGCACCGCCTTCTTCAGCTGATCCGGCTCCGGCTGGTCCTCGGCGTCGTAGATGGTGACAAACTCGCCGCGACTGAACTGCAGCGCGTAGTTGCAGGCCTTCGGCTTGGTCTTGGGCTGGCTCGGGGGCACCCGCACGATCTCGAACGTCCCGGGCAGCCGCAGCGCCTTGGCCGCCTCGATGGTCTCGGTGTCGTCTTCCTCGAGAACCAGCTTCACCTCGAGCTTCGAGGCCGGATAATCGAGCCCTTTCAGCGCCTTGGTGAGGAGCGGTAACACCTTCGCTTCTTTGTACATGGGCACCAGTACGGTGTAGACCGGCAGCTCGTTATCCTTCAGCGCAGCGATCGCCTCGGCCGAGATTTCCATGTCAGCCTTGCGCGAGGCGCCGACAAAGGTCAGCACGAACTTGAACGCGAAAGTCAGCGTGTAGATGGTGGTGAAGAACGCCATCAGCGTGACCGCAGTGGCCATCGGCGCGAGCAAAAGGCCCGCCACCAACGCCGCCAGCATGCCCCAAAGCACCAGCTTCTGCGGCCGCGTTACCGTAAACTTGGCCGAGTGCTCGGGCTTCCAGGAGTACAGGGCCTCGCGGGCGAAAAAGCTGTCCCACTCGCGGAACAGCTGCTGCGTCTGCCACAGGATGTCGAACGGCGAAGTGATGACGAAATCGTAGTTGTCGGCGCCGAACCGCTCGTCGCCCCACAGGAAGTGCTCGGTCGAGATTTCGGTGGCGGCGAGGATCAGCCGGCCGTCGATCCGGCGCCACGGCACGATATTGCGCTCGGCATAGTCGGCGCGGTCCTCGACCCGCGTCAGGCTCTCGTCGATCGGCTCCTTCTGCAGATCGACGAACGGCAAGCCGTACACCTCGGCGACCGCCCGGTAGTAGTCGATGGGTCTGACGAACCCGAGCGCGATGATCGTCGAGGCGAGGCTGGAGCCCCACTCCGCCGTCTGCCGCATGGCGATGGCGAGGTCGGTGAGCCGCAGGGTCTTATTTGAAATCAACAGCTTGGCGACATCGAGATGCAGTCGGTCGCCAGCCGTTCGCTCGCGCGGAACACCCAGGAGTTCCGCCGCATCACTCTCGAAGCTACGAGCTACAGCGTAAGCCATGCCCCAGATAAGGCGAACAACAGTGAAGAATCCCCCAACCGTGCGATCACGATTCCTCTAGAGCGCCCAGCGCGGTAGCCTTGCAATCGTGCGGGGACCGCCTACCTTCCCGGCGATCCGGGGACCCTGATGCCGCAATCGCCGACGACCATCACCGACGAGATCGGCATCGCGCTGGGCAACCTCGCCGATGCGGCCGCCGCCCCATTCACGCCGACCTTGCGGCTTGGTGTTACCGGCCTAAGTCGTGCTGGCAAAACGATTTTCATCACTTCGCTGGTCCATAACCTGTTAACCGGCGGGCGGCTGCCGGGGTTTGCGGCGCTGACCGAGGGGCGCTTTATCGGCGCCCGATTGGCCGAGCACCCGGATGCGGGCGTGCCGCGTTTTGCTTACGAGCAGCATCTCGCGGCACTGACCGGCAAGGAGCCGCACTGGCCGGAATCGACGAGGAAGATCAGCCAGTTGCGGCTGACGTTGAAGTTCCAGTCGAAGCGCTGGGTGTCGGGGATGTTCGGACCGACGGTGCTTAATCTCGATATCGTCGACTATCCCGGCGAGTGGCTGCTCGACCTGCCGCTGCTTTCGCTGAGCTTTGCGGAATGGAGCGAGCAGGCACTTAGGCGAGCAGAGCTGCCCCATTCAAAAACCGAGTCCGCTGCATTCCTGAACGAATTACAACAAACGGACAGCTCGAAAGAGGCCACTGACGTCGATGCTGAACGGCTCGCCGTGGCCTTCACGGACTACCTGCGCCGTAGCCGCGAGGACGGACGGGCGCTTAGCACCCTGCCCCCGGGTCGGTTCCTCCTGCCGGGTGACCTCGAGGGTAGCCCGGCGCTGACCTTTGCACCGCTGCCGCCGCCGACAGGGCCGGTGCGCTCGTCGAGCCTCTACGCCATGCTGGAGCGACGATACGAGGCCTACAAGGCGATCGTCGTCCGGCCGTTCTTCCGCGATCACTTCGCCCGGCTGGACCGGCAGGTCGTGCTGGTGGACACGCTACGGGCTCTGAATGCCGGGCCGGCCGCTGTCGCCGATCTCGAAACCGCGCTCACCGATATCCTTGCCTGCTTCCGGCAGGGCGACAACAATCCGATCGTCCGGCTGGTGGCGCGGCGGATCGACCGGATCCTGTTCGCCGCCACCAAGGCCGACCACATCCATTCCTCCAGCCACGACCGGCTCGAAGCGGTGATGAACCGGCTGGTCGCCGATGCGGCACGCAAGGCCCGGTTCGCCGGGGCGGAGACCCGCTCGATGGCCATCGCGGCGATCCGCGCCACCCGCGAGAGCGTCATCGAGGAGGGGGGCGAGCGGCATGAGGTGATCGTTGGGACGCCGCAAAAGGGTGAGGTGCTGGATGGCACCACCTATGACGGCAACACCGAAATCGCCTTGTTTCCCGGGGACTTGCCGGAACATCCGGACTCACTTTTTGAGGACGGCCGGCCGGTTGCGCTCAAGTTCATGCGGTTCCAACCACCGCAGCGGCTGGACAAGAATGCCGAGGGCAACGTCGTGCTGCCGCATATCCGCTTCGACCGGGCGCTCGACTACCTGATCGGGGACTGGCTGAAATGAAACCGCCTTTTGCCCGCACGGTCTCCACCAGTGGCGCGGCCGCCGACGAACCGCGCCGCCCTCGGGCGTTCGAGCCGGCGCAGGCTGTCGCGCTGCCCGAGAGCATCGAGCCGATCACCGATATCGACGTGCCGCTGGACGACACGGCGCGGCCGCCGCGCCTGCTCAGCTGGGTCGGGCGGGTGGCATGGACCGCCGGCGGCATCCTGGTGTCGCTGGCGCTGGGGCTGGCGGCGGAGCGGCTGGTCGCCGACCTGTTCGCCACGCAGCCATGGCTCGGCTGGGTCGGACTGGCTGTGCTGGCGGCGCTGGTGATCGCGCTGGTGGTGATTATTATTCGCGAGGTCGCATCGCTGATGCGGCTGAGGGCGCTGGACCGGCTGCGCCATGCAGCGATCGCGGCGCTGGCCAGCGATCGCAATAAGGACGGCGCGGCGATCACCCGCGAGTTGCTCGAGATATACGCCCGCCGGCCCGATTTGGCCCGTCCACGGGACGAGCTCGAGAGCAATGCCCATCACATCTTCGACGGCGCCGAGCATGTGCGGCTGGGTGAGCGGCTGCTGATGGCGCCGCTCGATGCCCGGGCACGGGCGCTGACGGCGGCCTCGGCGCGGCGCGTGGCGCTGGTCACCGCGGTCTCGCCGCGGGCGCTGATCGACATTGCCTTCGTGATCTTCGAGAGCGTCCGGCTGGGCGGCGACATCGCCCGGCTCTATGGGGCGCGGCCGGGGTTCATCGGGACGTGGCGGCTGATCGGGGCCATTCTCGCGCACCTGGCGGTGACGGGTGGGCTGGTGCTCACTGATGGCGTGGTCGAGCAGCTGCTGGGCCAGGGATTGGCCTCGAAGCTCTCGGCGCGGCTCGGCGAGGGCGTGGTCAACGGGCTGATGACGGTGCGCGTCGGCATCGCGGCGATGCGCGTGGTGCGGCCGCTGCCGTTCGAGGTGGTGAAGCAGCCGATGGTGAAGGACTTCATCCCGGAGCTGGCGAACGTGCTCAATGCGGAGAAGAAGGGGTAGCCTCCTGGCCTTCTCCCCTTGTGGGAGAAGGTGCCCGACTGAGAGATCCGGGCCACCTGCGCATTGTCGGATTTCTCCAATCTCTCCCCGGCCCCCGTCGCTAGAACTGACGACATCACCCGGCCTCGCGCCAACAACGGAGAATGTCGATGTCGATCCTCAGCACCAGCACCAAGACCGCCGCCACCCTCGCTTTCGCGCTGCTGGCCAGTGTTTCCCTCGCGTCCGAGACGGTCGTGGACCTGCCCAGCGGTGTGAAGGGTACCCTGTCCGTGCCCGACGCCGGCGCCACCGGCCCGGCCGTCGTGATGCTGCACGGCTTCGGCAGCTCGCGTGACGAAGTGGGCGGGCTGTTTGCCCAGCAGGCCGCGGCACTGGCCGCCGAAGGCATCGCCTCGCTGCGTATCGATTTCCGCGGCTATGGCGAGAGCACCGGCGACATGGCCGACACCACGCTCGAGGGGCTGGTCGCGGATGCCGCTGAGGCCCGCGCCTATCTCGCCGGCGTCGACGGCATCGATGCGGCCCGCGTCGGCGTCATCGGCTACAGCTTCGGCGCTGCGGTCGCCATGCTCGAGCCCGACGACTTCAAGTCGGTGGTGGTGTGGGGCCAGATGGGCGACCTGCAGGCGGAGTTCCACGAGTTCCTCGGCCAGGACTTCTACGACAAGGCGAAGACTGAGGGCGTCGCCAGCATCGATCTCGGCTGGCGCGTCGTGACACTGAAGCAGACGTTCTTCGACAGCCTCGCCAAGCACGATCTCGCAGCGCGGTTCTCCGGGTATGCCGGGCCGTTCCTGACCATCGCCGGCGATGCCGATCCTGCCACCGGCTATTTCCAGCAGTATCTCGGACTGGCCGCCGGCAAGACCGAAGCCCTGACCATTCCCAGCGCCGACCACATGCTCGGCGTCTACAGCGAGCAGCCCGAGATCGGCAAGCAGGTGATCGACAAGACCACCGCCTGGCTGCGCGACACGCTGTAAGGACCATTTGCCCTTCTGAGGGGGCCGGGCCCATGCCCGGCCCTTTCGTTTGTCGGGCGGATGCCAGTTACAACTTTGTGCCGCCTTGCGCCGTTCGAACCATAGGCACATATCCACCCCCAGTCACAAATTGTAACCAAGGGGGCACCGATGTACCGGGTTGCCGTTTTCGTCGGGAGCACACGCCCGACTTCGTCAAATCTCAAGCTCGCCAAGGCGCTGGAAAAGCTGGCTGCCGGCCGGCTGACGTTCGACTATATCGAGATCGGCAACCTGCCGTTCTATGACGACGCGCTGTGGAACGATCCGCCGGCCGAGGTGATCCGGCTGAAGCGCGAGATCGCGGCAGCCGACGCCGTGCTGTTCGTCACCCCCGAGTACAACCGTTCGATTCCGGGCATCCTGAAGAACGCCATCGACTGGCCGTCGCGGCCCTATGGGGATGGCGTGTGGTCGGGCAAGCCCGCCGCGATTGCCGGCGCCACCGGCGGCGTCAGCGGCACGGCGGCCGCGCAGGCGCACCTGCGCTCCATCCTGCCGGTGCTGGGCCTCGCGCTGATGGGCGCGCCGGAGATCTATTTCCAGTCTCGCCCCGGCTCGATTGACGACGACGGCAATATCACCGACGAGCGTATCCGCACCAATCTGGGTATCTGGGTCGAGCGCTTCACCGACTGGGTCGGCCGCTTCGCCGCGCCGCAGCAGACGGCCGAGGAAATCGAGCGCAAAACCGCCTGATCGCCTTCACACAAGAGTCGCATCGACGGGCTACCCGTTTCCTATCCGGCACTTTGCCGGCGATATGGAGATGCGCGATGCCCAACTATCTCTTGGCCTACCATGGCGGTGGCAACCCCGAGAGCGAAGAGGCGCAGGCGGCCGTGATGCTCGCCTGGAACGAATGGCTCGAAGCCACCGGCGAGGCGATGCTGGATCTCGGCAGCCCGGTCGGCGCGACAATGATCGTCGGGTCCGATGGTTCGGTGGGCCCTGCCCCGTCCGATGCGGTCAGCGGCTACTCGATCGTCGAGGCCGACGACATGGACGCTGCGCTCGCCATCGCCAAGGGCTGCCCGGTGCTCGCCGATGGCGGCACGGTGGAAGTCGCTGAACTCGTCGACATGGACTTCGACGATGAAGACGATGATGACGACGACGAGGATGAAGACGAGGACGACTGAGTCCCACCGGTGATCGCCGCCCGCCCCCAAGCAAGGCGGCGATCACCAGCGCTCACTCGGCGCGGAGAGCCCTGAGGCGCTCCCTGCCGCCGAGGATGAGGAAGGCGGCGATGCCGAGGCCGCCGTAGATCACGAGCAGTGCCAGAATGTCAGTCCAGCCGGGCTTGAGCACCATCAGCGCGACGATGGCGACGATGCTGGCGTAATCGACCATGGCGATACGGATCATCCGGCTGCCGAACACGGCGGCCTCGGCGACCTTGCCGTCGGCAATGAGCCCGGCAGCCTGCTCGCCCATCGGGCGCAGGAAGAAGTGGCCGACGACGAAGCTGGCCAGGGCGCCGAGCAGCCCGAGAATGACCCACGCCTCACCCCAGAGGTTGCCGAGCAACACGGTGACGAGGCCGAACAGCAGCGTCAGGCCGGAGGCTGGCAGGAACCACAGCATGGCAAGGCTGCCGAGACCGCCGGTGACCCGCATCAGGCTTTCGTCGTCGCCCTGGCGCATGGCCAGCACCGCCTGCAGCAGCATGACCGCGCCGCCGCCGAACCAGGCCATGGCTGCGAGCACATGCAGGAATTTGAAGATTGTATAGAAGTCCATCGTGACCCTCGCGAAGCCCCCCGCGAAGCGCGCGCTGGGTAGTCCGATGAGGGTGAATGGGGCATGAATGAGATTTTGGGGCCGTGCCCACTGTTTCATATGAATGACGTAGTTGGAGGGGCCTTTTGAAACCACTCATCATCTTTATTTCGCTTGGCTTGGTCGTCATTCTCGTGGCGTTCGTTGCTATTCCTTGGGTTACGGGCGCGTTCTTTCGGGCCACGCTCCCCGGCGGCGGTGCTTCAAACGTCACAAGGATCGAGAAGAGCTACAAGATATCGCTGAGGTACCAGGTTGGCGACGACGAAGTCGTTGGCAGCGGCGTCGTCAGGTCCCGTTTCGTGACACTTAGGGATGGGAGCGGCCCGCACGCACAAGTCTCAAGCTACGCGTTTGCAGACGCCATCCCGATGCGCCTATCCGACGGACGGGTTCTTGTGGCTCTGCTGACGACAACCGACGAGCATCGAAGATCTCTTGGCTACCTCCTGACAGCAAATTGCGGGCTTCTCCCGTCTGTGACCGACGGCACTGGAGCGTTGTGGCTCAAATCAGTCGCTGAGTTGGATGCTGAGTGCCCGCTGAACCCCGCGTTGCTTCCGAACCTTCTCATCTTTCCATCGGCGAGCAGTCCCGAGGGCGCGATTTACGTGCCAGGCGACGACAATCGCTACGATGTCACGTTTATCTCGGGCAGCCTCAAAGCCACCGAGGCGCCGCCAACCACTCAGATCGTGAGCGCGCTGCCGTGGGTACGCCAGTTCACTGGGAGAGTGCCCCTCGCCAATCCTCAAGAAGCGCCAAGATGGGTGCAGCAAAATGGATTGTCGACCACTAGTCTTATTTGGAGAAATCCATGACGACCTTTTTGGACTACGCGTTGATGTCCGAGGTGTCGGGCGATGGTTGGAGCACGTTCGAGCTCCGCCACGGGGGCAATCCTCGCGAGAGCAGACCCCCAGAGTGGGAGTGGAGCGGGGCCTATCCCATGCCCCTCTAGCGCTGTGGCACTATCCAGCCCAGCTCGTGGGTCCTACGCTCGCCATTCCACCTGATTCCCGAGCCCCGCGATGAACCTGAAATTGGCTGCCCTGTGCGCGGCGATCCTGTGGGGTTTCACCTACATCATCACCACTACCATGCTGCCGCATAACCCGATCTTCATCGGCTCGGTGCGGGCGCTGGGCGGTGGCCTCCTGTTGCTGGCGTTTGCCCGACAGATGGTGCCGAGGGGTTATTGGCCCAAGCTGATCGTGCTGGGGACGCTGAACTTCGGGGCGTTCTTTTCGCTGCTGTTCATCTCGGCCATCCGGCTGCCCGGCGGTGTCGCCGGGACGTTCCAGACGCTGGGACCGCTGATCACCATTCTCCTTGCCTGGGCGCTGCTCAGCCAGCCGCCGACGCTGCTGAAGATCGTCTCGATCCTGATCGGCGCGGTTGGTGTGACGCTGGTGATCCTGCGCGGCGATGCGGGGATCGACATGCTCGGGGTCGTCGCAGCGCTCTGCAGCGTCGTCGCCGGCTCGCTGGGCGGCATCCTGATCAACCGCTGGGGCCGGCCGGCCGAGATGTCACTGGTCAGCTTCACCGCCTGGCAGTTGCTGATCGGCGGCACCGAGCTCGCTGTGCTGGCGCTGCTCATCGGCGACCTGCCGGCGTCGATCGAGTGGAGCAACGTGCTGGGGCTGGCGATCCTTGCGGTAGTGCTGACCGCCCTGCCCTTCATCCTGTGGTTCCGGGCCATCGTGGCGCTCGGTGCAGCCTCGGTGATCCCGTTCGTGCTGATCACGCCGGTGGTGGCCTTCATCCTCGATGCGGTGATCCGCAACGTGGTCCCGGCGCCGCTTCAGGTGGTCGGCGTGCTATTGGTGATGACCGGGCTGATCGTCAACCAGTGGGCCGGTGCGCGGGCTCTAAAGCCCGCCTGATCACCAGGCCAGGGCGCGGGCCTCGGCCTCGCGCTCGGCGAAGCGCTCGCGCGCTTCCTCGACGCGGTGGCGATTGATATGAGCCCAGTTGCCGATGACCCGCAGCGGTTCCTGCAACTCCTCGCCCATTTCGGTCAGCGCATAGTCCACGCGCGGGGGGATCGACGGGGTCACCTTGCGGGAGACGAAGCCATCCTTTTCGAGATCACGCAGCGTCGCGGTCAGCATCTTCTGAGAGACGCCGTCGATCTGCCGCTTCAGCTCAGAGAAGCGCTTGGGGCCGTCGCTGAGGCCGCGCACCACGAGAATCGTCCACTTGCCGCTGATCTGTGCCAGCACCTCGTGCACTGGCAGCATGGCGCGCTGGCACTCGGCAAAGTTGTGCGGCTCGGTACGGATGGCTTCGAACGCTGCAGCAACGGCGTCGGAGGCGGTCGCTGCGGGCAGTTCCGTGTGGGTGACCAGGTCGTCCATGGGTAACTCCGTGAAGAAACGGTGCCGTCTTGTGCACCTCCGAGGTAGTCACCAACATAGCGCCAGTTACTGACGGTGACTAGGTCTCCGTTGGTGGCCACCCATGCATTCCTGACAAGGCAGACATCCAAATGACCCAGCCCCGTATCGGCATCATCCTGTCCACCACCCGCGAAACCCGCTTCGCCGACCGCCCCGCCCAATGGGTGCTCGAGATCGCCAAGGCCCGCGGCGACGCCGATTATGAAATCGTCGACCTGCGCGACTATCCCATCCCGTTCTTCGACGCCGTCGGCTCGCCGCGCTTCGTGCCGCAGACCAACGAGGTGGCGCTGAAGTGGGCACGGAAGGTGTCGGAACTCGACGGCTACATCTTCGTGACGGCCGAGTACAACCGCTCGATCTCGGGTGTGCTGAAGAACGCGCTGGACCATATCTACGACGAGCCGGCGCGGAAGCCGGCTGCCTTCGTCGGCTATGGCGCCGTGGGGGCGGCGCGCGCGGTGGAGCAGCTTCGGCTGATGGCAGTGGAACTCAGCATGGTGCCGATGAGGGCGGGCGTCCACATCAACATGGAGCCGCTGCTCGGCATGCTGCGCGGCGGCAAGGACTTTGCCGACTACGACTACCTGGCGCCGACGGTAACGGCGATGCTCGATGAACTGGCCTGGTACACCAAGACGCTGAAGGCTGGGCGCGACGTCGAGGCGCTGGAGCAGGCGGCTTAGGCCAGCGCCCACCGGCGGCGCGGAGCTGAAGCGCGGTGCCGCCGCCGGGGGCGATTCCACGGCGCGACGGAACTTCCTGCTGCCTCGGAACTTAATATCGCTACGAGAGCCCGTGGCCAGCCGGACGCACGAGCAAGAAGAGCAAGTCCGGCGCGGCTTTGCGGCTCTCCAACAAGGGAGCTGCAATTGGCCCACTTGCTTGTCTCACTCGCCACGTTCTCGGCCGTGGCGCTGGTTTCCGGCACGCTGACCGTTGGGGGATTGAAGTACAGCGCTGACACGGTGAGCAGCGTCGCCGCGTCCATGCCGGTCAAGACCACCAATCTCAAGCCCAGCTACATCGCCCGCCTGCCGCAAGCCAAGGCGGACGACCTCAATGTCGCCAGATCGGTGCCGGTGACACCCATCGCTGTCGCTACGCCAGACCCACTGGCGGCGTTGCCGGCACCGGCGTTCAGCCACACCGTCGCGGTGGAAGCGCTTCGGGTCCGGGCGGGCCCGAAAAAGACCCAGCCCCAGGTATTCACGCTCAAGGGCGGCAGCTGGGTCAACATCAGCGACAACGTGCAGGGCTGGGTGCTGATCACCGACGAGACCGGCCGGACAGGCTGGGTCTACGGAAGTTTGCTGCGTCCTGCCGCGACGGCCGAAGCGCAGCTTCGCTAACGGGCCATATCAGAGCCCGGCGCTCCCGGGTCCGCCGCTAACGGGAGCCAAGTGCAGCGGGCGTCCAGTGACCTCCGGACGCCCGCTGTTTCGTATCTGATGGGCGGCGGGGACTATGCCGCCTCGGAGTCCTTGGCGGCGCTCGGGGCCAGCGTGACGCGCATCCCGTCGAGATCCTCGTTCAAGAGGATCTGGCAGCTCAGCCGCGAGTTCGGCTTCTTGTCGAGCGTCGAGTAGAGCAGGTCTTCCTCGTCGTCGCTTGGCGCCGGGAGTTTGTCGAACCACTCGTCATCGACATAGACGTGGCAGGTGGCGCACGAACAGGCGCCGCCGCACTCGGCCTTGATGTTGAGGCCCCAGTCGCGGATCACTTCCATCGTGCGCCAGCCATCGAGCCCCTCGAGCTCGTGTTCGGTACCAGACTGGTCGGTGACGAGGATTTTCATCGGTGCATTGGCTCCGGTGACGTGGGGCGTGGCGTGCCCCATTACTGGAAAATTGTCCCGGTGTCATCCCAGCGAAGGTCTGTGCACCTGGCCGCCCCCTCCACCAGCTTCGCTGGTCCCCCTCCCCCGCCACGCGGGGGAGGATCACGGAGGGGCCGGTGCTTCTATCACACCACGCCGAGCTTCTTCTGCAGCTTGGTCGAGCTCGTCGTGTACTGGAACACCACGCGCTCGCCGGGCGAGACGACCGCCTTGGCGGCCTGGGCCATCAGCGCGGCCTCGTGGAAGCCCGAGAGGATGAGCTTCAGCTTGCCCGGGTAGTGATTGATGTCGCCGATGGCGAAGATGCCTGGGACGGAGCTTTCGAACTTCTCGGTGTCGACGGCGATCAGGTTGTCGTTGAGTTCGAGCCCCCAGTCGGCGACGGGCCCCAGCTTCATGGTGAGGCCGAAGAACGGTAGGAGGCGCGTGGCCGGCACCGGGATGTCGCCGGAATCCATGGTGATGTGGATGTGGTGGAGTTGGCCATCGGCGCCGTCGATCTTGCCGATCTGGCCGAGGAGGAAGTTGATCTTTCCCTCCATGACCAGCTCTTTCATCTTGTTGACCGAGGCCGGCGCCGCCTTGAAGGCGTCGCGGCGGTGCACCAGCGTCAGCGAGCGGACGATCGGCTGCAGATTGAGGGTCCAATCAAGGGCGGAGTCGCCGCCGCCGACGATCACCACGTCCTGGTCGCGGAAATCGTCCATCTTGCGGACGGCATAGAACACCGACTTGTTCTCATAGGCTTCGATGCCCTCGACCGGCGGGCGCTTGGCCTGGAACGAACCGCCACCGGCAGCAACGACCACCACCTTGCAGCGGAAGCTCTCGTCGGCGTCGGTGGTGAGGACGAACGTGCCGTCGTCCTGCTTCACCAGCGAGGTGATCATCCGGCTGAAATGGAACTGGGGCCCGAACGGCGCGATCTGCTGCATCAGGTTGTCGACGAGGCCCTGCCCCGTGACCACCGGGAAACCAGGAATGTCGTAGATCGGCTTTTCCGGATAGAGCT
This sequence comes from Devosia sp. P2_G7, assembly GCF_056403495.1. Taxonomy (NCBI): domain Bacteria; kingdom Pseudomonadati; phylum Pseudomonadota; class Alphaproteobacteria; order Hyphomicrobiales; family Devosiaceae; genus Devosia; species Devosia sp. P2_G7. Next base: position 249,919 of record NZ_JBFUFI010000004.1, read on the forward strand.
CGGCGCACTGCCCGCCCGGACGGTCGAGAATGTCGACGAGGTGGCATTTGACATCGAGCAGACCCAGCTCGAATACGGCAAACAGACCCACCGGGCCCGCGCCGATGATGACCACATCAGTGACGATTTCGTTCGACATTCGCTTCTCGTTTGGCTGAAGGCCGCTTCGACCTTCCAGTGCTAAGGTATCGCGCCGCCTGTCACGCTAGGCGCGGCGAAAACGGCGATCCCCGCTTACGGGAACCGCCGCGAATACGGAGGTGTCAGGCGTTCTCGACGGCGCGGCGGAGGAACGGCCGGGTGCCGAGCGGCACCTCAGTCTTGCCGACCGGCTGGTAGAAGATATCGACAGTCGCCAGCTTGCCTTCTTCGAGCGCCTTACGGGTCGGCTCGTGCCTGACCACGAAGGCGTTCATGCCACAGCGGCGCATATGCGAAATCTGATCGTGCAGCACATCGCCCACGGCGCGGAGTTCGCCCTTGTAGCCATAGCGCTCGGCGATCAGGCGCGATGACGAGTAGCCGCGGCCATCGCCGAAAGCCGGGAAATTGATGGCGATGGAGCTGAAGCGATCGAGATCGCCCTGCACCAGTTCGACATTGTCGCCCGGCGACACCAGCAGGCCCACCGGATGGGGGTTGGCCAGGATGGCTTCACGGTTTTCGAGGAACACCGGCAGCGGGATGTGCGTATAGCGCACGCTGCCCGCATCATCGCCTTCCGCCCACGCGCGGAACGGGTCGGCGATGAACGCGCCGTCTTTCCAGAGGTTCAATTCCTGAGCGGCCATGGGTTTGGCGATGGCTCCGTTGAAATCGAAATGGATGCCGCACTCTTTCTTGTTGAGCCCACGCCAGCGGCCGGCACGCGGGTCTTCGCCTTCGGCCACCACGCTCGTGCACGGCGCGCAACCGATCGACTTGTAGCCCTTATTGTAGAGCGGGTGCTCCGGCAACCCATACTTGAGCTTGTAGGTCGTGATATCGGCATCGGAGAAATAGGCCAGCGGGTTGACCTTGATGCGGTCGTCGCTGGTCAGCTCGAAATGCGGCAGCACGCCACGCTCGGCGGTCTGGAAGCGCTTGCGGCCGGTGACCCAGCCGCCGAAGCCGGAAACCGTGGCATCGAGCGGCTCGGTCTTCCGGATATGGCAGCAGGAGTCCGGATCCGTTTCCCACAGGTCGCCCTTGGGATCGAAGCGTTGGATGTCCTTGCTGTCCGGATGGAGCGCGATGACGTTGGTCAGCCCGAGGTGCTTCTTCAGCGTCTCGACATAGTCAAGCGTCTCCGGGAAGTGCTTGCCGGTCTCGAGGAAGTAGACCGGCAGGTTTTTGTCCACCTGCGAAACCATGTGCAGCAGCACCGAGGAATCGGCGCCGAACGAAGAGACGATGGCGACATCGTCAACCAGCAGTTCCTCGACGGCCTGGCGCAGCACTGCCACGCCATCCATCTCGTCGAACATGCCGTTGAGCGACATGATGCCGAGTTCGCGGAGCTTGTCCGGCTTATGGGCGCGAACGCCCGGGGCTACGGCGAGATCAAGCATTGCCGTACAGGGCCTCCTTGAACGGCGCGTCGCCCAGCCGCCGATAGGCAGCGATGAACGGCTCGTCGGCGCTGATGCGCTTCGAGATGTAAACGTCGACCAGCCGCTCGATGGCGGCGGGCACTTCCTCCACCACGAAACCGTGGCCGAGGATGTTGCCGATCGCAGCGTTCTCCGTGGCGTCGCCACCGACGGTGATCTGGTAGAGCTCGGTGCCCTTCTTTTCGACGCCCAAAATACCGATGTGGCCGACATGGTGGTGGCCGCAGGCGTTGATGCAGCCCGAGATCTTGATCTTCAGGTCGCCGATTTCGGCCTGCCGCTCGGGCGAGGCGAACTTGCGGCTGAGTTCCTGGGCGAGCGGGATCGAACGGGCATTGGCCAGGGCGCAGAAATCGAGGCCCGGGCAGCAGATGATGTCGGTGATCTGCCCGGCATTGCCCTCGGCCAGATCGTGCTCGACCAGCGCGGCATAGACGGCCGGAAGATCGGCAATCTTCACGTGGGGGAGCACGAGATTCTGTTCGTGGGTGACGCGAAGCTCGTCGAACGAATAGCGTTCGGCGAGGTCGGCGACGACCTCCATCTGCTTGTCGGTGGCATCGCCCGGCGCGCCGCCGGTCGGCTTCAGCGAGATGGTGACCGAGACATAGCCCGGCTGCCGATGCGCATTGAGGTTGCGCTCGAGCCAGCGGCCATAGGGCGGGTTGAGTATTTTTTCCTTGGCGACGTCCACGATGGTCTCATTGACCAGCTCGTAGTCGGGCTGCGCGAAGTACTTGGTGATCCGGTCGAGCTCTTCCTGCGGCAGGGTCAGCACGCCGCCCTTCACGTGGGCGAACTCTTCCTCGACCTGCTCGCGGATGGTGTCGATGCCGGTCTCGTGCACCAGGATCTTGATGCGCGCCTTGTACTTGTTATCCCGGCGGCCGTAGCGGTTGTAGACGCGCAGGATGCTCTCCAGATAGGCGAGCAGGTGCTCATGCGGCACGAACGGCGAAATCTGCTTGCCGATCATCGGCGTACGGCCGAGACCGCCGCCGACCCAGACTTCCCAGCCGATCTCGCCGACGGCATTGGTCGCCGCCTGCAGCCCGATATCGTGGAAACGGATGGCGGCGCGGTCGTTGGTCGAGCCGGTCATCGCAATCTTGAACTTGCGCGGCAGGTACGAGAACTCCGGGTGGAGGCTCGACCACTGACGCAGGATCTCGGCGACCGGGCGCGGATCGATGATCTCGTCGGCGGTGGCGCCGGCGAACTGATCCGTCGTGATATTGCGAATGCAGTTGCCCGAAGTCTGGATGGCATGCATCTCGACCGAAGCGAGGTCCGCGAGGATCTTCGGGATGTCGCGCAGCTTCGGCCAGTTGAACTGGATGTTCTGGCGGGTGGTGAAGTGGCCATAGCCGCGATCGTAGTCACGGGCGATCCGCGCCAGCATCCGCATCTGCTTCGAGCTCATCGTGCCGTAGGGCACGGCAATGCGGAGCATGTAGGCGTGAAGCTGCAGGTAGAGCCCGTTCATCAGCCGCAGCGGCCGGAACTGGTCCTCGTTCAGCTCGCCGGTGAGACGGCGGGCCACCTGGTCGGAAAACTGCGCCGTGCGTTCCTTCACGAACGCGGCGTCGAACTCGTCATATCGATACATGGCCGTCCTCGTCGAGATGCTGGCGGTCGAAGCGCGGAGCCGTGGGGCCCTCGGCGCGGATGCGCTCGCGGATACGATCGGGATGGATCACCCCGTCGCGCAGCGAGACCGTTTCGACCTCGATGGAATTGATGCGCCCGGTCTTCTTGGTGGCCGCGACCGCTGCATCTTTGGCCTCCGCTTCTTCCGCGAGGAAGACACGGGCCTGCTGCAGCTCTTCGACCCACTTGCCGGCGCGGTCCAGATAGACCGTCGCGCCGCTCATCAGCTCATTGCCGGTGAGGATTTCCATGCTCACTTACGCCACCTTGAATTCGGAGCTGGCGAGTTCGATCGCGTCGCTCCAGTCACCGTGCGCGATCGCTTCGCCCACGAAAATGATTGCCGGACCGTCATCAAGCTCGATCGTGCCCGCGGCCAGTGTGCCCAGCGTGCCACGATAGAGCACGCGATCCTTGCGCCCTGCCCTGACCACCACCCCGACCGGGATGGTCGCCGCCGCGCCTTCGGCGATCAGCCGGGTCGCCGTCGGGCCGGCAACCGACTTGCCCATATAGAGCGCCAGGGTCAGGCCGGTCGAGGCCAGCGCCGCCCAGTGCTTCAGCTCCTCGGACTCGGCGCCGTGCGCCGTGGCGAGGACAAAGCCGGTCGAAACCTTGCGCAGCGTCACCGGCGTCGCCGTGTCGGCAGCAGCGGCCAGCGCCGAGGTGACGCCTGGAACGATGTGATAGGGGATGCCGGCATCCTTCAGCGCGTCGATTTCCTCGCCAGCGCGGCCGAACACCATCGGGTCGCCGCCCTTGAGACGCGCCACCCGCTTGCCCGCCTTGCCGAGCCGCACGATCAACGCGTTGATCTCGGCCTGGGTGAAGGAGTGATGGCCCTTCTGCTTACCGACGAGGATGCGCTCGGCATCGCGCCGGCCCATCTCGACCGCGGCAGCAGGCACCAGGTGATCGTGGACGATCACGTCGGCTTCCTGCAGCAGCCGCTGGGCGCGCAGGGTGAGGAGATCCTCGGAGCCGGGACCGGCACCGATCAGCCACACTACGCCCGGGCTCTCGCCGTCGGCGGCATGCCGCTCAAGCAGCGTCTCGGCCTTGTCGGCGCCCTGCCCGCGCAGCAGCGCGACTTCGACCTCGGGCGAGGTGACCAGTTCTTCGTAGTAGCGGCGGGCGCGGGCGCCCGGCAGCAATGCGGAGACTTTGTCGCGCATCGAACCGGCGAGCTTGGCCAGCGCGCCAAGGTTGGGCGACAGCGCGGCCTCGATCCGCGCCCGGATCAGCCGAGCCAGCACCGGCGCATCGCCTTCGGTGGCAACGGCAATGGTGACCGGAGCCCGATCGATGATCGACGGGGTGTAGAAATCGCACTCTTCGGGGACGTCAACGACATTCAGCGGCACCCGCCGGGCGCGCGCGGCGAGCTTCGCCGCGTCACCATCGGGACCGTGGTCCGCGACGAAAACCAGTGCGGCATCAACGAGATCGGCGTCCTCGAACGGACGCGCCAGCACGGTGACCGGCAGCTCGGAGAAATCGGCTTCGATGTTTCGGGAGATAATGACGACCAAAGCAGTCGTCTTAGAGGCCAACCGGGCTTTGTTGAGGGCTTCTTCTCCACCGCCGACGATGACGATGCGCTGACCCTGGACTTTGTAGCTGACGGGGAATGTGTTCAGTTCACCCATTCACGGCCTTTCCGAAGCCGGATACATACTGACTTCGGCTCTTTGGGACAAGCCATTGAAATTCAATAGCTTTAATGTTTCCCATAGCAGCTGCGGATTAGAATTGCGTTGAGGTCCGGCAACCTAGCTCGACAAATGAATCCATAGCGGGCGCCGATGATGGAACGATGGCGCTGTTCGGGACACTCTGCCGAGATCAGCCCTGCCGCTCGGGCACGTGCACCACGAGCCCATCCAGCGCGTCCTTGACCTTGATCTGGCAGCTCAGCCGGCTGGTCGGCTTCACTGCGTAGGCGAAGTCGAGCATGTCTTCTTCCATCATCGAGGGGCCGCCGACCGTCTCGGTCCAGGCGTCGTCGACATAGACGTGGCAGGTGGCGCAGGTGCAGGCGCCGCCGCATTCCGCAACAATGCCCGGCACGCCGTTCATGATCGCGGTCTCCATCACGGTCGATCCGACCTCGCCCTCGGTCTCGTGCCGCGTGCCGTCGGATTCGATATAGGTGATGTGGGGCATGTAACTTCGCTCGGGAGGGTTAGCCGCATATAGCGGTGCCGCCCCCTCGTCGCAAGCGCGCCAAACGGCGCAGGCAGGCTCAGGCCTCTTCGGCGCCGACGAGTTCGGCGATGAAGGCCTGGCAATCGACCACGGCGGCGGCGATGTCCTGGATGTGCTCGGGATTGACCGGATTGCCGGCGCGCAGGGCATCCTCGGCCCGTTTGGTCAGATCGCGAACGCCCCAGGCGCCGATGCCGGCGGCCGCGCTCTTCAGGGTGTGGAGATGTTCGAGCAGCAGCGGGATCGAGGTGCTGTCCTCAATGCGGCCGAGATAGACGCTCGACATCTCGGCATAGAGCCGCAATACCTCGTCGCGGAGCCCCGGATCACCCAGCGACTGCTGGTCCAGATGGTCCATGTCGATGGGCGTCTGTGAGAGATCCCGAAGCGGAGCATCCTGCCCCGTTTTCACTGCGTTCTTCCCGCTCATCCCCGTGGCCCTTGGTTCGTTCCCGCCCGTTTCTAGGCTGGATGCAAACTAGCGGGAGCGGATGAAGGGGCCGCCAAATGAATGGGTACAATCTTACCTATGCCCTTAACCGGCCGCATTCCCACCCGAAATTAACCTTCCATTAAGAATGCGTTCGGTTTGCCTCAAATTGCATGTATGTTTGAGGTCCACCTAGCGTGCGGCGGCGTGGGGCATAGGGCAGACTGCGGGGCATTTGAATCGCATTTTACCCAATTTGGACGGCTAACCGGAACCCCCGGGGTGGTCCAATGCAAGCTCTGATCGACCGCCGAGTGCCGATGCGAGAGTTGTAAAGAGTTATGGCCAAAAAGACCGCAACACCCCAGAACGATCCTGCTACGCTCGCTTTTTCCGCCGTCGAGGACGCGCTGAAAGACTCGGTTTTCGCGAACCTGGACCAGCCCGCCGCGGCTGAAGAGGCACCGGCGGAAAAGGCCGCTCCAAGGCCGATGCCGAGGGACAACTCGCCCCGCTCCGAGCGTCAGCGCACCGCCGACAAGTTCGCGGCGCAGACCGGTTCGGTGGCGAACGACGACCGCTTCCCCTCCTCCAAGATCCTTTACGGCCTGCAGTCGAAATCGTCCGGCGCGCCGACCATGGTTGCCGGGCTGGTGGCGCTCGGCTGGGTGGTCGCGATCGCTCTGGTGGCGATGATCCGCAACGGCGCCGACATGGGCACTGCGGCCTTCTGGGGCTCGAACGACTTCATCGGCCTGCTCGCGCTCGCCATCGTGCCGGTGATCGGCATTTTTGCCATTGCCACGCTGATCCGCCGTGCGCAGGACCTCCGCAATGCTGCCGCAGCTGTGACGCAGGCGGCGATCCGCCTCGCCGAGCCGGAAACCACCGCGTCCGAGAAGGTCGCCTCCGTCGGCCAGGCCGTGCGCCGCGAGGTGAACGCGCTGGGCGATGGCCTCGAACGAGCCCTGTCGCGCGCCGGCGAGCTCGAAGTGATGATCCACAACGAGGTCACCGCGCTCGAACGCACCTATTCCGACAATGAATCCCGCATGCGCGCGCTGATCCAGGAACTGGCGAGCCAGCGCGAAGCGGTGATCACCAATACCGAACGCGTCCGCGAAGCCATCACCGAGAGCCACACCGGCCTCGTGTTCGACCTCGACATGATTTCGCAGCGCATCGCAGGCACCATCGTCGAAAGCGGCGGCAACCTGACCAAGGCACTCGAAACCGCCGGCAACTCGCTGAACGGCGCGTTCGGCGAGCGCACCGAGAGCTTCGTGTCGCTGATCGACCAGCGCACCAGCCACCTGCTGGTCGCGCTCGATGACTCGGCCTCGCGCCTCAACATCACGCTCGAGGACCGTGCCGGCACGATCTCGGGCGCCTTCGAGAACCGCACGATGGAACTCAGCTCGGTGATCGACGGCCGCATGCAATCGCTGACCGAGGCTCTCGACAGCCGCGCCGTTACCCTGTCGGACGCCATCGACAACCGCACCTCCTCGCTGGCCAAGCTCCTGAGCCAGGGCGGCATCACGCTGCTCGACCAGCTTCGCGACCGCGGCCATGAAGTGTCGAGCGCGCTCGACATGATCGGCACCCGCATCGCTTCGGACATCACCGGCCGGGCCCGTGAAGCCGAGCAGTTGCTTTCGGGCCTCAGCCACCAGCTCGACGAGCAGGTGCAGATCCAGGTCAACTCGATGGAATCGCGCCTGCAGTCGGCGATGATCGAGCTGTCCGGCGCCCTCGACGACACCACTGAGCGCGCCCGCGTCACCTTGACCGGCGCCGGTTCGCAGAACCTCGCGCAGTTCGACGCTCGCCTCGACGAGATTGCTGTGGTCATCGACAACCGTCTGTCGAGCCTCGACGGCGTTATCGGCGACAAGGGCGACAAGCTGATCGCCGCCCTCGACAAGAACAATGCGAGCTTCGCCGCCCGCGCCAACGTCCTCGAGATGGCGCTCGACGAGAAGTCCGAGCACTTCAACGAGATCGTGTCGCAGCGCACCCGCGAGATGACCGAGACGCTCGGCCAGCGCACCAAGCAGATCACCGAGTCGATCGCCAACCGTTCGCGCGAAATCTCGGACTCGCTCGAGGGCCACACGCAGATCATCGCCGACGCCCTCGACGGCCGCACCCAGCTGCTCAACGAGACGCTGCAGAGCCGCCACGGCGAGTTGAGCGCCGCGCTCGACGAGCACGTGAAGGCGTTCGATGTGACCATTGCCGGCCATGCCCGCGCCATGGACACCAACATCATCACCCACGCCCAGGCCATCGACCTGGCGCTCGGCGCCCGCGTCGAGCAGTTCGACAACGTGCTGACCAGCCGCGCCAAGGAGCTCGACCAGTCTGTTGCCAGCCGTACGCAGGCGCTCGACCAGTCGGTCGCGACCCGCACGCAGGCCATCGACCTCGCCCTGCAGCAGCATGCGCAGCAGATCGGTGATAGCTTCGACCAGCGCACCCAGGCGCTCGACACGACGCTGCAGCAGCACGCCCAGCAGATCGGCGACAGCCTCGACCAGCGCACTCAGGCACTGGCGACGACCGTGTCGACCCGCTCGGCCGAGCTCGCCGAAGCGCTCAACACCCGCACCCAGCAGCTGGCCGAAACGCTCGGCAGCCACACCGTAGGCATCGCCGCGGCGATTGGCGACCGCACCAGCGAGCTGGCCCGCACCATCGACGCCCAGGGCGCCACCGCCCGCGACCGGATCGAAGCCAGCCTCCGCAACGTCACCGACGTGATGTCTGAGCGCGCCGGCGCCGTCTCGACCCTGCTCGAGACCAAGGTCGCCGAAGTCAGTGAGGGCCTCGGCCGCGGCATCGACAGCGCCATCCTCCGCATGGCCGACGCTGAAGCCGGCGTGAATGCCCGCATCGAGGGTGCCGCCGGCACCGTTGGCGAGAGCGCCCGCAAGGCCGCCGACATCATCGAAACCGGCGTCAACTCGGCCCGCAAGGCCATCACCGACATGGTCGACCAGCGCCTGGGCACCCTGCCTGAGGCGATCACCGCCCGTGCCGACATCACGGCCGAGCGCCTGGCCTCGCTCAACACCGCGATCAACACCGCGCTGGTGCAGTCGATGACCGACCTCGAGGCCGGCGCCGACCGCATCGAGGAGACCATCTCCCGCCGCATCGTCTCGGCCACCCAGAATATCGCCGACGACGTCACCACCACGGCCGACCGGATGGACGTGGCCGTGGGTCGCGCGCTGGCGCAGATCCAGCAGGCGTCGAGCAATATCGACGAGCTGATCTCGATCAAGGCGGTGGCCGCTGCCGACGCCATCGGCGGCAAGGTCGCGGAAATCAACCGCGTCGTCTCCGAGCAGACCGACGCCTTCTCGGCGCTGGTCTCCGACAGCTCGGCTCAGCTCGAGATGAGCCTGCAGAACCACGGCAACGTCCTGGCGCAGGCGCTGATCACCAATGCCTCGCAGGCCGAAGACCTGATGAACCAGTCGACCTCGCGCATCCTCACCGATGTGACGACGGCGCTGGGCAAGCTCAACGACTCCAACATGCTGCTGCAGAAGGTGCTCGACGCCTCGACGGCGAACCTCGCCAACCTCGAGACCTCGGTCGCCCAGCAGACCGCCACCTACTCGACCACCGTTCGCGAAGCGATCGGCTCGACCGAGGAAGCCGGCCGTCTGGTGACCGAACATGTCGGCGCACTGCAGGCCTCGATCGCCTCGATGGTCAACGAGTTCGGCTCGATGCTCGGCAACCTCGACAGCGAGGCCAAGAGCCTCGATACCGCCGCGCAGAACCTCTCCGCTTCGGGCACACTGACCCTCGCCAACCTCGACGAGCGCCGCACGGCCATGGACGAGCTGGCACAGGCCTTCACCGCCCGCGCCGACGAAATCGACACCCGCATGCGCGGCTTCGCCCACTCGATCTCCGACACCGTCGAAGAGACCGAGCTGCGCCTCGTCGCTGCCCGCGAGTCGATGGAACAGCTGCTTGCCTCGACCACGTCCAACGTCGCCGAGACGCTTGAAGCCACCTCCGGCACGATCAACGCTGCCCTCGCCGACACCACCGGTCAGCTACAGAGCGTGCTGACCAATACTGCCGAGCAGGTGCAGACCGCCCTGGGCGAAACCACCAGCCAGCTTGAGTCGGTGCTGACCACCACGGCGGAGAAAGTGCAGAACGCCCTCGGCGAGACCACCGGTCAGCTCGAGCAGGCCCTCACCGGCACCACCGACAAGGTGCAGAGCGCCCTCGCCAACGCCACTGCCGAGATGCAGTCGGTGCTGGGCAAGAGCACGAACCTGCTCGAGGAAGCCCTCGACGGCACGTCGCACCGCGTTGCGACGCAGCTCGGTTCGTTCACCGATACCGCGGCGAACGAGAGCCAGCGCGCTGCCGATGCCCTGCGCCAGACGCAGGCGACGATGATCCTCGAAATGCAGCAGGCCCTCGAGGCCGCCACGCAGCGCTTCAACGAGACGGCGACGGCGATGCGCGCCACTGCCAAGGAAGTCGGCTCGGAACTCGAGAACACCCGCTCCGAACTGGCGCGCGGCGTGATGGAGCTGCCCGAGGAGACCAAGTCGAGCGCTGCTGCAATGCGCCGCGTCGTGGCCGAGCAGATCGAGGCCCTCGCCGAGCTCAACGCCATCGTCCGCGCCCAGCCGGCAACCCACGACCTCAATGAGCGTCGCCCGTCGACCCCGAGCCGCCAGAGCATCGCTCGCGACGAAGCCCCCTCGCGGCCCGAGCCGCGTCCGGAACCGGTCCGTCCGGAGCCGGTGCGCGCCGCCGAGCCGCCCAAGGCTGAGCCGGCCCGCAGCCAGCCGCGGTTCGTGCCCATGCCCGACGTGCCGGCCACTGTGGTCACCGCACCGCGCCCGCAGCCCGTTGCCGAAGCCAAGCCCGCAGCTGCGGCGCCCAAGGCTGAGGAAGGTGGCGGCTGGTTGCGCGACGTGCTTCGCAACGCCTCTGGTCCGACCGCTGCCGCTCCGGCGCCCGCTCCGGCTCCGGCCCCTGCCGCGCCAGCTGCTGCCCCGGCACAAAACCTCTCGACGCTGACCGAGGAAATCGCCCGCTCCATGGAACCGGCCGCGCTGGCCGATGCCTGGCAGCGCTACCAGGCCGGCGAGCAGAACGTCTTCTCGCGCCGCATCTATACGCTGGGCGGCCAGGCGACCTATGACGAAGTCAGGAAACGCGTCCAGCGCGACCAGGACTTCGCCAAGACCGCCGCCACCTACATGGCAGAGTTCGAGCAGCTGCTGAAGCGCGCCGCTACCGGGCCGAACCCGGCCGGCGAAACCCGCGAGTACCTGCTCAGCGATCGCGGCCGCGTCTACACCATGCTGGCCCACGCCAGCGGCCGCCTCGGCTGACGCCTAAGGTTTGACCTCGACTACAGGCCCCGTGGGAAACCGCGGGGCCTTTTTCTTTGGGTCTATGCGCCGGCCTTGATCTTGTCGCGCGCCGCCGCCGCAAGGAAGGCCGAGCGGGTAACGCCTCGCAACCGCGCCGCCTCGTCGATGTCGGCCAGCAAGCCCGTGTCGATGGAAATGTTGGCGCGGGCCACCTTCCCACTGTCGAGGATGAGCGGGATCATTGCCAGCACCGCGCCCGATGCCAACGCCGTGCTAACCTCGGTCAGCCTGCCAAGTTCATCCAGCGAGCGTGGGGAAGGCGCGGCGCGACCATCCGCTAGCTCATCTGCTACCCACTCGGCCAGGGCTTCGGTGGCGTTGTCGATGGCCTCCTGTTGTGTCTCGCCCATGGCGGTGCACCCTGGCGCATCCGGAAAGGCAACGCCGAACACCTCGTCCGACGCATCGATCAATGCAATGAAGCGAGCCATTTCAGTCTCCTACTTGGTCCAGCCGGCGGCCTTGGCAATCGACTGCGCGACGCCGGGCGTCAGCGTGCGATGTCGGGGGACCATGATGGTCCCGACACCGAGCTTGCGGAATTTGTCGTGCTTGCTCCCGCCGACCTGCTCCCAGCCTTCGCTGATAAGCCGCGCCACCACCCTTGCAGTGTTGGTCTCGTAGGGCATGCCGACCTCCGCATGCTCTTCATATAGCGGCATTTAGGCCGTTGCGCAAAATATTGCGCAACGATCAACCCAGCCGCGCCTCCGTCCGCCGCTTCGGACCCTGCATGGCGATCGAGAGCCAGATCAGTACAGCTCCCAGCAACGCGAAGGCGGCGGCGATGAAATAGGCCTTGGCGCCCATCATCCCGGTGAGCCAGCCGAAGGCGATCAGCGCGATGACGCTCATGATCTGCTGCAGCATCTGGAAGAAGCCCTGCGCTTCGGCCGCGATCTCGTCGCTGGTCCAGTTGGCGATGAAGTGGACGCACCCCATGAAGCCGAGCGCGAAGGTGAAGGCGTGCAGCAGCTGCAGCGGAATCAGGAACTCAAGACCCGGCTGGAAGCCCATGCAGATCCAGCGGAAAACCGCGGTGACGGCGGAGAGGAGGATCAGGCTGCGGGCCGGGAAACGCCGGGCCAGTTTGCCGAACACGAACATGATCGCTGCCTCGGCGAAGGCCGCGAGGGCCAGTAATGGCGCAATCAGGTCGGGCGACAGCCCCTGCTCCATCCAGAGCAGCGCCTGGAAGGCGTTGAGCACGATGTGGGTGGCGTAGACCATCGAAAAGCCGATCAGCGGCAGGACGAAGAACGGCTTCATCACATCGCGCAGCTGCGCTGCACCGGAGCTGACGGGCGCCTTCTCGCCCTCGGGCCCCCGGAAGCGCGGCAGCCCAAACGCCACGAGCCCTCGCAGGATCGACAACCCGACGAACATCGGCAGGAAGATGCCACCGCCGAAGGTGGCAATGAGCCAGCCCGCGAAGAACAGCGTGACCATGTAGCCGACGGTGCCCCAGGCCCGGATCGGTCCGTACTGAGTGCCACGCCGTCGCGTCATCCGCATGGTGGCGGCATCGGCGACCGGCCCGATAAGGCCGGCGGGCAGCAACGCCAGCGTCCAGACGACCAGGATGCCCCAGAAATCGCCAATGACGTAGAATAGCCCAATCGGGATGATGGCCGACAGCGCGCAGCCCAGGACGATGACCTGCCGCCAGTCCGAGGCGCGGTCGGCGATGCGACCCACGAGGATGTTCAGCAGCAGCGTCACCAGCACCGGGAGCGCGTTGATGATGCCGATCTGCTCGGAGGTCAGCCCCTGGTCGGCGAACCAGATGCCGCCATAGACGTTGAAGGCCGCTCCCCCCATGTAGATGCTGAAGTAGAAGAATGTCGCGCGCAGCTCGGGCGAGATTGTCGGCGCTTTGGCCGCGTTGGCAGGCATTCTTGGACCTCAGGGGGCCGGATCGGCAACGGTGAGCTGATCCGACGTGATCGGATGCGCGGATGGTGGCTGGAGCTTTAGCGAGAGCACCACGCAGAGCGCTCCGACCACCGCATAGGCTCCGACGAACAACCACGCCATTGGACCAAAGGCGGCCACGAACCAGCCCATGGCGACGATGACCACCACCGACATTCCCTGCTGCAGCACATAGGAGAAGCCCTGCGCTTCGGCGGCGATGTCGTCGCTGGTCCAGTTGGCGATGAAGTAGATGCCGCCGAGGTACCCCATGGCGAAGGTGATGGAGTGCAGCAGCTGCAGCCCAAACAGCAGCCAGACCGGCGGCGAGAACGCCATCACTGTCCAGCGGAAGGCTGCGACGAGACAGGCGAAGATGATGATGTGCCGGGCCGAAACCTTGAGCTTCAGCCGGCTCCACACGAACATCATCAGCGCTTCGGCCGCCGCCATAGTGGCAGTAAGCGGCCCGATAAGCCCCTGCGGGATGCCCTGCTCCGTCCACAGCACTGCGGCGAAGGCCCCGAGCACGCCGTGGGTGGAGTAGAGGATGGCGAGGCCGAGCAGACCCATCAGGAACCACGGCTTCAGCACTTGGCGCAGCCGGCTGGCGCCTTTGGTCATGCTGGCGCGGTCTTCACCGGCGCGGAACTGCGGCAACTGGAACGCCAGTATTGCGCGCAACAGCGCGCAAGCGACGAATACCGGGACGAACGCGGCGTCGCCGAGCCAGGCGATGAGGGGGCCGCTCAGCCCGGTGGTGACCATGAAGCCGACGGTGCCCCAGGCGCGCACCATGCTGAAATCTGTGCCACGGCGCTGCGTCATCCGGAGCGTCGCCGCGTCGATGATCGGCACCAGCGCGAAGGCCGGCATCACCGTGAAGATCCAGACACCGAGGATGCCCCAGAAGCCGGAGACGAAGAACAGGCCGATCGGCACGAGCCCTGCGATCAGCGACAGGACGATGATTACGCCGCGCCAATCCGGCATGCGGTCGGCGATGCGGCCCACCAGCTGGTTGACCAGCAGCATGACGAGCAGCGGCGCGGCATTGATGATGCCGATCTCTTCGGCGCCGATGCCGCGATTAAGGAGCCAGATGCCGAAGTAGACCGACGCGACACCGGTGCTGCCGAACACGGCAAAATGGTAGATCGCAGCGCGCAGCTCTGGCGAGACGCGCGGCGCGATAGTGGTCGACGACATCAGGGTGTGCTCCGGGCGGGAGAATCCGCCGCACGGGCCGACAGTGCCGAGGGGCCGGAGAAAGATCAACGGGCACGGCGCTAATGTGCGTTATGCCGTGGCGTTATGCAGCCTGGGCCGCAGCCTCGCGAACCGGCACCAGTGCATCAAGGAAGATGTCGGCACAGCGCGCCCAGGTGAAGCCCAGCGCATGCGCGCGGGCGGCTTCGCGACTGAGGGTCAGGGCGCGGATGACGGCGAAGCCGAGGTCTTCGTCGACGGCGCCGCAGGTCGGGTCGGTGAGGATGTCGCGCGGGCCGGTGACGGGATAGGCAGCGATAGGGACGCCGGACGCGAGCGCCTCGATCATCACGTTGCCGAAGGTGTCGGTGCGGCTGGGGAAGACGAACACGTCCGCCGAGCGGTAGAGCCGCGAAAGCTCCTCGCCGGTCCTGAGGCCGAGGAACACGGCGTCAGGATAGCGCGCCGTGAGCTCGGCACGGGCGGGGCCGTCACCGACGATGATCTTGGTGCCGGGGACATCGAGCTTGAGGAAGGCCTCGACGTTCTTTTCCACCGCGACACGGCCCACATAGAGCAGATGCGGCCCGGGCAGATCGAGGAATTCGGTCTTCTCGCCGGGCGAGAAGCGCGAGTGATCGACGCCACGGGTCCAGAGCCGCACATGGCCGAACTGGCGCGAGGTCAGTTCTTCCTGCATGGAGGCGGTGGGCACCAGGGTCGCGGCGGCCGGCTCGTGGAACCAGCGCAGGAATCCGTAGGTCCACTCGGTCGGGATCGGCATGCGGGCCGCGACGTACTCGGGGAAGCGCGTGTGATAGCTGGTGGTGAAGGCAAGGCCCTGCTCGAGGCAGACGAAGCGAGCGAGGAGGCCGAGCGGGCCTTCGGTGGCGATGTGGATGTGATCGGGCGCCTCGCGCGCGATCACTTGGCCGATGGTCATCGGCGTGACCAGCGACAGCCGGATCTCCGGGTAGGTCGGCATCGGGAACGTCCAGAAACCCTCGGGGGTGAGGTAGCTCACTTCGTGGCCGCGGCCCATCAGCTCGCGGCCAACCGCTTCGAGGCAGCGCACCACCCCGTTGGTCTGCGGCAACCAGGCATCGGTGACGATCAAGACCTTGCGCATCGGACCCACCCTCGGGAAGCGATGCCGCGGGTTTACGGGAGTCGGGTGACAGCGTTGCGAATGGGCTGTGACGGTAGGATGACGGGGCGTTAGGTAGTGTCACACTCGCAAGGCCGAAGCGTGGGACCACCCCCACGCTCATTCCCTCGCCACGAGGGAGAGGGAGGCGACAGCTGCACAGCCTCAGTTCTTGCGTCTCCCTCCCCCTTGTGGGGAGGGATCAAGGGTGGGGGTGGCCACAGCCTCGATGCGAGTTACTGCCCCGGCACCGCCGGTGCGCGTCGCAACCGCAGCCGCCGTGGCTTCCGCGGCAGCGGCGTCTCAGTCCAGCGCACCAACTCGAGCACACCCTCATGCGTCTCGGCCACTGCGGTGCAGCTTTCCACCCAGTCGCCGGTGTTGACGTAGTGGATGCCGAGCCGCTCGTGCATGTCGGCATAGTGGATGTGGCCGCAGATCACGCCATCCGCGCCGCTGTCGCGGGCTTCGAGGGTCAGCGCCTCCTCGAAGCGGCCGATGACGCTGACGGCGTTCTTCACCTTGTGCTTGGCCCAGGCCGACAGCGACCAGTAGGTCAGACCCATGCGGCGGCGCACCCAGTTGACCGCGATGTTGATCCGGAGCGCGGCGCGATAGGCCCAGTCGCCGACATGCGCCAACCACTTGGCATGCGCCACCACCACGTCGAACTGGTCGCCATGCATGACCACGTAGGTCTTGCCCTGCGCCGTGGTGTGCACGGTGCGATCGACGAACTCGACCTCGCCGAAATACGTGCCGAGATACTCGCGCAGGAACTCGTCGTGATTGCCCGGCAGCACCACGATGCGGGTGCCGCTGAGCGCCTTGTCGAGGAAGATCTCGACCAGTTGGTGATATTCCGGCGGCCAGTACCAGGCCTTGGCCAGGCGCCACCCATCGACGATGTCGCCGACCAGATAGATCACCTCCGCCTCGTGCCAGCGCAGGAAATCGATCAACTGGGTGATGCGGGTGGGGCGCATGCCGAGATGCACATCGGAGATGAACAGCGCGCGAACCCGCCGCACCTCCCTGCCCTCTTCGCTCATGCCTTCAAACCTCTCGCCTTCGGGATCAGGAGTTTAGCTCATTTGACCTATGGGACGGGAGCGCTTTCGATGCTCCATCGGCCGCGAGGTGGGGAAAACTCCGGCCCTCATAAGCGAACAGCACCAGTGCGACAAGCGTGCGACCGGCCTAGGGCGCCGGTGTCAGCCGGGCGATCACCTCGACATGCTGCGGGAATTTGGCCAGCAGTTCGGCCCGAGTGACGAGGATCATGTCCTCCATCTCCCAGCCCGGCGCCACCACTTCACTGACGAGACCATACTCGCCGGCCGGCAGCTCGGCCGCCTTCCAGACGCCGCCGGCGACGGCGAGGCTGGGCACCTGCCCTGCGGCGAGGTCGGGGCCGAGCACAACCACTTCGTAGCGGCCGTCGGGGTGGATCATGTGATAGGTCAGCGGGGCACCGAAATGGTGAAACTGAATGCCATCCGAGTGCTTGGTGTGGAAGTGGTCCACCGGGGAGTCGTCCGTCAGCATGTAGTAGATGCTGGTCATGGTGCCGCGCGGACCGCGCGCCGTTTCCAGCCTCTCGCGATGCGTCGGCCGGAACGTCTCGCGGAAATAGCCGCCCTCGAAATGCCCGCCGAGGCCCAGGGCAGCGATCACTTCTGCCTTATTGAGCTTCGACATTTGCGACCCCGATACGAGACTTCAGCGCCACGATGCGCCTGTAGCTCTCCTCGATCCGCGCCTTGAACGCCGGATCGGCCTCGGCCTCGGCAACCAGGATCGCCCGCACCTCGTCGCCCAGCGTGGCGCGCTGGTAGGCGGTGTTAGAGAACAGCAGCACGTCGACGCCGGCGCGCACGGCCTTCACCACCGTTTCCTTTAGGTCGAAATGGTCGCGGATGGCGCCCATCTCGAGGTCGTCGGTGATCACCACGCCTTTGAAGCCGAGCTGGCCGCGCAGCACCCCGTCGATCCACTCCTTGGAGAGGCTCGACGGCAGGCCCGATGGATCGATATTGGTGTCGATCAGGTGGCCGATCATGACGAAATCCTGGTAGCCGCCGGAGATCAGCGCCCGGTACGGCTCGAGCTCGCTGTCCTTCCAGGTCTTGGTGATGTCGACGAAACCCTCGTGGCTGTCGGCGGTAGATGAGCCATGCCCCGGGAAGTGCTTCAGCGAGGTCAGGAGCCCCGCGTCATGGTGTGCTGCAATGACTTCGGCAGCGTAGGAGGTGACCACGTCGCCGGTCTTGCCGTAGGCGCGGCCGAACTTGGCGATCACCTGGTTGTTCGGGTTGACCGCGAGATCGACTACGGGCGCGAAATTGACGTTGAAGCCCCACTCAGCGACGCCCTTGGCGAGCCCTTCGTAGACGCCGCGGGCTTCGGCCGGTGTGTTCTTCGCGGCGACCGTCGCGGCATCGGGGATTTCCTTGAAGCCGACCGAGTCATCGAGCCGCTCCACCAGCCCACCCTCCTGGTCGAGCGTGATGAACGGCGGCAGCCCGGCCGGTGCAGCGTCGCGAAACGCCGCGTTCATCGCCTGCACAGCCGCACGGCTCGCGACGTTGGTCTTGAGGTACATGACGCCGCCGATGTCGCCGGCCGCCACTTCCTCGCGCAGGGCGACCACGTCCTTGTCATCGACGCCATTGCCGGCAAAGCCGACGACGATCATCTGCCCGGCCATCTGCTCCAGCGACTGGGCGGAGGCGGGCGACGCGGCAAAGGGAAGGATCGTCGCGAGAAGCATCGTAGCAAGGCGCATATGGGTGGGGTCTCGCGATCAGGGAGGACGGCTTTTGGCTTACGAGTGCGGCGAAAGCTGGTCGGCCGGAGCGTGTGGCCACCCCCACCCTAGATCCCTCCCCACAAGGGGGAGGGAGACGACTGAGAGGTCAGCGAGCACGATCGGCCTCCCTCCCCCTTGTGGGGAGGGAATGAGGGTGGGGGTGGCCCCACGCTCGGTGTCAGCGGTTCTGCCGGTTCTCGATCAGATCCGTCACCACACTCGGGTCTGCCAGCGTCGTCGTATCCCCCAGCGCGCCGTAGTCGTTCTCGGCGATCTTGCGCAAAATCCGGCGCATGATCTTGCCGGAGCGGGTCTTGGGCAGGCCCGGGGCGAACTGCATCAGGTCGGGCGAGGCAATGGCGCCGATTTCCTTCCGCACCCAGTTCCTGAGCTCGGTCTTCAGCGCGTCGTCGCCCTTCTCGCCGGCCATCAGGGTGACGTAGCAGTAGATGCCCTGCCCCTTGATGTCGTGCGGGTAGCCGACCACGGCCGCTTCCGCGACCTTGGGATGCGCCACCAGCGCGCTTTCGACCTCAGCGGTGCCGATGCGGTGGCCCGAGACGTTCAACACGTCGTCGACACGACCGGTGATCCAGTAGTAACCGTCCTCGTCGCGCCGGCAGCCGTCGCCGGTGAAGTAGTAGCCCTTGTAGGTCTCGAAATAGGTCGAGACGAACCGTGCGTGATCGCCATAGACGGTGCGCATCTGGCCCGGCCAGCTGTCGGCGATGCAGAGCACACCTTCGGCCTTGGTCTGCTCCTGGAGCTTCCCCTCGGGCGAGAGAACGATCGGCTTGATGCCGAAGAAGGGCTTGGTGGCCGAACCGGGCTTGGTGGCGATGGCACCCGGGAGCGCCGAAATCAGGATGCCGCCGGTTTCGGTCTGCCACCAGGTGTCGACGATCTCGCAGCGCTCCTTGCCCACATGCTTGTGGTACCAGAGCCAGGCTTCCGGGTTGATCGGCTCGCCCACCGAACCGAGCAGCCGCAGCGACGGCATGGCGTACTGGTCGGGAATGGCGGCGCCGGCGCCCATCAGCGCCCGGATGGCGGTGGGGGCGGTGTAGAAGATGTTGACCTTGTGCTTTTCCACCACCTGCCAGCAGCGGCCGGCATCGGGATAGCTCGGGATGCCCTCGAACATCAGGGTGGTGGCGCCGTTCGCCAGCGGCCCATAGACGATGTAGCTGTGGCCGGTGACCCAGCCGACGTCGGCGGTGCACCAGTAGATCTCGCCTGGACGGTAGTCGAACACCCGCTCGTGGGTGAGCGAAGCCCAGACGATGTAGCCGCCGGTCGTGTGGAGCACGCCCTTCGGCTTACCGGTGGAGCCGGAGGTATAGAGGATGAACAGCGGGTCCTCGGCGTTCATCGGCTCGGGCGCGCACTCGGCCGAGACTTTGGCGGCTTCGTCCGCATACCAGACGTCGCGGCCGGCCTTCATGTCGACGGCGTTGCCGGTGTTCTTGACCACGATGACGCGCTCGACGCCCGGCGTCTTCGTCAGCGCCTCATCGACGTTCTTCTTCAGCGGGATGGTCTTGCCGCCGCGGCGGCCTTCGTCGGCCGTCAGCACGATCTTGCTGTCGCAGTCATTGATGCGGCCGGCGATCGAATCCGGCGAGAAGCCGCCGAAGATCACCGAGTGCACCGCGCCGATGCGCGCGCAGGCCAGCATGGCCACCGCGGTGTCGATGATCATCGGCATGTAGATGGTGACGCGGTCGCCCTTCTTGACGCCGTTGGCCTTGAGCACATTGGCGAAGCGGCCGAGCCTCTCGTGCAGCTGGCGATAGGTGATCTTGTCGTCGGTGCCGGGGATGTCGCCTTCCCAGATGATCGCCGTCTCGTCGGCGCGGGTCGCCAGGTGCCGGTCGACGCAGTTGGCGGAGATATTCAGCACCCCGTCCTCGAACCATTTGATCGAGACGTCGGGGTAGGCGTAGCTGGTGTTCTTGATCTTGGTCGGCGCCTTGATCCAGTCGATGCGCTGGGCCTGCTCCTTCCAGAAGCCATCCGGATCGCTCAGCGAGCGGGCGTACATCTCCTCGTACTGCGCTGCCGTGGTCCGGGTGTGGGCAATCGCTGCCGCGCTGGGCGCGAACACCAAACTCTCGCTCATCGTCGTCCTCCGATTTTGCGAACCGTTCTAACCAAGCCCTCAAGGCCGGGCAAGCAGACCACTTGCCGGCTCCGGGTCAATTGAAACGCTCTGAAAACCCTTCGGAAACCCTTGCCGTAAACGCTTTCTCGGCGGTTTCCGGGCGACAATGGCGGCAATACCATTTGGAGGCTCCGATGCCCGAACTCGGCTATCACGCCGCGCGACCGGACGAACTCGACATGATCCACCGCGAACTGATGGCGGTGATCGACGAGTCTCCGCATTACTCGAAGCGCTTCAAGGAACACGAGAAAGGCCGGCTGACGAAGGGGTTCCTGCGCGCATTGCAGCGGGTCGATCCGTTCCACGTCATCATCCTGACCCAGGACGGCGTCGCCGGTGGCGGCCTGATCTCCGGGCCCGAAACCGGCGCGATCTTCCGCTACTGGAGCTGGATCTTCCCCGCCCACCGGCAGAGCCGGCTCGGCATCTACGGCATGCGGGTGTTCGACGAGCATTGGGACAACGGCAAGTTCCACAAGGCCTTCACCTGGGTGCGGCCGGAAAACGAAGTCGCCCTCGCTCTGCTCCGCCGCTACGGCTACGAGCAGGCCGCGCTACTGCGCCAGCAGATCTTCGGGCAGGACTACGTGGTGATGGAGAAGTTCTACACCAAGGTCACCGAGGAGTATGACTCGGGGATGGGCATGGGGCGCCTGACGAAGGTCAGGGCGCGGATCAATTCGCTGCTGGGACGGTAAGCCCTAGACGTCCTTTACCCGGCGGCCGGCCAGCAGCTCGCCCAGGCGCGGTCCGATCGATACATCGATCCCAGCCATCCGCTTGGCCGTCAGCCACATCGCCGCGCACCAGAACGTCTGCGCCGCCAGCGCTGCCACGGCAGCACCCATCAGCCCATGCACCGGGACCAGCAGAATATTGGCCCCCACCAGCACGCCCATCCCAAGCCCAATAGCCGGCAGCGTGGCATAGGGCCGGTCGTGGATCGACAGCACCAGTGCGGCAGGGCCGAACAGCGAGCGGACGCAAAGCGTCAGGCACAGCACCGCCAGCGGGCCGACACCCGCCTGGAACTCCGGCCCGAACAGCATCAGCAGCAGCGGGCCCGTTGCGGCGATGACCGCGAACAGCGTGATCGAGATAGCGGCGGCGACGAGGTTGGCCTCGCCTATCTGCTTCATGAAGCCGTCGCGATCGGCCGCAGCGTTTCGCTCGAACATCTCGGGCAGCGTCACGGCGTAGACCGCCGATACGGCGAAGGCCACAAGCGAGAATACCCGCGTGCAGACGCCGAACACCGCCAGGCTTTCGCGGTCGAGAAAATTGGAGAGGATCAGGAGATCGATGTCGAAGAAGAAGTCGGTGGCGAGGGCGATTACCACCCAGGGCAGCGCAAAGCGCCACCAGCGCTTCTGCTCGGCCGGGTGGACGCCGCTGGCATCGGGGACTTGGCGGACGGCACGGAGGACCCAGGCGAACTGGGCGGCGGCAATGAGAGCGAAGCCGATGGCGAGGAGCCAGATCAGCTCGGCGAATTTCGCCTCGGCATCACCGGCCATAGCGGCCAGCGCGAAGCAGAGGACGATGAGCAGCGGGCGGAAGATGGTGTCGGCAAAAAAGCCGGCGAACGGCCGTTTCAGCCCGACCAGCAGCGCGCTGTTGCAGTAGACCACGGCGGTAGCGAGCGTCATCAGGCAGGCGGGTAGCCAATGGGCTGTGAGCACCCTGCCCGGCTCGCCGAATAGCGTGGCCAGCGGGTAGCCGGCGACCACCAGCAACAGCGCCGTCGCGGCGACGTGGCCATAGGCGCGCTGCATGAAGCCGCGCAGCAAACGGCCCTCGCCCTTCGAGCGATATTCCGCGGCGAAATAGGTGCCGATGGTCTCGAAGCCCAGCGGCATCACCACCGCGACGATATTCACCGTCGCGATGATCAGCAGGTACTCGCCGAGGATCTCGGCGCCCCAGAGGCGCGCGATCGCCGCCTGGGCGAGGAAGATCACCCCCGCGCCGAACAGCCGGGCGCCGAAAATGATGCTGGATTGCGAGAGCAGGCGCTGCCTGAGGCTCATCGGGCGTCCCGCTGCTGGTCGGGCTTGGCCCGGTCGGGCCGCAACCGGTCGATGCGGCGGCCGACCATGTGAGCCAGCTCACGTCCGACAAATGCCGCCTCGCCGAGCAGGCGCGGCCACCAGCGTGCAGCGTAGTTTGCGACCGGCGGCACCGGCGTGATGACGCCGCGCTCGCCGACCATGCCCTTCTTGAACTGGTGCAGGCCCTGGAAGCCGTCCGTGCCCCCCAGGTCGTACCAGTGGGCCGGCGTGTTGTCCCGTAGCCAACGGATGATGTGCCAGTGGAGGAAATAGCCCGCGCGCAGCTCGAGCGCCGCAGCACTGGTGGCTCCGTAAAGATAGACCGCCCGGTCGCCGGCCTTGAAGATGATGGCGCCGGCGACGATCTCGCCGGCATGGCGGACGAAGAACAGTTCCGGCCTGAGCCTCGGGTTCCTCATGTCCATCAGCGCCGGCACGGTGCCGTAGGCCGAGTGGTCAGGGAACTTCTTGCGGTCGACCATCTGCTCGTAAAGCGCGTCGAACTCCGGCCGCCGCTCCGCCCCGGCGTGCTCGAAAGTCAGCCCCGCCTTGTCGGCCTTGTTGAGATGATAGCGCCACTTCTGGTGGAAGCTGGCGCGCTGCTCGGCATCGCTGAGCCTGAGATTGACGATGTAGCGATCCGGAAACCCCAGCGTCGCGCCCTGGCGGAAGCCGTGCTCCAGCAGCAGGCGGTATTCCGCGTTGCCGCCGGCCAGCGAGGCGCGCGGCAGCACTGACAGCATCATGCCGCGACGCTCCGCATACTCGGCGCACAGCGTCTCGATCATCCGGGCGTAGATGGCATTGGCATCGGCGCCCTCGGTGCGACGCAGCATCGGCGCCCACTTGGCCACGGCGATCGAACCCAGGCCCAGCGGCAGCCCCTGCACCATGATCAGGCATCCGCCGACGACCTTGCCACCGAGCATGAACAGTTGCGGCTCAAGCGCCACGCCCGGCCAGCGGGCCCGCGCGAAGGTAGCCAACTGCTCCTGGCACACGCCCTCGAAATCCGCGATCGCATCGTCCCATGCCTCTGGCTCCACCAGGCGCATGACGAAGCCCGACGCCGGTCGTGGCGGCAGGTCGGCGTAAGTGAGCGGGCTGGGAGACAGGGTGGCGAGCGACATGGACGAAATCCGGCAGAAGACCTGCCGGACGCTATCGTCCGCGCAATGATGAAATCCCTACGGCCCGCCGCGCAATGCGAAGGAAAGTCGGGCCGTGGTTACGAGCCGGTTAGTGCGCGACGGCCGGAGCGCCCTTGATCAGCGGAATCATCGGCAAGGTGTGGCCCATCAACTGGTCGGCGCCCTCGTAGAGCATCTTCACTGCGACGTAGAGGATGATGACGAGACCGAGCCAGGCGATCCAGCGATACCGGTGCAGGAGGCCCGCGACCAGCGTCGCGGCAACGCCCATCAGCAGCACCGAGAGGCCGAGCCCGAAGATTAGCGCCACTTCATGGTGCTGTGCCGCGCCGGCCACGGCCAGCACGTTGTCGAGCGACATCGAGACGTCGGCGATGATGATCTGCCAGACCGCCTGCTTCAGCGTCTTCTTCTTCTTGCCCGCAACGGTGCCGTCGGCATTGAGATCGGCATTGGCGAGCGCCTCGGTGGCGTCTTGCTCGTCCTCGTGCGAGACCGACAGCTCCCGATACATCTTCCAGCAGACCCACAGCAGCAGCAGGCCGCCGGCGATGAGCAGGCCACCGCCGAGCTGCAGCAACTGCGTGGTGATCAGCGCGAAACAGATACGCAGCACGGTGGCCGCGATGATGCCGATGAGGATGGCCTTGCGGCGGAGATCGGACGGCAGCCCGGCCGCGGCGAGCCCGATGACGACGGCATTGTCGCCAGCGAGCACGAGATCGATCATGATAACCTGGAAAAATGCCGCAAAAGCCGATGCATCAAGGCCAAAGGGCATTCCGGGTCATCTCCGCGCTGAAAAGGTTAATCGCGGCTATGTAAGGACCTGTGTGGAGCTTGTGAAGAGCGCCATTGGAACAATTCAACACCTGCGACGCCACGGCGCGACCAACGCCGGCTATCAGTCGAGCCGACTCAACGCCGGATTCGTCCGCTCCGGCCGAGGCTCGCCGATGCAGGCACGGCCGCAAGAGCGTCGCAACCTGCGACCCGCGGCAGACTGGCCGTTAGGCCCGTCATATCAAAGCTTTAGGAGGATTGGTGGGTGCGCACGGACTCGAACCGTGGACCCGCTGATTAAGAGTCAGCTGCTCTACCATCTGAGCTACGCACCCGGTCCGAGCGGCTGACTATCAGGGCTCCCCCACCTTGTCCAGCACCCATTCGCGTGTCTGTGGACTTTCGCGGTTTTGCCAGATTGGTAAGTTAACGCCCGCCCACGCCACAGCCCCACGAAGTGCCCATGAACAATCTGAACACCGATCTGCCAACCCAGGCGACTGAAGCCGTTTCCCTTCCGCTTCGCTGGCTTGCCGACAATTCGGTGGCGCTGCTCAGTGCGCTCTTCGTACTGGTGGCCGGCTGGTACCTGGCGCGCATGCTGTCGCGGATGGTGCGCAACCTGCTGCCGCGCGCCTATGGCGTCGACAAGAACTTCGCGCCGCTGCTCGCTCAGGTGACGCGCTACGGCGTCATCATCTTCGCAATCGTCACGGCGCTCAGCTTCCTCGGCGTTTCCAGCACGTCGATCTATGCCGTGATCGGCGCCGCCGGCCTCGCCATCGCCCTGGCGCTGCAGGGCACGCTCGCCAACATCGCGGCCGGCATCATGCTGGTGTGGCTGCGGCCAATCGCCATCGGCGAGTACATTGTCGGCGATGGCGTGGCTGGCGTGGTGGTGGAGATCGGCCTGTTCGGCACGCGGCTGCGCTCGACCAGCGGACTCTACATCTTCACGCCGAATCAGAAGCTTTGGTCTTCGGCCATCACCAACCACAGCCGCGAGCCGCGCCGGCGGATCGACGTGAACATCACCGTGCCGGATTCGATCAACGTGGCCGCCGCCCGCCGCACGATGCTGAAGATCGCTACCTCCGACAAGCGCGTGCAGGTCGACCCGCCGCCGACGGTGCATGTCGAGAGCTTCGTCGGTGACAAGATCATGCTGCAGCTGCGCGCCTGGGTGCCGACTCCGGAATACCTGCCGACGCTGCGGGACCTGACCGAGAAGGCTAAACTCGCCATCAACAAGATGCTCTCGGCAGAGGGCGAGCACGCGCAGGTGGAATTGGCCGCAGACCCGCATACACAGAATGCTGGTGAGCGGACGCCTGATCTGACTTAGCCCGCCCCCCAAGCTTTGTGGTGACGGGAACAGCAGCCCGCCTCAGGCGTGCCCGTCCAGCCCCTTGAAAGCGTCCTTGCCCCAGATGGCTTCGACCTGGCCGTTCTTGCCGCAGCCGGCGCGGTAGCGGGCATAGTGCTCGGCGCGGGTCAGGCCGTTCTGCAGCATCTCGGAGCCCTTCCAGAAGTCCTGGTGGTAGTCCTCCGCCGGCCAGAAGGTCGGGGCCATGGCGACGACTGTGGCGACCGGCTTGCCCAGCGCCGCGGCTGTGGCTTCCTTGCCGGCCTCGGCTTCCTTCAGTTCGGTGTCGTTGCCGGCGTAGATCGCGGTGGTGTAGCTCTCGCCGAAATCACAGAACTGCCCGCGCGTCTCGATCGGGTCGATCAGGTGGAAGAACGTGTCCACCAGCTTGTCGTAACTGGTGACTGAGGGATCATAGACGATCTTCACCGCCTCGCGGTGGCCGGTGGTCTCGGTGACCACCTGCTCGTAGCTCGGGTTGTCGACATGCCCGCCGATATAGCCGGAGGTGGTGGAGAGCACGCCCGGCGCGTGGTCGAAATCGCTCTCGATCGACCAGAAGCAGCCACCCGCGAAGATCGCGGTCGCCGTCTCGGCGCCCTGTGCGCCAGTCATTCCCAGCGCGCCCACGATTGCTACCGCGAACGCCAGCCTGTTCTTCATCATTGGATCCACCCATGAGGATTGTGGCGGCATGATTGGACCCGCCCATCGTCACGCGCAACACAATCAAATGTGCGGCGCGGCTGGTGAAACTTTTCCGCTCGCGGCACGTGATCGGCCCGTTGCGGCGGGCGCCGGGCACGCTAAGTTCGCCCGCATGCGTTCCATCCTCACGCCCCTCGCCCAGTCCCTGCCCTCGACTGTCCCGTTCACCGGCCCCGAAGCGCTGGAGCGGCGCACCGGCATGCCGTTTCGCGCCCGCGTCGGCGCCAACGAGAGCGGCTTCGGGCCATCACCGAAGGTGATCGAAGCCATTGCAGCGGCGGCTGGCGGCGTGTGGATGTATGGCGATCCCGAGGTTCATGACCTGAAGGCGGCGCTTGCCGCCCATCTCGGCATCCCCCCGGCGAACATCGCGATTGGCGAAGGCATCGACGGGCTGCACGGCCTGATTGCCCGGCTGATCACCGAACCCGGCGATGTCGCCGTCACCTCGCTCGGCGCCTACCCCACCTTCAACTATCACGTCGCCGGCTACGGCGGCCGCATCGTCGCAGTGCCCTATGCCGGGAACCACGAGGACCTCGGAGCACTTGCCGAGGCAGCCCGGCGCGAGCGCGCCAAGGTGATCTACCTCTCCAACCCGGACAACCCGATGGGCACCTGGTGGAACGCTGCCGAGATCGACCGCTTCATCGCCTCGGTGCCCGAGGAAACCCTGATCCTTCTCGACGAGGCCTATTGCGAGACAGCGCCGGCCGGCGCCCTGCCCGCGCTCGATATCGGACGCCCCAACCTGATCCGCACCCGCACCTTCTCCAAGGCCTACGGCCTCGCCGGCATGCGCGTCGGCTATGCCATCGGCGAGACCGGCTTCATCAAGGCCTTCGACAAGGTTCGCAACCATTTCGGCGTCACCCGGCTGAGCCAGGTGGCAGCGATGGCGGCCCTAGCCGATCAGGATTGGCTGGCGGACGTGGTTGCGAGGGTCGCAGCCGGCCGCGAGCGACTCTACGCCATTGCTGCCGAGAACGGGCTCGGCACTGTGACATCGGCCACCAACTTCGTAGCGATCGATTGCGGAAGCGACGGAGAGTACGCCATGCGCGTGCTGAAGGCGCTGGAGGCCCGGGCCGTGTTCATACGCAAACCCATGGCTCCCGGACTCGACCGACACATCCGGATCAGCGTGGGGCGGCCCGATGAGTTGGCGGTCGTGGCCGAGCAACTGCCGGTGGCCTTACGCGAGGCTTAGATAATTCCGTCGAATTAGTTCCGATCGCGAACACTTCTTTAGAGAAAATGCGATTTGATATGCCCCCTCTGATGTGGGGCATATCTCGTGGGCGCAGTCGACCCTGAGGTTGATCGGCAGGTCGAACCGCAAGTGCGGGTCCGCTGGTTGTTGGCCGGGTGGCTCTTCGCCGCTTGTGCCGCAGCATCGCCCTCGCCGGCTGCCGCACAGGAACTCGCCGTTGCGCTCCACGTGATCGATATCGCGCAGGGGTCGGAACTGACCGAGAGCGTCCGCAACCTCGCCAACGGCGGTTACGAGCTGTCGGATGGCACCTGGGTATCGTTGCCCAAGTGGTACCACACCGACTGGCCAGATACCCACATCGACATGCTCACCCAGGTTGGCGAGGATTTCGGACTGCTGTGGGGCCTTGGCACCGGCGAGCGTGGCGAGAAGTACACCATCGACCCAAGCCTGCGGATCGGCTTCGTCGCACAGGCCCACCCGAGCGCCAATACCACCCTGTCGCTGACCGTCCGCGGCATCCTCTGGGGCAACCTCACCGAAAAGACCTGCGAGGGGGATTACGGCGAGATCGGCGGCGGCATTCAGACCGTCAACTGCCGCCTCGCCGCGACTCCGCTGCCAACGCAGGAGACGCTGCAATACCTCGCCGACGCCGAGCCGAACCGGCTCCATGTCTCCCTTACCTACAGTGCCAGTTTCTAGCTTTCAGGAGTGAACGCCATGACCTCACGTATCAAGTATCTCGTAACGGCAGTCATCGCCGCCCTCGCCCTGCTCGGCGGCGTCTCCGCCCCGCAGGCCCAAACCACGACGCCCATCTGGCGCAACTGGATGAGCCCGGAGGTCGCCGACGCCTGGACCGCCGGCTACAAGGGCCAGAAGACCACGATCACCTTCATCGACGACTTTTCCAGCACGTCGAAGTTCGGGGGCAACCTCACTGGTACCAGCCAGGTCCTGCGCCACGGCGAGTGGACGCGGCTCGAGGGCAGCATGATCGCGCCCCTCGCCACCATCAAATCCAAGGAATTCAGGTCCAGCACGAGCGTCAGCCTCGCGGCGGGGCTCAATATTCTGAACCTGAGCTACGGCATGTACGCCAGGGCCGGCTACAGCGCGAGCCAGATTGGCTGGAGTGGGCAGGAGTCCTCGATCATCTCCTATGCCAGGAACGGCAAGGCAGTGATCGCCAAGGCGGCCGGCAATGACGGGATCGCCATCGGCGGCACCAACAAGAGCGGCCAGGTCGATTATCTCAACCTCGCGCTCGTAGGCACGCAATCCACCATCTATGTGGGCGCGCTGAATACCAACGGAACCGTTGCCAACAAAGCGAGCCTCGCGTCCTACTCCAACAAGGCCGGCACCAACACCGCGGTGCAGAGCCACTTCCTCGTCGTCGGCGTTGACAGCAGCAAGATGGGCCTGGCCGGCACCTCGTTCGCCGCTCCGATCATCTCGGGCTATGCCTCGATCCTGGGCAGCAAGTTCACCACCGCGACGCCGACCCAGATCACCAACCAGCTGCTGAATACTGCCCGCAAGGATACGCTACTGAACTACAACGCGGCGACCTACGGCATGGGCGAAGCAAGCCTCGGCCGGGCGCTGGCGCCGCTGACCATCAGGTAGGGGCACCGGCCCCTACCCCAGTTCCTTGCGGGCGGCGAGCAGTATGCTCGTCTCGGTATTGGCGATGCCGTCGATCTGCCGCACCTTGCGCAGCAGTTCGTCGAACTCACGCAGCGTCGGCGTCTCGATCTCCGCCACCACGTCCCAGCGGCCATTGGTGGTGTAGAGCCCGCGAATCTCGGGAAAGCCGGCGAGCCGGCGGATGATCTGCTCGGAGTTCTTGCCGTCGACTTCGACCATCATGACGGCACGCACTGCGTCCGCCCGCCCCTGCGCCTGCACCACGACCGTGTAGCCGGCAATGGCCCCTGAGCGCTCCAGCCGCTCCATCCGCGCCGTTACAGTGGCGCGCGAAACGCCAAGCTCTGCCGCGAGCTTGGCCACCGGCAAACGGCCATTGGTCCGCAGCAGAGCGATCAGACGATAATCGAGGTCGTCGAGCCCCGGTGTACTATTCGTCAATTCGCACCGCCACTTTGCACATCTCGCTGCGCAATCTTATCACTTCTCCGTCTTTTCGTCTGCACGCATCGATCCTCACATATGCGGGAACTGAATCGAGGCCCCCCAATGCTGCACGACGCCCGCGCCCGCCGTTCCATTACCGGTAACCGGATCGACCTGATCGGCCTGCCGACCGATGCCGGCGCGTCCTGTCGTGGTGCGGCGCTCGGCCCTGACGACCTCCGGGCCGCCGGGATCGCTGAGCGCCTCGCGGGCATCGGCTACGCCGTTGCGGATCTCGGCGACGTGAACGTCAGCCAGAAGCTGGCCCCAGCCGCCGAGATCGACGCGCTGGCCGTTGCCGCCAGCGAGGCCGGCTATCGCAGCCTCGAGAATGGCGCCCGCCCGGTCTTCCTCGGCGGCGATCATTCGATTTCGATGGGCTCGGTCGCCGGCGTCGCCCGGCACTGCCGCGACACCGGGCGCCCGCTGTTCGTGCTGTGGTTCGATGCACATGGCGATTTCAACACCTGGGCCACCACCGAAACCGGCAATATCCACGGGATGTCGCTGGCCCGCCTGTGCGGCGAGCCGGGCTTCCACAACTCCACCGACTGGTTCGCCACGGTCGACCCAGCCAACGTCGTGATCCTCGGCGCGCGGGCCCTCGATTGCGAAGAGGCGCAGCTGCTCGACGAACGTGGCGTGCAGGTGGTGGACATGGACGCCATCCGCGTCGCGGGCGTGGCGACGCCGCTCCAGCACTTCCTCGATCGTGTGGAGGCGGCGAACGGCCATCTGCATCTCTCGCTCGACGTCGATGCCATGGACCCCAGCCTCGCCCCCGGCGTCGGCACCACGGTGTCCGGCGGTCTCAGCCGCGACGAAGGCGACCTGGTGATGGACATGCTGCACAGGAGCGGCCGCGTCGGCTCGCTCGACCTCGTCGAACTGAACCCTTTCCTCGACCATCTCGGCATGAGCGCCGACCTGATGATCGACCTCACCGCCCGCCTGTTCGGCGAGCGCCACTCCACCCCGGCCGCGAGGCAAGCGGCCCTGTCAATGACGGCCTGACGGCCGCAACACGAGCACTCGAAGCCTGACTGCTCCAGCAAAGTAAGAGGCGAGTATGACCCAGTTCATCGGCACCAGCGATATCCGCGCCCTCCTGAGGAAGACCGGCGTCGAGCCCTTCCTCGTCGGGCTCGCCGACTACATCGAAGCCGATTTTCGCCGCTGGGAGCAGTTCGAGAAGGCGGCGCGCCTTGCCAGTCACAGCCACGATGGCGTCATCGAACTGATGCCGGCCTCGGATGGCGCGCTCTACGCGATGAAGTTCGTCAACGGGCATCCCAAGAACACCGCCGCCGGCAAGCTGACGGTCACCGCCTTCGGCGTCCTCGCCGACGTCGCCACTGGCTATCCGCTGCTGGTCTCGGAGATGACCATCCTCACTGCGCTGCGCACCGCCGCGACATCTGCCGTCGCCGCACGCGCCCTCGCCCGGCCGGGCAGCCGGACGTTGGCGCTGATCGGCGCCGGCGCCCAGTCTGAATTTCAGGCCCTGGCCTTCCGGGCACTGCTCGGCATCGAAGAAGTGCGTGTGTTCGACGTCGATGTCGAAGCAGTCGACAAATTCTGCCTCAACCTCGCAACCAGCGGCCTACGCCTCACCCGCGCTCCGTCCGTCGCCGAAGCCGTGCGCGGTGCCGACATCGTCACCACCTGCACCGCCGCCAAGCGCCACGCCGACGTGCTGATACCGGAGATGATCGCCCCCGGCGTGCACCTCAATGCCATCGGCGGCGATTGCCCCGGCAAGACCGAGTTGCACCGCGACATCGTCGCCAGGGCCTCGGTGTTCACCGAATACACTCCGCAGACCCGCATCGAGGGCGAAATCCAGCAACTGCCGGATGACTTCGCCGTCACAGAACTATGGCAGGTGCTGTCGGGACACAGCCCAGGTCGCCGCACGGCCGCCGAGGTGACCCTTTTCGACTCAGTCGGCTTCGCCGTCGAAGACTTCTCAACCCTGCGCTACGTCCGCGATCTGAGCCTTGTCGAGGCACGCCACATCGACCTGATCCCCGAACTCGACGATCCAAAGGACCTGTTCGGACTACTGATGCCTCACAGTCGGCCAGGGCATGTCGAGTTCGCCGAAACCACAGTTGAGCAGCGACGCTAGCGGTTCCCCGCCAGCCCAATCTCCGCGATCAGCCCCCGGTGGTTCGAGCCCATCGAGTCTCCCATTGCGTCGACT
Source organism: Devosia sp. P2_G7 (assembly GCF_056403495.1). Lineage (NCBI taxonomy): Bacteria > Pseudomonadati > Pseudomonadota > Alphaproteobacteria > Hyphomicrobiales > Devosiaceae > Devosia > Devosia sp. P2_G7. The sequence continues at coordinate 282,100 of NZ_JBFUFI010000004.1, forward strand.
TGCTCGATCACCAGCGGCGCGCGGGCGAAGACGTTGTCGATAGGCACGCCAAGCGGGCCGAGGCGCACCGGCCAGGTGGCCGGGTAGAACGGGCCCGGCGCCAGCTTTTCGCGACTCGCCAGTCCGTCGATCCTGGCGGACCACGCTGCAGCGTTGAAATCGCCTGCCAGCAGCAGCGGCCCCTCGAGCCGGCCAATCGCCAATCCTAACCGGCGGAGCTCTTCGTCCGGGAAGTCGTCGAAATAAGGTTTGACCAGATGGGCGCCGACGATGTTGACGCGCTGGCCACCGACAACAGTCGCTGCGGTGATCAGCCGGTTCCGCCATACCTCGCTCAATGAGCCTACGGCCACATTCTCGAGCGGGGTGCGCGACAGCAGCACGGTGGAGCAGCCATCACTGATATCGCAGCCGGCATGATACGGGTAAGTAGCGAGCAGCTTTTCGCGATATGGCCCGATCGGCGAAGCCTCCATCAGCAGCACCACGTCGGCTCCGGAACCAATGATGAAATCGGCAATCGCCGCGCCGTTCCGGTTGTCCACGAGGAGATTGAAGCTCAGCAGCCTCAAGAGCGGCTTGCTCCCGACCCCTTGTGCGGCGATCCGCGCTTCCTGCTGGCGATAGATGATCGCCCCGCCCTGCCCGGCGCTGACGGCGAATACGAACAGGAACAGCAGCCCGCGTCGCCACGCCCCGCCGATGAACAGCAGCAGCACCAGCCCCAGCAGCGCGGCGGCGATATGAAAGCGCAGCGATTGCAGCAACGCCTGCCCCGGAACGCCGAAATCGACGCTCACCGCGAGCAGCACGCCGCACACCACCAGCGCCAGCGCGGTGATCGCCCCCCTCAATTCACGCAGCATGCAATGATCCCCGTCAGATGCGCCGAACCGTAGCGGCAGCCGCGGCGCCGGACCAGCCCGCGCGCTACAGGTGCTTCATCATTTGCACACAGCCGCTCCGCATCCCGCTGAGCTCCTCGGGGTCCCAGACCTCGCGCTGCCAGCCGCGCTTCTCGTAGAACCCGATGGCCTCCGGAGCCGAATTGAGCATCAGCGTGGTGATGCCGAGCTTGTAGGCGTGGTTGATCACCCCCTGCTCCATCACGCTCCCATGCCCCTGCCGCTGGCGATCGGCCACGATCCCGACGAGGCGCACGGCGGCGCGTTCGCCCTTCAGGTCGAGCCGGGTCGTCCCGATAGGTTCGCCATCGAGCAGCAGCAGGAACTTGATGTGGTTCGCGGCTGCGTCGTCCGGGTGCGCATCGTCGTAGACGAAGCCCGGATGCCGCTCGGGCGGAAACAGCACCTCGCGCCGAATCCGATGCATCGCCGCCCACTCTTCGGGAGTCTCCACCCGCCTCAACTCGTAAGTCATTGCCCCTCCATAAGAAAAGAGCCGCCCGAGGGCGGCTCCTGATTGTTCGGACCGGTGGGTGCCCTCACCCGACTGCCGCTTCGGTCGCGCCTTGCGCCGCGGCGCCGCGTTCGAGCAGCAGGCGGTTGTAGGCGTTGATGTAGGCGCGGGCCGAGGCGACGAGCGTGTCGGGCTCGGCGGCGTTGCCGGAGACGATGCGGCCGTTCATTTCGAGGCGCACATGGGCGCTGGCCTGCGCGTCGGTGCCGCCGGTGACGCCGTCGATGGCATAGAGCACCAGATGAGGATCCTTGCCGACGGCCTGCTTGATCGCGTTGAAGATCGCATCCACCGAGCCGGTGCCGTCGAACGCAGCCTTCACTTCGACCCCATCGATGGTGATGGTCAGGTCGCAGTGATGCACGCCGCCGGTCTTGGAGATCACCTCCATGTCGACCAGCTTGATGCGGTCGTCGACCGAGCCGGCCTCGTCATCGACCAAGGCGACGATATCGGCGTCATAGACGTGCTTCTTGCGGTCAGCCAGGTCCTTGAAGCGAACGAATGCTTCCTGGAAGGCATTATCGCCAAGGTCGTAGCCCAGTTCCTTCAACTTATCCTTGAAGGCGGCGCGGCCCGAATGCTTGCCCATCACCAAGGTGGTTTCCTTGATGCCCACGCTCTCCGGCGTCATGATCTCATAGGTCTGGGCGTTCTTCAGCATCCCGTCCTGATGGATGCCGCTCTCGTGCGCGAAGGCGTTCTTTCCGACGATCGCCTTGTTGTACTGCACCGGGAAGTTCGCCGCTGCCGAGACGATCTTGCTGGCCCGGCTGAGGTGCGTCGATTCGATCTGGGTGTGGTACGGCATGGCGTCGGCGCGAGTGCGCAGCGCCATCACGATCTCCTCGAGCGCCGCGTTGCCGGCGCGCTCTCCCAGGCCATTGATGGTGCATTCGACCTGTCGCGCCCCGCCCCGCACCGCGGCCAGCGAGTTGGCGACCGCGAGGCCGAGGTCGTTGTGGCAGTGGGCCGAGAAGATCACCTTGTCGGCGCCGGGGACGCGCTCGATGATCGAGCGGAACATCGCCTCGTGCTCGGCCGGGATGGCGTAGCCGACGGTATCGGGCAGGTTGATCGTCGTTGCGCCGGCCTTGATGGCGAGCTCGACGCAGCGCGCCAGGTAATCGATCGGCGTGCGCGTGGCGTCCATGGCGCTCCACTCGACATTGTCGATCAGGTTGCGCGCCTGCGCCACGGTGGCGGAGATGATCTCCAGCACCTGCTCCTCGGTCTTCTTCATCTGGTGCGCCAGATGGATCGGCGAGGTCGAGACGAACGTGTGGATGCGGCCCTGCTTGGCGTGCCGCACTGCTTCGCCGGCGCGCGCGATGTCACCCGGAATGGCGCGGGCGAGCCCGGCAACCACCGAGTTCTTCACCTGCTTGGCCACCGCGACCACCGCTTCGAAGTCGCCGTTCGAGGCAATCGGGAAGCCGGCTTCGATGATGTCGACGCCCATCTCGTCGAGGGCCTCGGCCACCTGCAGTTTTTCCTCGAGCGTCATCGTCGCGCCCGGGCTCTGCTCGCCGTCGCGCAGCGTGGTGTCGAAAATGAAGACGCGGTCCTTGTTGCTCTGCGCCTGTGCCTGGGTGCTCATTTCGGTATTCCTATCAAACGGCCGGGGTTCGAAAACCATCGCGACCGGACAAATCGATGTTCGGTTTCTTGCGCGTTATCCCCTGACCACCCGCTCGCTATCCGAGCTGTCGGTTATCAGGGGCTGATAAGAAGGAGAAGCAGGGCGGCCGGCAGCAGCAGCAACGCAGCAGCCAGAATCAGCCGGCTCTCCCGAGCCTTCTGTTCAGCGATTGCGATGGCAATGGCGCGTTTGCGCTGCATGGCGAAATTCCGTTTGCGTCGCGGATAGTGCTGGAATTGAAGCCCATTGGCAAGCGTCTGTGACGACAGATTCAAACCCAGACGTCATTTTCCGCCGTCCTCGCACCGCCCTCGGCACCGGTGTTGAGCGTGCCGCGTGGCTCGATCAGCAGCATCTTCACCTCGCGCTCGGCGAACGGCTTGTGCTCGATTCCGCGCGGTACGACATAGAGTTCGCCCGGCCCCACCGTCACCGATCCATCGCGGAAATCGATCCGCAACTGCCCCTCCAGCACCAGGAACGCCTCGTCGGTATCCTTGTGGTCGTGCCAGATGAAGTCGCCTTCGATCTTCACCACCTTGAACTGGTAGTCGTTAAGCTCGGCCACGACGCGAGGCTGCCAGTGCCCGTCGATCTTTCCGATCTTCGCAATGAGGTCGATGCTGGTGTAAGCGGCCATTCCTGCCTCCTTTGGGGAGCCGAGATTGGCGTGCTGCTGGCAGGTTGGTCTTGAACGTTCGTGCGCGATCTCAGGCTGAGAGCAGCCGCACCCACGCTGCCGGCGTCATCCCGTAGGTTCGCTTGAAATGCCGGCTCATGTGGCTCTGGTCGGCGAACCCGGCACCAATCGCGGCCGCCGCCATCGAGGCGCCCTCGCGCATCGCGCTGCGCGCCTGACCCAACCGGCGCATCACCAGGTAGCGGTGCGGGCTGGTCCCATAGAGCTGCCTGAAGTCGCGTGACAGCTGCCAACGGTCTCGCCCGCCGATCACCTCGAGCTCCGCCAGCGTCACGGGCGCGTCCAGCGCTCCATCGAGGAACTCCCGCGCCCGCTCGGCTGCTCGATAGTCGCTCAGCCCGGTGTGTCGCCCTTCACGGCTATCGCCGGCCCGGTCCAGTGCCCAGGCCAGGTCGTAAACCGCATCCTCGTATTCGAGGCCCTCGAGCGGTCCATCGAGATGCTCAAGCAATGCCGCCGTGGCATCGCGCAGTTGCGGATCGTGCGAAATCCCGCCAGCCACATAGGGCAGCGGCCGGCCACCCAGCGCCTTCTGCAGCATCGCCGGCTCGATGTAGAGCATGCGATAGCGAAAGCCGCCCTCTGCTCCCGCCTGCCCGTCATGCAGTTCGTCCGGATGCAGCACCATGGTGCCGCCGGGCACGCTGTCGCGCCGCGCCCCGCGATAGTTGAAGCTCTGCACGCCCGAAAGCGTCAGCCCGATCGCGTAGGTATCGTGCCGGTGCGGCTCGTAGGCGCGGCCGGCGAAATAGGCCTCGATCCGCTCGCAACCCGGCTCATCGGGCGCGCGGCGTATCCACCCGGCGCGCCCGGTTTTGACGATCGCACCCGTGCCGGCAGCTTGTTCGCTCATGCCGCAAGACTAGCGCCCGGCCGGCAATGTGCCAACCGGGCGTCTGCGAGCCGTCAGCCGAAGGTGATCGCCGCCGACAGCACGATGAGAATGAGCAGCGTGGCGTTGGCCATGCCGACCCTCGGCGCGAGCTTGGCGGCGGACATGTCGCCGCCCTCGATCCGCTTGCCCAGCATGCCGCTGTAGATCACGCCGGCGATCAGCAGGAGCACCAGCACCATCTTGATCCAGAACCAGGCGCTGATGCCGCCGACGCCGCCATACTTGAGCCAGATCATCAGCGGTCCGGTGATGATCAGCAAGCCGATCCCGGCGCGCCCGACTTGCGCCAGCCCCTTCATGATGTTCATCAGCAGCGGCCGGGTCTCGGGCGCCGCGCTCTGCATCCGGCTTCCGACCACGGGAATGCCGAAGGCAGCGGCGCCCCCAAGCGCCAGGCCCATGAAGTGCAGCCACAACAGAATTGTATTGATTACGTCCACGGCACGCCTCCCCCAAGCAAGCAACGGTACGTCAGCGTACACTTGTGCGAGAGTCGTTGGGAGTCACATCCTGAGCGACGCGGTAGGCCGTCCCGCCACCGCCGCTAGGCAGCGATAGCGGCGGTTACCAGGGCGTAGACGCGATCGAAAGCGGCGTCGTTCTCAGGATCGTTCCAGTCGAGGGCATGTGCCGGATCGTGGAAGCGCGCCATGGCGTCGAAAATGGCCTGAGCGGTCGATTTGGGGTCGGCCTCGCGGAACTCGCCGGCGGCAATACCGTCCGCGACGATCTTCTCGATCTGGGCGACGAGGAGTTGAACATGGCCGGAAACCACTATGGGCGCCTCGCTGAAGATCGCGCGGGCGATCGAGAACAGTTCGGGATCGCTCGATGCATACTTACGCTTGGTGGCCCTCAATCCATCGAACCACTGCCGAAGGCGCAGGCTGGGCTGGACGTCGGAATAGGCGATTGGCTCGAGCCGATCGGACGTCCGCCTCAGCCAGCCCTCGACCACCGCGTCGCGCAGCGCAGCCTTGCTCTGGAAATGCCGGTATACGCTGCCATGGCTCACACCGAGCAGCCGCGCGACGTCGACCACGGTGGTCTTCTGCGGGCCAAAGCGGCGGAACACCTGCTCCGCCGCCTCGAGGATCCGTTCGCGGGTCAAGACCTCGTTCATCAGGCTCCAGTTCGCTCGCTGTCGAGCATCGCCATCTGCGCCGGCATGTAGCGCTCGCCGCGCGCGGCATTCGGCGGCACAGCCTCTTCGATGGCCGACAGATCGGCCCCCGTCAACACCACATCGAGCGCACCGAGTGCCTCAGTGAGACGATCGCGGCGGCGCGCCCCGATCACCGGCACGATGTCCCTGCCCTGCGCCAGCACCCAGGCGATCGCCAGTTGAGCGACGCTGACGCCCTTGCCGGCCGCGATCTCGCGCAGCCTTTCAACCAGTTGCAGGTTGTGATCGACATTCTCGCCGCTGAAGCGTGGGCTGTGGCCGCGGAAGTCGCCGGCGACGAGCCCGTCCTTGCTCCAGTGCCCGCTGATCAGGCCGCGCGACAGCACGCCGTAGGCGGTGATGCCGATGCCCAGCTCGCGCGTAACCGGCAGGATCGCCCGCTCGACGCTACGCGAAATCAGCGAATACTCGATCTGCAAGTCCGCCACCGGGTGTACTGCGTTGGCACGGCGGATGGTCTCCGGCCCGACCTCGGACAGGCCGAGATGGCGGACGTAGCCGGCAGCGATCAGGTCCTTGATGGCGCCGACGGTGTCCTCGATCGGCACGTTCGGATCGAGCCGCGCCGGCCGGTAGATGTCGATGTGGTCAACGCCGAGGCGTTCGAGTGTGTAAGCGAGCGCGGTCTTCACCGCCGCTGGCCGACCATCGAAGCCGAACCACTGCCCATCCGGCCCGCGCTGCGCGCCGAACTTGACGCTGAGCACGGCATCGTCGCGGCGGCCCTTCAGCGCCTCGCCGATCAGCATCTCGTTGTGGCCCATGCCGTAGAAATCGCCGGTGTCGATCAGCGTGACGCCGGCCTCGAGCGCCGCATGCAACGTCGCGATGCTCTCGCTGCGATCGGACGGCCCATAAGCGCCCGACATACCCATGGCGCCCAACCCGAGGGCGGAAACGACGGGGCCCGATGTTCCCAATGTGCGATGAGCCATGACCAGTCTCCTTGTGGTGAGACCGTGCAAATGGATGACGACTGACAAAAGTGCAAGTCTGTCAGTTGATTTTTGTCGACTAGGGTTATGCGCGTCCGCCTTGCTGCCGACACGGTGCGGGACGACCCTGGCTCACCCTCGCCTTGGGAGGATGCGATGGTGCGGTCTCTCGGCTTTGCCTTTGTCGCCCTGGCAGCAGTGATTTCGGCGGCGACACCATCGCGCGCCGAAGGGGTCAGCATGGATCTGCTGATGCTGCAGGCGACAGCCCGCATCGGCGTAGCACTTGCTGCCGGCAACTATTGCGCCGGCGTCGAACTCCGCCCACTGATCGAAACGACCGCGCACTATCTCGCCGGTGCCAACGCTCCAGCAGCCGCCGACCGGGACCTGATCGCGGAGACCCGCAGCCTGCTCGACGCCGCAATCTACGACACCGCTTTTTGCGACCAGCCTTGCACGACCCTGCCCGCGGCCGCGGCCGGGACCGGAACCGAGCCTTTCACGCCTCAAGCCACATCAAGCTATCTCGCGGCGTTCGACGCGGTGGTAAGCCGCTGGCTCGCGGCCGCAGAGCACGATCCGCCAACGCTGACCATCAGCACTGCCCGCCATTCCTACGATCCCCTGCCGCGATACGCTCCGGGCGATGCCGTTGCCTACCAGGTGCATGTCGGCCCAGCCTGCCACGGCGCCGTGCTGTGGCTCGATCGTCCATACGCCCTGCCGTCGGCGTTCGATGGAAGCGGCAGCTTCGTGCCGCCGCACGACGGTCTCTGGACGGTTGATCTGAGGCGCCGCGATGGGCTGGCGCTCAGCCCCCTCACCTATCTCGATGCTGCCGGCCTGCCGTCCTACATCAAGGAGTTCTGGGTTGGTGCCAAACCCACGACCGGCCTCGGCCCGGGCAGTCTTAGCCCGTGGCACAAGCGGCCCTAGCCGTCGGGTTGGCGAAACCGCCTTTCGCTAGTCGCCGAGGTTGAGCGTCCCCTCGCCCACGATCACTGCGTGCCCGCCGATGCCGCCATGGGTGAGCTGGTCGTTTTCCTTGCGCATCTGCAGCGTGATCAGGCTCGGACGCCCCATCTCGTGGCCTTGCCGCAAGCGGAACTCATGCTGCCCGTTGTCGGCGGGACGGACCAGGAGTCCGATCAGCGCCGCGGCAGCCGAACCGGTTGCCGGATCCTCGCCTCCGCTCATGCCGGGTTCGAACATGCGCGCTGCAAAATCGTTGTCCCGCTCTTCAGGCGTCTGGGTGAAGACATAGATCGAGCCGCGACCGACGGGGTAGATCTCGTCCCAGCCGCGCCGCTCCAGGCGGATGCGCTTCAGCGCCTCGGCGTCCTTCACCGGCAGCAGGTAGAACGGCGCACCTGCGGAAAACAGCGCCGGCTCGTACGGTCCGCAGCCGATCTCCTCGGGCTCGAGCCCCAGCGTCGTGGCAATGGTCATCACGCTCGGCGCTTTCCCGATTTCTTCGGGCAACCGCGGCAGGGCGAAGCGGGCGAGCCCGATATCCTTCTCGATGCGCTCGATCACGCAGGTGATCACCCCGACCTTTTCCTCCAGCCGCACCGCCGTGCTGCGATTCTGCAGCCCCAGCACCACGGCTGCCCCGACCGTCGGATGTCCGGCGAAGATCAGTTCCGACGACGGCGTGAAAATCCGCACCGCCGCGGCATGCCGCTCGGACTGCGCTTTCTGGATGAACACCGTCTCGGAGAGGTTGAACTCGGCGGCGATGGCCTGCATCTGGTCATCGAGCAAGCCATCCGCCTTGAGCACGACGGCAAGGGGGTTTCCCTTGAGACGTTCGGTGGTGAAAACGTCCAGCAGCAGGTAGTTGAGTTTCATTTCCGGGCTCCGCGACCGGCAGCAGTTGCGGCAGCCGCGCCCGGACTGTCAAGCGCGCCCCAGCGCTAAATCTTGGCCAGCGCGAACGCCGCCTTGTCGAGCCCGAGTTCGTCGGCCACCGCATCGACTCCGACCTGATGGTCGTCGCGCTCGTGCAGCCCCGAAATGGTGATGCAGCCGATCGGCCCAAAGCCCTTTAGGCGGATGGGGAAGCCCCCGCCCGCCAGCACGAAGTCGGCGCCGTCGAGCGCGCGATTCGGGGCAAAGAGCCGATCCTCGCGCGCCTGCTCCAGCGCCGCGCGATAGCTCGATTTGAGCAGCCGCTGCACCGTGTTGACCTTGCGGCGCACCCAGTTGGGATTGTCGGCGGTCGTCCCCGGCATCGCCGCGTAGAACATCTGCCGGTCCCAGGTGCGCACATCGACCACCAGTCCCAGCTTCTCGCGCACCGCCCGCTCGCGCACCCGCGCGCCGATGGAGAACGCGATGTGCTCGTCGAACCGGGTGAATTCGAGCCCCTGCTCCTGCTCGATGATCTTGGCGATATCGTCTGCCGTGGCCATGCCGTCCGCTCTCCTCGTGTGCGGCGGGATATAGCCAGCCGGGAGATGTGACAGCAAGCAAGCCTTCAGTCGGACTTCGGCTCCTCGTGCGGCAGCATCAGCGGTGCCGGATCGATACCCAGATGGTTGGCGACGGCTGTGACCACGAAGCCATGGTCGTGCCGCCCGGGCACCCCGGACACGGTGATTGAGCCGACCACGCTCACCCCTTCGATGCGGATCGGGAACGAGCCGCCATGCGCCGCGATCTCGGTCGGATCGACATTGTCGTCCGGCGCGAAGCCCCGCTTATCGCGCTGCTGGCGCAGCGTCATGGCGTAGGACGCGCGGTTGAAGCGCTTGACGCAATTGCTCTTCCGCCGCACCCACTCGAAATTGTCCGGCCCGGTGCCGGGCATCGCATAGTAGTAGAGCGGCCGGTTCCAGAACCGGATATCGATCACCAGCGCCGCCTTTGCCGCCTCGGCCAGCCGGCGGATGTCCTCGCCCAGTTGCAGCGCCGTCGCCTCGTCGAACCGGCTGAATACCAGCCGCTTCTCCTGCTCGGCGACCAGCGCGATATCGCTGTCGAAACTCATCGAACCCTCCTCAGACTCCGGCCGCCCTCGTAGCATGGGAAACCGGCGCCACGCCCTCCGCCGACGCCGCGAATCCTTCCGGCAAATTGCGATTTGCCGGTCAGGCCGTCGCCGCACTCCAAGCGTCATAGAGCGGCTGACGGTCTGGCGGTTGGCCGGGGAAGTTGACCTGCGTCCGATCGATCACAGCCCAGGGCAGCCGGCTGTCGGTCCAGATATTGCCGATCGGCACCGCCCAGCTCGGATCGTCCAGCGTCCCGGGTTTCACCACGAACATCGCCGGTGAGGCCAGCGGTTCGTTCCACAGCTTGGTGCCACAGCTGGCACAGCCGAGCATCCGCACCGTGCGGCCGCTGTCGGCCGCCTTGTCATAGGCAACCAGCTCGCCGCTCAGATGCTCCAGCAGCTCCCGCTTGATCGGCATCGACATCGAGTGGGTCGCCCCGCTCGAACGTTGGCAATCCCGGCAGTGGCAGTTGTAGACCGCCAGCGGAGCTCCGGTGATCCGGTAGCGCACCGCCCCGCACTGGCACCCGCCCTCGACCGGAAACGCCGGCAACTCGATCTCGCTCAACCAATCCTCCCTGAAGGCATCGTTCAGAACCGGTTCAACCGTCGTAGCTCATTCAGCGCCCCACCGCCGGAATGAACCGGTTCACAAACACGGAAATCGACCAATGATCCCCGAACTTCTACTCCTCGCGGACCACCTGCGTGCTCGCACGCCCAACCAGCAGATCGAAGACCGCCTGCTCGCCGATATCGGTGTCACCCGCGCCGAGCTCAACAAGCAGAATAGCTGGTTCCGCCGCAAGGCCCGCTAAGCCGCCAACGGTTCATCAGGCGTTCATCGCCTTATGGGCATAAGCCCCCCGCCGATCCCGGCACCATACAAACTGACGAGATGATCAAATGGCTTTCAGCCTGACGTCCATGTTCCGCCGCTCGCAGCGGAAGCGGGTCCTCACCGACCTGATGAAGTTCGACGACCACCTGTTGCGCGATATCGGCCTCACTCGCACCGACCTTGCGGTCATGCGTTCCGGTCGGCACCACGCATCCCCGACCCGCGGCCATGAATAGCCACCGGGTATCCGACATAGCAAAATAGGAGGGCTCCGAGATGATCGGGGCCCTTCGTGTTTCAAGGGCCGACAACTGCTAGAACTGCGCCACGCGGATGTGCCCGGAGGCGACAGATGAGCGACTCACAACCCAATGCTGCGGCCCACCAGGCCGCCCGGCGCTTCAGCCTCAGGCACCAGCAGCCGATCGCCCTGCCGCGCACCTACGGCGAGTATCTCGCCGACCGCATCGCCGCTGTCGTCGGCTCGTGGCGCTTCATCATCGTCCAGTCGGTGCTGCTGGTGTCCTGGATCGTGCTGAACGTCGTCGCCTGGATGCAGCACTGGGACCCCTACCCCTTCATCCTGCTCAATCTCGTCCTGTCGTTCCAGGCCGCCTTCACGGCTCCGATCCTGATGATGGCGCAGAATCGGCAATCCACCATCGACCGCCAGAAGGCACAGCTCGACTACGACGTGAACCTGCGCGCCGAACTCGACATCGAAGCCTTGCACGAAAAGATCGATCTGCTGCGCCAGGAAGACATCACCCGGCTCGTTGGCCTGCTGGAGGTGCTGACCAAGGAGCGGATCGGCAAGGACGGCGGCAAGGCCTAGCCGCGCCCGTGCTACTCGGCCGGCGTTCCCAGGCCGCCGTGCCGCGCCCGCTCGAGCCGCTTCTCCTGGCTGATATAGGCGAGTGCATCTTCCGACTGGAACATCTCGAGTTCGTCGTCATGCTCCGAGACCGGCGTCATCGCGAGGTCGGTATAGGCCTTGCGGTTGGGATCGTTCTTGATCTTCAGCCAGTGCCGCCCGTAGCGCGCGTAGAGCAGGCCCCAGCGTGCCAGCTTCACCGCCGTTTCCGCCCAGTATCGAGGGTAGAACACCAACGCTGACTCGATGCCACGTTCTGGCCGGCGCGACAGCCGGTGCTTCAGCCGGAGCGCACCGCCCTCGAGCGGATGCACCTTCTCGATCTTGATCGAGCCCATGAACCAGGTGGAGAGGAACAGGATGTTGGGTGCCGAGATGCCGCTCGCGGCAGCGCGGCGCATCATCGTCGTCACGTGCTCGGTCGTGTAGTAGCGATCCCAAGCCATGGCGTAGCACCGTTCCCAATCGGCCTTGCTCATGTGCCCATGCGCGGTGGTCGCGTGGTTGAGGTCGTATTTGTTGAGGTCCTTGTCCATCGGCACGGCGGCGCGATGGAGCTTCTGGTGATCCTCCGACCCCGGCAGCGGCGTCAGGTAGAAGAACTCCAGCATATCGACCGGCAGCTCGCGCTTGATCACGTCGATGTCGTGCATGATCGAGTCGACCGTATCGCCGGGGAAGCCGAGGATGTAGCCGGCATAGGTGATGATGCGCTTCGCCCGCCAGGCCAGCAGCATCTTGCGGTACTCGGTGATCTTGTTCTGCTTCTTCTTGGCTCCGGCAAGGTTGGCCGGGTTGATGTTCTCGAGCCCGATGAACACCCGCTTCACTCCGGCGCGGGCGCACTTTTCGACGAAGCCATCGCTCGTCGAGCCGCCCCTCGGCCTCGCCGGCATAGAGCGAGATGCCCATGGCCTGCGCCTCGCGCAGCCCGTCATCGTCGCCCGCCAGCATGCTGATCGTGCCGGACACGTGAAAGCCGCCAATCCCGACCGGAATGCCGAGAGCGCGCAATGGCCGAGCGATGTCGAGGGCGCGCGGAAACTGGTTCGATTGCACGCCCACCAGCATCACCATGCCGGCATCGGCTGCCTTGATGCGGGCCGCGATGTCCTTGATGTGCACGCGGCTGTTGGTTTCGTCCATCGGCTCGACGTCCCAGTCGACGTTCGGCCCGAGCACCTGCCGGCTGACGCTGTCCTGCACCAGGCCGTACATGGCGGCGAGTGAATTGGACGGAATGGGCGAGCGCCACCACTGGATCACGTAGCCGTCGTCGTCGTAGTGCGACGGCTTGATCAGCACCAATGCGAACCGTTTGCGGGTCGTCGTGGGCACGGCAAACTCCACGTCGGATACGGGAGACGGCTACCGGTAGCAGGTCTATGTAACGCACAAAAGCAGAAGGGGCCCGAGGGCCCCTTCGAACGTTCGACTGATGCAGCGCGGCCTCAGTTTTTCGCCTTGTCCAACAGCGCGCCGGCCTTGATCACAGCGGCGCGCCAGCGCGCATCAAACCAGGCGTGGAGCAAGGCCCCGCTCAGTTCTTGGCCTTGTCGACGAGGGCGCCGGCCTTGATCCACGGCATCATGCCGCGGAGCTTTTCCCCGACCACCTCGATCGGGTGCTCGTCGGCGAGGCGGCGGGTCGCCTTGAAGCGCGACGAACCACCCTTGTATTCCTGCATCCACTCGGAGGTGAACTTGCCCGACTGGATGTCGTGCAGCACGCGCTTCATCTCGGCCTTGGTCTCCGAGGTGATGATGCGCGGGCCCGACACGTACTCGCCCCACTCGGCGGTGTTCGAGATCGAGTAGTTCATGTTGGCGATGCCGCCCTGGTAGATCAGGTCGACGATCAGCTTCACTTCGTGCAGGCACTCGAAGTAAGCCATTTCCGGAGCGTAGCCGGCTTCCACCAGCGTCTCGAAGCCAGCGCGGATCAGCTCGACCAGGCCGCCGCAGAGCACGACCTGCTCACCGAACAGGTCGGTCTCGCATTCCTCGCGGAAGTTGGTCTCGATGACGCCCGAACGGCCGCCGCCTACGCCCGAGGCATAGGCCAGCGCGATGTCATGGGCATTGCCCGACGCGTCCTGGTGCACCGCGATCAGGCACGGCACGCCGCCACCCTTCTGGTATTCGCCGCGCACGGTGTGGCCCGGGCCCTTCGGCGCGATCATGATCACGTCGACGGTGGCCTTGGGCTCGATCAGGTTGAAGTGCACGTTGAGGCCGTGCGCGAAGGCGATCGCGGCGCCGTCGCGGATGTTGGGCTCGATGTCCTTCTTGTAGATGTCGGCCTGCAGCTCGTCCGGGGTCAGCATCATGATGACGTCGGCCCACTTCGCAGCGTCGGCAACCGACATGACCTTCAGGCCCTCGCCCTCGGCCTTCTTGGCCGACGGGGAGTTCGGGCGGAGCGCCACGACGACATCCTTCACGCCCGAGTCGCGCAGGTTCAGCGTGTGCGCATGGCCCTGCGAGCCGTAGCCGACGATTGCGACCTTCTTGGACTTGATGATGTTCAGATCGGCATCACGATCATAATAGACGCGCATGGAAATCTCCCTTTTGTGCGTTGGGCCATCACGGCCGATTTGAAAAATCACGCGGGCTGGTGGTGGACCGCGTAGATGGCAAGAAACTGTTCCGTCGCCCGAGCCGCGTCCCGCGTGATCTCGGCTTCGGAGGTGGCAAAGGTTTCGCCAAGCAGCAGCCGGATCTGCGCGTCGCGCACGACGAGCCCGAAGAAGCTGCGATAAGCCTCCTCCGAACTCTCGAAGCGCAGCAGCCGCGCCTCCCGTCCGGCTTCCAGCACCGGCTTCAGCCGTTTGCGGATAGCGAGCGGCCCGTTCTCGAGCACGATCGCGCCGAGCCCGTGCTTCTCAGCACCGGCATGGCCGATGGCAAGCCGGTTCAGGGTCACCGAGACCTCGCCGACTATGGTGCCCAGGAGGTCCCGAGCAAACTGTTCGATGCTCTGGCGCAGCGACGCGGCGTCGAGCCGCCAACGATCGACCTGCGGCGCCTTCACCTTGGCCGCCTGCCACTGCACCGTTGCGGTCAGCAGCCCGTCACGGTCGCCGAACCACTTGTAGAGCGTTTCCTTCGAGCACGAGGCGCGCCGCGCCACCGAGGTCATGGTCAGCCGGTCGCCCTGCTCGACGAGCAGATCGAGCGCCGCCGTCAGCACCTGCTGCTGACGCGGCGTGAACACCTCTTCGCTGTTGGCAACCACAACCGCCACGACGACACCCAAGGCCCTCGCGGTTCAGGTCCGCACCCCGCGAACCGACCGCTCATTCTCCACGTCACGAACCGTACCGTACGTTACGGTTCGGCGCAAGAGGAGAAGTATGGCTTGACGGCGGCGGACAGTCGGCTGCGGCCGTCATACCTCCCGGCGCTCCTGAACGCCACGATCGCCGGCGTCGCCATAAGCCGCAAGGCTGGGTTGTCCGATCTGACATGGGATGCTGGTATGGCAGTTCAGAACATTTGGAGGATGAGCATGAAGACGACGCTGCCAACCCGGGCCTTCGGCAAAACCGGCATGGAGATCACCCGCCTCGGCGTCGGCGCCTGGGCCATGGGCGGCAACATGTGGGGCCCGCAGGACGACGCTGATTCCGACGCCGCCATCCGCCACGCCATCGATCTCGGCATCAACTGGATCGACACCGCCGCAGCCTACGGCGTCGGTCACTCCGAAGAGGTGATCGGCCAGACGCTGAAGGCCCTGCCCGCGGACCGGCGCCCTTATGTCTTCACCAAGGGCGGCGTGATCCGCGACGCCAACGGGCAGAACCCGCGCCGCCTCGCCAATCGCGAAAGTCTGCGCAACGAACTCGAGAACTCGCTCCGTCGCCTGCAGGTCGAGGCGATTGACCTCTACCAGGTGCACTGGCCGGCCGATGACGGGCCGCTCGAGGACTATTGGGCGACAATGCTGGAGCTGAAATCCGAGGGCAAAGTCAAGCACATCGGCCTCTCGAACCACAATGCCGAGCAGCTCTCCCGAGCCGAAGCGATGGGCCATGTCGAAACGCTGCAGCCACCCTTCTCGATGATCAAGCGCGAAACGGCCGAGGAAGTCCTCCCCTGGTGCGCGGCGCACGGCACCGGCGTCATCTGCTACAGCCCGATGCAGGCAGGCCTGCTCACCGGCAGCTTCACTAGGGAACGCGCCGCGACCCTCGCCGACAACGACTGGCGCAAGACCAACCCCGAGTTCACCGGCGACCGTCTCGACCGCAACCTCGCCCTCGCGGCGGGCCTGAAGCCGGTTGCCGACAAGCACGGCACGTCGATTTCCACCATCGCCCTCACCTGGGCCCTCGCCTGGCCGGGCCTCACCGCCACGATCGTCGGCGCCCGCTCACCCGCCCAGGTCGACGGCTGGATCGACGCCGCGAGCATCGAGCTCGACGCAGCCGACCTCGACGCCATCGCCAAAACCATCGCCGCGACCGGCGCCGGCCAGGGCCCGCTACGGCCGTAACCTTATCCGGCTCGGTGTGGCGCGGACGCCGCAACCCATTGGGAAAGCACGAATCCCGTGCTTTCCCTCCATCAAGGCGATTTACAGCAGCCCCCAGCTTCGCGACGTTGCTGAGGCAAATATTGCGGCGGTGGGGCTATCGTCTATGCGTGCGTGGTGGTCTGCGATTGGGTTCGCAGCGCTGAGGATTTGCATCCTCGCGCTGGTGTCGACGATGGCGGTAGGTGCTGCACAGGCGCAGCCCTATCCCGACTTGATGCTCACCAACACCGTGAGTAACGAGACTCCAGCGGCCGACACCGACATCACCTACACCATCACCGTCACTAACGTGGGGGACGCGGGTAACCCTGGCGCCGACGACGCCTCGAACGTGGTGATGTCAGATCCGTTGCCGCCGGGCACGACGTTCCAAGCGGTCGCCGCGCCGTCTGGTTGGGACTGCAACACCGCATTTGATCCCCTGCCCGCCGTTGGCACTAATGGAACCGTCGTCTGCAAGATCAACCCGCTGTCGGTGGCGGCAGGGTCCCAGGTCTTCACGATCACCGCCCATATCGACGCGGGTACTCCGCCCGGGGCGTTCTTCACCAACATCGCGACCGTTTCATCCCCCGACGATCCCAGCGAAGAGAACAACAGCTACACCGCGACGGCACAGATTCCGGCACCCTGGGTCGATGTCGGCGTACAGAAGCTGGCGGCAGGGAACGTCACGGACGATACCGACCTCGTCTACACCTTGACCGTCACCGCCAGCGGCAGCCCCGCGACGATCACTCTGACCGACGCCCTGCCAGCCCCACTGACCTTTGTATCGCTCGCGGCCCCATCCGATTGGAACTGCTCGACGCCGGCCGTGGGCAGCAACGGCACTGTCAGTTGTTCCGCCACGAACCCTGCTGCCAGCTCCGCCGCCTTCACGCTGACGACGCATGTGCCGGACGGCACACCGGAAGGCACGTTCATCCAGAACTTCGCCTCGGTCAGCACGACCAGCAATGACATCAACAGCGAGAACGACAGCTCGACCGTCGGTACGACCGTCGAGGGCGAAGCCGATCTCAGCATCAGCAAGACCGGCCCCGCCAGCGCCGAGCGGTTCGAAGTGCTCAGCTATACCGTCACGGTGAACAACTCCGGTCCGAGCTTTGCCACCAATACCGTGATGACAGACGCGCTGCCCGCCGGCCTGAGGTTCATGAGCATCGCCTTTCCCTCAGGCTGGAGCTGCGCCACCCCGGCGGTCGACAGCGGCGGCACCATTACCTGCAGCCGCAGCGAATTCGCGCCTGCGACCCCCGCAACCTTCACTATCGGCGCAACGGCCGTGCTGGACGGCTCGATCACCAACGTCGCAAGCATCGCCAGCAGCGACCGCGATATCAACACGACGAACAACTCAAGCTCTGCGACGACGGCGGTCACCGACACCGTGTCCCAAGCCTTCGAGGAGATGACGCGCGGCTTCGTCGAAACCCGGCAGAAGCTCATCGGCAACGCCATTGACACCCCCAGCCTCGGCGATCGCCGAGGTGGCGGCCCCAACGTCTCGCTATCCGAGGCAAACGGCGATGCCGTGCTCAACTTCTCTGCCCGTACCGGCAACGCCTGGGACCTCGGCCCCGGCGCGGCCCTGCTGGCCGAGGACACCGCCGCTCCGTTCAGCTTCTGGATCGACGGTTCGCTCACTTTCCACACGCGCGACGACGCCGACGGCAGGCTCAGTGTGGTGGGCGCGGGCGCCGACTACCTGGTGAACGATCGGTTCCTCACCGGCGTCGCGCTCTATCTCGACAACATGCGCGACGTGACCGACATCGGCGGCATCACCGGCACCGGCGCCCTTATCGGCCCCTATGTGTCGCTGGAGATCCTCGATAACGTCACCCTCGATGCCAGCGTATTCTTCGGCCACTCGTGGAACGACGCGAACGCCACGCTGTTCGGCCAGACCTTCACCGGCACCTTCGAGACTGACCGCTTCATCACCAAAGTGGAGGTCGAGGGCGAGTGGAGCGCCGACGCGTTCACCATCCGGCCCAGCGCCAGGCTGTACTTCACCAACGAGGATGTCGGCGACTACACCGTGACCAACCCATCGGGAGACGTCGTGAACGTCGACGGCTTCTCGACGTCGACGCTGGAACTCGGCGGCGGTCTCACGCTGGCGCGAACCTTTGCATTCAGCAACGATCTCGACCTGACCCCATCCATCGGCGTCCGCGCCGGCCTGGGCGGCACGGGCTCTGTGCTTGCGATCGACAACACCTTTGCCGGGCTCACCGGTGGCGTGACGCTGGCGGGGCCGGATTGGTCGCTGCGGGCGCTGGCCGACTATGGGATCGACACCACCGGCCTTGCGGCGGCATCGATCCGTGCCAGCATGACGGGACGGTTCTAGCGACGGGCAGTCGGCGCTAGGCCGCCTGCTTGAACGTCCGCGCCCGGAACGCCAGCATGATCAGCAGCACGCCGCCGAAGATCGAATAGCCGGCGATCATCCAGATCAGCGACAACGCGCCGGCGCCCGGCTGGAACAGCAGCAGCAGGCCAAACACGATTGTGAGCAGGCCGAACAGCCCCAGCACCCACTCGCCCTCGATCTCCTTGCGCGCCTGAATGGCGCCCCAGATCGTCAACACGCCGATGATCACTGCCCAGATGCCGATGAACAACAGCAGCACGAATGTCGTCATGCCCGGCCAGAAGAACGCCGCGAGGCCGGCGAGAACGCTCACCACCCCGCTGATGGCGAGCCACCAGCGCGCGCCCATCCCACCGACCGTCCGGCCCGAGATCGCCGCCCACAGCGCAAAGACGCCGTCGACCAGGGTGTAGGCGCCCCATAGCAGGGTGAGCGAGATCAGCGTGATGGCGGGCCAAAAGATCGCCAGCACGCCGAAGGCGATCGCGGCGATGCCGCGCAGCAGGAGCAGCCACCAGCTGTCGCCGAGCATGCGGCGCAGGCCGGGAGGAAGATCGGAAGGTACGGAAGACTGCGTCTCGGCCATCGTGCTTCTCCACTGGTTGCGGAAAAGCTCCCGGAACCTCCGAGAGCCCCGCACCGATACTAGCAGAGTCTCCGCGCAGTTAAGAAGCCAAACGCCTGTCTCGCCTTCGATCTCGATAGTAGCCGCGCAATGCTCTCGCAATCCCGACAGTCAAAATGGTCGATGCGGTCACCAGTGACCCGTCCATCAGCGTTGTGCAGGCACACACCGGCACAACCATCAACTGCCCGATGACCACCTGTCGGCTGGGCTGCGGGCCTCGTTATTGCCGCGCCAGCAATGGAGAGCGCTACCGGCGCCGGTAGGGCCCCATTCTGCCGGTCCGGGGACGACCCGGACCGGTCCTCGGCCAATCGGACAGGCCGCGTCAGCAGATGATTGCGCGTCGGCCCGGTCAGGCGGTGAAACGCACCGCCCCGATGTGGGGCAGGTTGCGGTTGCGCTGGGCGTAGTCGATCCCGTAACCGACGACGAACTTGTCGGGGATCTCGAAGCCGATCCAGCGCGCCTTCACGCTGGTCTCGCGCCGCGACGGCTTGTCGAGCAGCGCGCAGACCTCGATGCGCTTGGGGTGGCGCGTGCCGAGAATTTCGAGCACGTGCTTCAGCGTGTAGCCGGTGTCGACGATGTCCTCGACCAGCAGCACGTCGCGCCCCTCGATCTCGCCGCGCAGGTCCTTGAGGATCCGGACTTCGCGGCTGGATTCGGTGGAATTGCCGTAGCTCGACACCTCGAGGAAATCGACCTCCACCGGCAGGTCGAGTTCGCGCACCAGGTCGGCGATGAACACGAACGAGCCGCGCAGCAGCCCCACCACCACCAGCTTCTCGGTGCCCGCGTAAAACTCCGAGATTTCCTTGGCGAGTGCCTCCACCCGCGCCGCGATCGCCTTGGCCGAGATCATCTCGTCGATCACGTAGTTCTTCGCCGTCATGCTTACTTCAGAGCCCCTTGGGTGAGTCCGCGCACAAAATACTTGCCGCCGATCAGATACACCAGCAGCGGCGGCACGATCGCCATCATCACCGTCGCCGCGGAGCCGCCGGCGCGCACGCCCATGATCGCCACGGTGATCGGCTGCTGGTCGCCCGAGGTGAACACCATGCCGTAGAGGTATTCGTTCCAGATCGAGGTGAACTGCCAGATCACCGTCACCGCGATGATCGGGCCCGACAGCGGCAACATCACGCGGATGAAGATGCGCCAGAATCCGGCGCCATCCACCTGCGCCGCCTTGACGATCTCATTGGGCACGCCGGCGTAGAAGTTGCGGAAGAACAACGTCGCGAACGAGATGCCCATCACGGTGTGGATCAGCAACAAGCCGAGCACGTTGTTCTGCAGCCCGAGCTGCCCGATGATCCAGGCCCAGGGCAGCAGCGCGATCTGGCTCGGCAGGAAGATGCCGAGGAAGATCATCACGAAGACGAACTCCGAGCCCCGAAACTTCCACTTGCTCAGCACATAGCCGTTGAGCGCCCCGATGATCGCCGTGGCGATAGTCGCCGGCACGGTGATGATCAGCGAGTTGAGAAAGTTCGGCCCCAGCCCCCGGCACATGCCGCTGACGCAGGCGTCGTTCCAGGCGCGCAGGTAGTTGTCGAACGAGAAGCTCTCCGGCACGGCGATGACGCCGTTGCGAAAGACCTCCTCCCCGTCGCGGAACGAGTTGAAGAACACCAGCAGCGCAGGCACCGCGTAGACGAGCGCGAACAGCGTCAGCACGACGTAGATCAGTACGCGCGACACCGCCCACCGGCGACGGGCAGCAACCCCGTCGCGGTCGGCGTAGTCGAGCGTCAGTGCGGTCACGGCAGGGTCTCGTCGAGCCAGGCGACCTGCCGCCGCTCCTGCCAGGTGCCGCCACCCTCGTGGTTGTTGAACGTGTAGCTCTCGATGGTCTTGGGGCCGGCCCAGGCATTGTAGGCGCCGTAGACGGTCGAGGGCGGGCAGACGTCGTCCATCAATGCCACCGAGAACAGCGCCGCTGCCTTGGAGCGCGCCGAGAAATGCACGCCATCGAAGTAGTTGATGGTCTTATAGGCCGCCGCCGCCTTCTCGCGATGCGTCGCGAGGAAGCGCACGATCTCGCCATAAGGGTCGCGGCTCGTGAGCCCCACCGCACGCGGAAAGTCGCAGAGGAACGGCACGTCCGGCATCGCCGCCTTCACCCGCGGCTCGAGCCCGGCCACGGCGATCGAAATGCCGCCGCCCTGGCTGCCGCCGACCACCGCGAGCTTGGCCGGATCGGTTTCAGCTCGGCCCAACGCCGCCTCCACCGCCCGCACGCCGTCGGTATAGACGCGGCGGTAGTAGTAGTCCTTCGGGTCATTGAGACCGCGGGTCATGAAACCGGGATGCGCCGGGAACGAGCCGGCCGGATCCGGCGTATCGCCGCGCGACCAGCTGCTCCCCTGCCCGCGCGTATCCATCACCAGCACGGCGCGACCCGTCGCCGGCCACAGCAGATGCTCCTGCGGCAAACCGCGACCGCCGCCATAACCGATGAACTTCACGACCGTGCCGCGCGGCGCAACGCCCACCGGCTTGATGTACCAACCGCGCACCTTGTCGCCGCCGAAGCCGGAAAAGGTCACGTCGAACACGTCGAACAGCCTCAGGCCCGTGTCGACGGCCTCGAACACCGCCTCGAGCGGCTTGGCGCATGACTCGGCGAGCGTTGTCGCCCAAAAGCTGTCGAAATCGGCGGGAGCGACGGCGCTAGAACGGTAGCTGTCGAGCTGGGCTTGCGGCAGGTCGAAAAAGGGCATGGCGACAATCTTGATTGGGTTGAATTGTGATGGTGGGTGAAAATCGGCTCGGCGGAAAGCACTACGAAGGACGGGGGCGCGAACTCCCTCGCACCACCAGCCGTGGCGTGACGACGAAGTGCTCGCCCTGCAGCCGGCCATCGATCCGCTCGATCAACAAGCGGGCCGCCTGGAGCCCCAGCACCTGGCCGGATTGATCGACGCTGGTCAGGCTGTTCTGCGCGAGGTCACAGTAGATCGTGTTGTCGTAGCCGACGATGGCGAGATCGCCCGGCACCGCGAGACCGAGATCCTTGGCGACGCTGAGCGCATGCAGCGCCACCATGTCGGTCCAGCAGAACAGCGCCTCGGGCCGATGCCGGGCCTCGAGCAGGTGACGGACGGCCGTCTGCGTCTCGCGCGCCGACTGGTCGGCCGGCACGATGTTGATGTACTGGCTCAGCCCGCACTCCTTCATCGCCTCGCGATAGCCGCGCTCGCGCTGCACGGTCACCACCACGTTCTTGGCGGGGACTGCGAGTGTCACCATGGTGATGCGGCGATAGCCGTTGGCGGCGAGATGGCGCACCACGAGACCAGCGCCGGCGATGTCGTCGTTGTTGGCCGTATCCAGCGTGGCGATCTGCGGGACGTGATAGCCGACGATCGCCGTAGGGATCCGCGCGGAAACGGACTCGGCCGTCTCGGGCGGCATGCGCGGTCCGATCATGATCAGCCCGTCCATCTGCCGGTCGATCATCGAGTCGATGAGCGACATCTCGATCGGCTCAGCCGATCGGCTCACGCCCAGCATGGTCTGATACTGCGTGCGCTCGAGCGCGTCGTTCACCCCGGCGAGGATGTCGGCGAAGAACGGGTTGCGCATATCCGGCAGCAGCACGCCAAGCGTGTAGGTGCGCCCGCGCATCGCCCGCGCCCCGGCATGCGGCCGGTAGTTCAGCTTCTCCATAGAGGCCTGAACCTTGGCGCGAAGCGCGTCGCTGACGCCATAGGCATCGCGCAGCACCTTCGAGACCGCCGCCACCGACACCCCTGCGTCGGCAGCAACCGTCTTGATGGTAACCCGGCCGGTCTTGGTGATTGGCGCCACAGTTCCCCCCGAACCGCCCTCCTTCTAGCAACCCGCTTTCCACAACACAACGTGAGCGATTTTGGCGGTTCTTGAGGGCATTTGGCGGTTCATGCGCCAATTTGGCGGTTCATGCGCGAATCCTGCTTGAACTGATCGTGTAGAACGGTATACGTAGAACGTCACACGTTGATCGGCAGCCAAAGGCGCCGGACGGACCGCAACAGGTCCCTTGGAGGATGCAAAAGTGAACGAGACGATGCTCATCCGGGCAGGTGAAGCCGTATCCGGCCATGGCGCCTGGGTCGCTGAAATGATCCACCCCAGCGTCGATCAGGGCGTCGGCACGCAGTCGTCCTTCCTCCGCAAGACCTTCAACCTCTCCTCCCGCGGTGGGGCCGGGACACTACGGATCAGTGCTCTCGGCCTCTATCGTGCGTTCATCAACGGCAAGCGCGTCGGCGAGGATCTGCTGACACCCGGCTGGACCAGCTACTGGGACCGCCTGAGCTTCCAGACCTATGATGTCAGCGCCCTGCTCAAGGATGGCGACAACACCATCGACATCTGGCTGGGTGACGGCTGGTACCGCTCGCGGATGATGTGGCCGCGCAACCAGATCCTGAACACCTGGGGCGACAAGATCGGCGCCATTGCCGAGCTGCGCGGCGCCAATGGCGAGCTCATCGTCGGCACCGACGCCACCTGGCAGAGCGGCCTCGCGCCGGTGCAGAAATCCGGCATCTATTACGGCGAGAACTACGACGCCCGCGCCGAGAACGCGCCGGTGAGCGGTGGCGCCACCGTGCTTGGCGACTTCGACAAGTCGACACTGCTGCCGGCCGAAACCGGCGGCGTGCACGAACTACCCGCCCTGCCCGTGGTCAAGTCCTTCGCCGATGCAGAGGGCCGCACGGTCTACGATTTCGGCCAGAACGCCGGCGGCTATGTCGCCTTCACCGTCGAGGGCGAAGCCGGCGCCAAAGTCACCATCGAGCACGCCGAGATCGTCAACCACCTCGGCAATTTCGACCGCGAGAGCATGCGGTCGGCCGAAGCCCGCGTCGAATACGTGCTCAAGGGCGGCGCGCCGGAAAGCTACCGTCCGACCTTCACCTTCTTCGGCTTCCGCTTTGCGCGCGTCGCCATCGAGGGCAAGGCGACGATCACCAGGATCGAGATGATCCCGATCAGCTCGGCGGTCACCCGCACGGCGAACTTCAGCTCGGCCAATGCGCTGGTCAACCGGCTGGTCGAGAACACCGTCTGGTCGCAGCGCTCCAACTTCATCGAGGTGCCGACCGATTGCCCGCAGCGCGACGAGCGCCTGGGCTGGACGGGCGACGCACAGGTCTTCGCGCCCACCGCCTGCTATCTGCATGAGAGCCACGGCATGCTGACCAAGTATGTGCGCGACCTCATTGCCGACCAGCGGCCCGATGGCGCCATCCCCCACGTGGTGCCCGACCCGACGCGCAACCATGAGGACGAGATCCCGGGCTTTTACGGCTCGACCGGCTGGGGCGATGCGATATGCGTCATCCCGTGGACGCTCTACACCCACTACGGCGATCGCGGCATCCTCGAGGAAGCGCTGCCGGCCATGATCAAGTGGAACGACTTCGTCTGGTCGATCAGCGATGGTCCGATCGTCCGCCCGCCGTCGGGCTGGGGCGGACGCGGCTTCACCTTCGGTGACTGGCTGCAGCCGCAGGGCGATTTCGCCAAGCCCTATCCGACCATTGGCGACGATGCGGCCGCCACGATCTACCTTTACATCTCGTCGTACCTCACCGCCAAAGCCGCCGAGGCGATCGGCGACCAGGCGCAGGCCAAGCGGCTCAATGAGCGCGCCGCAGAGGTGAAGAAGGCCTTCCAGCGCGAGTTCATGACCGCCGCCGGCCGTATCGGCTACAACGACCAGACCTCCTACGCGCTGGGCTTCCTCTGGGACCTGATCCCGGCCGAGCACTACGCCGCCGCCAAGGGCTACTTCAAGGAAACCGTCGCCCGCGCCCAGGGGCGGATCGGCACTGGCTTCATCGGCACACCGGCACTACTACCGGCCCTGGTTAAGATTGGCGAAGCCGATCTCGCGGCCTCGGTCTTCCTCCAGGAGGGCCTGCCCGGCTGGCTGTTCCAGGTGAAGATGGGCGCCACCACGATCTGGGAGCGCTGGAACGCCCTCAACGAGGACGGCGTGGCGTTCGATCCGCAGATGAACAGCTACAACCACTACGCCTATGGCGCCGTCTGCCAGTGGCTGCTCGAGGGCGTTGCGGGCTTCCGCCCCGACCCGGCTTTGCCCGGCTTCAAGCACATCTTCTTCGAGCCCACGATCGTCCCGGCCCTTTCGCCGGTTGCGGCCAACCATGACTCCGCCGCCGGCCGGATCGAGGCAGGCTGGAAGGTCGATGGCGACAAGGTGACCTACAACATCACGGTGCCCGAGGGCGCGAGCGGCACGCTCGTCCTCGCCGCCGGCTACACCGACGCCAGCGTCGACGGCATCGCCGTCAGCGAGCGTGGCACGGATGGAAAAGCGCGCAGCCTGCTGGCGCCCGGAAAGCACAAGGTGACGTTCCGGATCAGCAAGCCCTGACGGCAAGAGGAGCCGGAGGGACGAGTAATTTGCAACAGGCCGCCGGAGGACCCGTGGCGGCCACAAGGGAGGAACTATCAATGCTGATGCGCAAACTGACGCGTGCGGCGCTGGCCACCACCGGCGCTCTCGCGATCCTGGCTGGCACCGCCATGGCCCAGGACAAGGTCAAGCTGACCTTCCTGTTCGACAATGCGCCCTCGACGGTCGCCATGTCCGAGGCCCTGGCTGCGGCCTTCGAAGCCAAGCACCCGAACATCGACATCGAAACCGAAAGCCGCCCGGGCGGCGCCGATGGCGACAACCTGATCAAGACCCGCCTCGCCACCGGCGAGATGGCCGACGTGTTCCTCTACAATTCGGGCTCGCTGTTCCAGGCGATCAACCCGACACAGAACCTCGTCGACCTGACCGCCGAGCCGTTCCAGGCCAATGTCATCGATAGCTTCAAGACCGTCGTCACCGGTACGGACGGCAAGGTCTACGGCGCGCCGATCGGCACCGCCATGGGCGGCGGCATCCTCTACAACATCCCGATCTACAAGGAACTCGGGCTGACCCCGCCGAAGTCCTGGGCCGAGTTCATGGCCAACAATGAAAAGATCAAGGCGGCCGGCAAGACCGCGGTGATCCAGACCTTCGGTGCGACCTGGACCAGCCAGCTGTTCGTGCTCGGCGATTTCTACAACGTGCTCGCCGCCGATCCGAACTTTGCCACCGACTATACCGCCGGCAAGGCCAAGTACGCCTCTACCCCGGCCGCGATGAAGGGCTTCGAGCGGCAGGAGGAAGTGTTCAAGGCCGGCTTGCTCAACGAGGACTTCGCGGCGGCGACCTTTGAGGACGGCGTGACCAAGGTCGCGACCGGCGAAGGCGCACATTACCCGATGCTGTCGTTCGCCGTCGCCAACATCAAGGAACTGGCGCCCGACAACGTCAACGACGTCGGCTTCTTCGCCATCCCGGGTGACGACGCCGCCAATAACGGCCTCACCACCTGGATGCCGGCGGGCCTCTACATCCCCAAGACGACGAAGCATGAAGCCGAAGCCAAGGAATTCGTTGCCTTCGTCGCCAGCACCGAGGGCTGCGATATCCAGACCCAGTCGGCCGGCGCCACCGGCCCGTACCTGGTGAAGGACTGCACCCTGCCGTCCGACGTGCCGCCGGTTGTCGCCGACCTGCTCCCGTACTTCCAGGAAGGCGGCCACTCGGCCCCTGCCCTCGAGTTCCTCTCCCCGATCAAGGGGCCGGCGCTCGAGCAAATCACCGTGGAAGTCGGTTCGGGCATCCGCCCGGCCGCCGATGGCGCCGCGCTCTATGACGAAGACGTCAAGAAGCAGGCCCAGCAGCTCGGCCTGCCCGGCTGGTAATCGCGCGATCTGCGTGTGAAAATCGGCGCCCGGCCGAAAGGGTCGGGCGCCAATTCGTCGAGGAGGATGACGGGTATGGCAGTTGCGGTCGCAGAAGGCTCAGTGCCCATCGCAAATCCGCGCCGCAAGTCGCGCACAGCTGGGCTCTATCCGAGCTGGTTCTACCTGCCCGCGGCCATCATTTTCGCCGTGCTGTTCATGCTCCCGACTTTCGCGTCGCTGTTCTTCAGCCTGACGCGGTGGAGCCTGCAGAAGGCCGACTTCATCGGCCTCGAGAACTTCGCTCAGTTCTTCCGCGAGCCGTTCCTGTTCCAGGGCCTCGTCAACACGCTGATCTACGGCGTCGTCACCTCCGGCCTCAAGGTCGTGCTCGGCTTGCTGCTTGCGCTGCTCCTGACCTCAGACATCTTCGGCCGCGGCTATCTGCGCGCCGTGGTGTTTTTCCCGGTGCTGGTTTCGACGGTTGGGGTCGGCATCACCTTCACCGCAATGATGCATCCCACCCAGGGCCTGCTCAACGAGTCCCTCGCCGCGATCGGCATCAAGGGACCGGGCTGGCTCACCGATCCGCGCTTCGCGCTCTATTCCGTCGCCCTCGTCGATGTGTGGAAGGGCGTTGGCCTCGCCACGGTGATCTACATCGCCGGCATCGTCTCGATCCCGCTCGAATATTACGAAGCCGCGCGGATCGACGGCGCTACGGCGTGGCAGCGGTTCTGGACCGTCACCCTGCCGCTGGTCCACCCGGCCACGGCCACCGTGATCATCCTCAGCTTCATCGGCGGCCTGCGCTCGTTCGACATGATCTGGGCGATGACCAAGGGCGGCCCCGGCTTCACCTCCGACGTCATCGCGTCGGTGATCTACAAGCAGTACCAGGCCGGCTTCTACGGCCTCTCCACTGCCGGCAACGTCGTGCTGTTTGCGATGGTGGCCCTGATCATCGTGCCACTTTCGATGCTGCTCAATCGCCAGGAGACGGACCGGTGAGGCACGCTCAGCGCTACATTCTCGGCGGCATCGCGATTGCGGCGTCGATCGTCGTCTTCCTCGTGCCGTTCGCCTTCATCATCCTCACCGCGGTCAAGGACCGGCGGCAAGCGGCGACCCGCTCGTTCGACTGGCCGACCAGCTGGCACTTCTGGGACAACCTGATGGAGGTGCTGCGGACGCAGGACTACATGCTGGTCACCGCGTTCATCAATTCGATCATCCTCACTGTCGCGAGCGTGACGCTGCTGGTGGTACTGGGCGCCATGGTTGGCTTCGTGCTGCAGCGCCGGCCGTCGCGCTGGACGGCCATCGTCAACTTCCTGGTGCTCGCCGGGCTGATCATCCCGCCGGCAGTGGTACCGACGATCTGGGTGCTGCAGTCGTTCGGCATGTTCAAGACCATGCACGGCATGATCCTGATCGAAGTCGCCTACGGGCTGAGCTTTACCATCTTGCTGTTCCGCGCCTTCGTCGCGACGATCCCGCGCGAACTCGACGAGGCCGCGATCATCGACGGCGCCGGGCCCCTCCGCCTGTTCTTCCAGGTGGTACTGCCGCTCTTGAAGCCGGTGGTAGTGACGGTGATCGTCGTGCAGTCGGTCGCCATCTTCAACGACTTTACCAACCCGCTCTACTACCTGCCGGGCAAGCAGAACGTCACGGTGCAGCTGACGCTGTTCAATTTCCAGGGGCAGTTCAACACCTCGCTGCACCTCTTGTTCATGAACATCCTGCTGATCACCATCCCGCCGCTGATCGTCTACCTGTTCTTCAACCGCCAGATCGTGGCGGGGATGACTGCGGGCGCGGTGAAAGGGTAACGCCGCGTCGCTGAGACAGACGGCCCCCTCCCAACCCTCCCCCACAAGGGGAGGTGCGCCGGCGGCGCTCTTGGCACCATCGAAAGACAGAGCCTCGGCTCTTCAACTCCCCCCTTGTGGGGGAGGCCAGGAGGGGGCCGTCTCTCTCAGTCAGCAGCCGGCTGAGGTGCACCGACGACACCCGCGCAAAATCATCGGCATCATCCCATTGCCTGATATGCGCCGCCCCGCTTTGCCTGTACTGGTACCATACTAGTCATTCGCATCCTCATCATGTCCACGCGCCTCACCCCACACGCCCGCAACGTCGCCCTCGTGGTTGCCGCCACGCTGTTCATGCAGTTCCTCGACGGCGTGATCATCGTCACCGCCCTGCCCCGCATGGCGCGGGACTTCGGCGTCGGCACGCTCGAGATGAGCCTCGGCGTCACCATCTACATGCTCGCGGTGGCCGTCTGCATTCCAGCCGCGGCATGGCTCTCCGATCGCTTCGGCGCCCGCCGCGTCTTCGTCGTGGCAATCGCGCTGTTCACGCTAACCTCGATCGCCTGCGGCCTCGCGCAGGATCTCGGCCAATTCGCCATCGCCCGTGCGCTGCAGGGCGCCAGCAGCTCCGTGCTGTTCCCGGTGGGCCGCATCATCGTGCTGCGCACCGCGCAGAAGTCCGAGATCGTCGCCGCCATCGGCCTCACCATCTGGCCGGCGCTGTTCGCCCCCGTGCTCGGGCCGGCACTGGGCGGCTTCATCACCGAATACATCTCCTGGCAGTGGAATTTCTGGATCAACATCCCACTCGGCCTCATCGGCATGGCGCTCGTGCTGGCCATCGTCCCCAAGGACAACGAGTTCGCCGATCGTCCCTTCGATGCCCCCGGCTTCGTGCTGACCGGCATCACGCTGGGCTGCCTGCTCTACGGCTTCGACGCACTGGCGCAGGGCGGGCTGCCCGCCTGGATCGCCACTCTGCTGATCGCGTTCGGCCTCGCGGTGGGCGCCGCCGCGGTCCTCTGGCTGCTGCGGATAGATCATCCGCTGATCGACCTCCGAACCCTGCGCATCAACACCTTCGCCGCCACCGACGCCAAGGCCGGCGCGATCATGCGCACCGCGATCAACGCCACGCCGTTCATGCTGCCGCTGATGTTCCAGGTCGCCTATGGCATGGACGCGCTGAGTTCCGGCGCCCTGGTGGTGATCTATTTCTTCGGCAACCTCGCCATCAAGGCGGTCACCACGCCGACGCTGCGCCGCTTCGGCTTCCGCACCATCCTCACTGTCAACGGCGTCCTCGCCGGCATCTCGGTCGCCGCCTGCGGCCTGCTCGGTCCCGATACTGCCTACCCGATCACCGCCGCGGTCCTGTTCATCGCCGGAGCGACCCGCTCCATGCAGTTCACCGCCCTCGCCACCCTGGCCTTTGCCGACGTCGACGCCGCCCAGCGCAGCTCGGCCACGACGATCTCCAGCATGTCGCAGCAGCTGTCCATGGTGTTCGGCGTGGCCGTCGCGGCTGGCTGCCTCAACCTCAGCCAGATGTGGCGTGGCGCCCCCGCTCTCGGGGTGATCGATTTCCAGATCGCCTACCTGCTGATGGGCCTGATCATCGTCGCCTGCTCGCTGCAATTGCTGACGCTGCACCGAAACGCCGGCGCTGAAGTCTCCGGCCACCGCCGCCCCCAGGCCGCCTGAGCCAGACTTCTTCACAGCCCTCCAAGGATAAACCGCTCGCCTTCGCCCGATGATTGAGGCCAGCGCGGCCCTCTGCTAGCAATTGACTGGGCAGACGCGGCGTCACGTATGTCTCGTCATTGGGGGATGTCATGAATTCAGTATTTCGCGGCGGCGCTGTCGCCGTTTGTCTGTTCGCGCTCGCGGCCTGCGACCCGAGCTCCATGATCACCGGCGGCGAACTCATCCGCCCCGGCGAGCCGACCGGCACGCTGACTGTCATCAACGGCACCGGCGGCAACATCGACGTGGTCTCCATC
Source organism: Devosia sp. P2_G7 (assembly GCF_056403495.1). NCBI lineage: Bacteria > Pseudomonadati > Pseudomonadota > Alphaproteobacteria > Hyphomicrobiales > Devosiaceae > Devosia > Devosia sp. P2_G7. Next base: position 312,727 of record NZ_JBFUFI010000004.1, read on the forward strand.
TCAGACTGCAATGCCTCGACCTACGGCTTCGACCGCCTGCCCGACAACGTCTCGATCGGCCCAGGGCAGTCCTACAGCTTCGCCGTTTCGGCCGGCTGCTGGGACGTCGACGCGGGTGCATTCGGCGTCGGCGAAGCCCGCCAACGCCTCAGCGTCGCCGCCAACGGCATCACCGAATACACGGTGACGGACTGACAAAAAGAAGGACGCCCTCGCGGTTCCCCACGAGGACGTCCCTGAGGCGGTCTGACCTCCGCCTATTCCGCTTTGCTGACGCGCCAGATGGTGCCGGCGCCGTCTTCGGAGACAAACAGCGCGCCGTCGGGCGCCACTGCCACGCCAACCGGCCGGCCCCAGACGTTGTCGGCGTCCATGACGAACCCGGTCATGAAGTCCTCGTACTCGCCGGTCGGCTTGCCAGCGTCGTCGAAGTCGAGCCGCACCACCTTGTAGCCGGTGCGCTTGCCGCGGTTCCACGAGCCGTGCATGGCGACGAACGCGTCGCCCTTGTACTCTGCGCCCCAGCCATCCGACTCGTCGAAGACGATGTTCAGCGGCGCCGAGTGGGTCTGGAACAGCACGTCCGGAACGGTGACGTGGCCCTTCAGGTCCTCGCGCGGCGTCGCAGTCCAGCGCGGGTCGGGATTGTCGCCAATGTAGTACCAGGGCCAGCCGTAGAACGCCCCGTCCTTCACCGACGTCGCATAGTCGAACGGCACGTTGTCGCCGAGTTCGTCGCGCTCGTTGACCACGCACCAGACATCTCCGGTGGCCGGTTGTACCGTCATGCCGGCGCAATTGCGCAGGCCCGTGCCGAAATACTTCTCGTTCTTGCCCTCGGGATCGAAGGCCAGCACCGCCGCGCGGCGCTCCTCGCCACCCCAGGCAACGCCAAGTGGATGATCCTTGATCCACGCTTCGAGGCCACCCTCAGGCGTCGGATCCATGGTCATGTCGAGCCCGACATTGGAGCCCGAGCCAACCGAGTAGTACATGGTCTGTCCGTCCGTGGAGAACGCGACGTCGCGCGTCCAGTGATGCTCTGCCGGGATGCCGGTGAGGATCGCTTCACCCTGGTCCGGACCATCCTCGCCCTCCTCGACCTTCAGGTCGCCGGCCTTGTAGTGGAACCGCTTCAGCCCGTCGCTCTCGGCGATGTAGATCCATTCGGGATTGTCCTTGGGGTAGAAGCTGATCCCATAGGGCTGGTTGAGCTTGTCGGCGTAGACGGCCGGCTTCACCTCCTTCATCCCGCCCTCTTCGTCGAAATCGAACACCAGGACCTCGCCGTCCTCCGAGTTGGCGACAAACAGGTCGCCGTTCGGCGCGAAGCGTATGGCGCGCGGATTGGTGATCCCCGAGGCGACCAGTTCCACCTTGAAACCATCGGGCACCTTGGGCAGCGCGCCCTCGGGCATCGGCACCGTCCCCGGCGCATTCGACGCGGACTCGGTGACATTCGGCGGGTCGAGGTCCGTCGCCTTGATCAGGCGCCTCACACCCGGTGCATCCTGCGTGAAATCGCCGAAGGCGGCCTTGCCCGTCAGCACCTTGGTATCCTGCGCCAGGACACCGGAGGCAAACAGGGCGACCGCCGAGAGGGTCGCAGCAGCAAGAACTTTCATCACTTTTCTCCTCAACCCTCGCACGCGCAACTCGCCCCCGCTGCGGCGGTTCCGGCGAACACGGCATGTTGAGTGCAAGTGAGACCTGCTCCATCGGTACTTGCCGATGGAGTGCTCGCGGTGCAAGGTCCCTGCTCCCTCCACCTGCAGCAGCAGCCGATTTATGTCCCAGCTATTTTCCCCGTTCACCTTGCGCGGGCTCACAATGCGCAATCGCACGGTCATCGCGCCCATGTGCCAGTATTCGGCGCAGCACGGCTTCGCCAACGACTGGCACTTCGTGCACCTCGGCCGTTTCGCCCTTGGCGGCTTTGGCCTCGTCATCCTCGAAGCAACCGGTGTCACGCCCGAAGCGCGCATCTCCTACGGCGATCTCGGGCTCTGGAACGACGAACAGATCGCGCCGCTGGCCCATATCGTGAAGTTCCTGCAGTCCGAGGGCGCTGCGACGGGCATCCAGCTCGGCCATGCCGGGCGCAAGGCCGCGACGCCGATCTGGTGGCGCGGCGGCTTCAACGAGACCGAGGCAGACAAGGCCGAATACGCCTACGAGACCTGGGTGCCCGAAGCTCCCAGCGCCGAGCGCCACGCCGACAACCCTAACTTCCAGATGCCGGTCGCGCTGGATAAGCCGGGCATCCAGCGCATCGTGCAGAGCTTCGCCGACGCCGCGCGCCGCGCCGACCAGGCTGGCTTTGACACCGTCGAGATCCACGGCGCGCATGGCTACCTGATCAGCCAGTTCCTCTCCCCGCTCGCCAACCATCGCACCGACGAGTACGGCGGCAGCCGCGAGAACCGCATGCGCTTCGCGCTCGAGGTCACTGAAGCCGTCCGCGCCGCATGGCCGGCCGACAAGCCGCTGATCATGCGCCTGTCGGTGACCGACGGCAGCCCGGGTGGCTGGGGCGTCGAGGATTCCATCGTCCTCTCGCGTGAACTCCAGTCACTCGGCGTCGATATGATCCACTGCTCATCGGGCGGCTTCGACGGCTATTCGCTGAAAGCGGCGCCCCTTTACCAGGTGGAGCTGTCGAAGGCGGTGCGGGCGGCCGGCATCCCGACCATCGCCGTCGGTCTCATCGACGATCCGCACGACGCAGAGCGTATCCTCGAGGAAGGCGAAGCCGACCTCGTGGCCTTTGCCCGCACGGCGCTCGAAGACCCGAACTGGGCCGTGCACGCGCGCCACGCCCTCGAAGGCGGCGGCGATGCCTACCAGCTCTGGCCCAAGCAGGCCCGCAACCGCATCCGCGACCGCGACCGCGCGCTGGGCATCCGGCAGTAGCCAGGCACTTGGGCGGCCGCTGAGCCCACGCTCATCGGCCGTTCATTTTCACTCCCCGATGATCCGATTTCCGTCGTAATCGCCATGCCACCTTGTATGGCGATTACGACGCACCCATGTTCGGATTGCCACTGGAGATTGACGCCGAATGACCAGCAAAGCCGCCCTCTTCGCCTTGCTCGCCATGTGGGGCGTCGGCTCCACTGCCTGCCTTCCCGCCTTCGCCGAGGATACGGCAACCGAATCCGCCACCGATGCCAAGACCAGCAAGGCCGGGCTCGTCGATCGGGTCTGGACCAAGGCCGATGGCGACCTGCCCGGCGTAATGAAGATCTTCCTCTCCGACGGCACCCTCGTGCAGGATTCCTGCTGGGAAACCCACCGCCTGTCGGCATGGGAGCTTACCTCGGACACCGCGCTGAAGTGGAACGAGGACGGCATGGACATCAACGCCGACATCGTCTCGCTCACCGACGCCGAACTGGTGCTGAGCCTCAAGCTCGGCAGCGACGCCATCGAGGAGAAGTACGTGACGGCCACCGTGCCCTACGTCTGCCCGGACATGCCCAAGAGCTGATCCTCGGCACGTTGCCGCGAGCGTTCGCTGCACCTGTTGCCCGTCAACCACACCGCCACCCGACAACCGGCACTCCCGGTTGTCGGGGCATCCGACCTCGCCTATGGTCCGCCCTCAATTCATGCCCTCGGGAGATCACGATGAAAGCGACGCTGTCCACTCGGAAAGGAGCCCATCTCAGCAAGGACATCACGCTTCATGCCTTCCACCTTCCCGCGCGCAAGGAAAAGCCCGCCGCGCCATAAGCCGTTCCGCCACCGCATCGCCGCCTCGTCCGACCCCGCTGCCCGTCAGCGGCGCTCGGCGCGTATACGGAAGTTCTTCTCCTACTATCGCCCACATCTGCCGCTGCTCGCGGCCGACCTGATTTGTGCCGTGCTGGTCGCGGGCACCGCGATCGCCCTGCCGCTCGGCGCCAACTTCATCACCACGCGACTGTTGGCCCTGCCCGATGCGCCCGGAGTCATCTGGCAGATCCTCGCCATGGGCGGCGGCATGCTGGCTGTCCTCGCCATCCAGATGGCGGCGGTCTTCTTCGTCGACTATCAGGGCCACGTGATGGGCGCCCGCATTGAAGCGGCCATGCGCCAGGAGCTCTTCGAGCACTGCCAGAAGCTGTCCTTCAGCTTCTATGACCGGCAGCGCACCGGCCAGCTGATGAGCCGCATCACCAGCGACTCCCTCTGGGTGGGCGAGCTGTTCCACCACGGTCCCGAAGACCTCGCCATCGCCGTGCTCAAGTTCGGCGGGGCCATGCTTGTGCTGTTCTTCATCGATCCGCTGCTGGCCGGCCTCATCCTGGCGCTGACCCCGCTGGCGCTCGCTTATGCCCTCTATTTCAACCGGCGCATGAACCGGGCGCTCGAGCGCAGCAAGCAGCAGATTGCCGCCGTCAACGAGCGGGTCGAGGATGCCCTGGGCGGCATTCGCGTGGTCCAGTCCTTCACCAACGAGACGCTGGAAACGCAGCGATTTGCCGAGCAGAACCAGCGGTTCGTCATGAGCCGCGCCGATGGCTACAAGTCCGAGGCCTGGTTCTCCATCGGCGTCGAGAGCTTCGCCCAGCTGGTGATGATCCTGGTCGTGGTGGTGGGCGCGCTTCGCATCCTGTCGGCCGAACTCACCGTCGCCGAGATGCTGACGTTCCTCCTCTGCGTTGCCGTGCTGGTCGATCCGATCCAGCGCCTCGCCAACTTCGCCCGGCTGCTGCAGGAGGGGTATACCGGGTTCACCCGTGCCATGGAGATCCTGGAGGTCGCCCCCGATATCGCCGATCGGCCGGCGGCCGCTCCGATGTCCACGCCCACCGGCGCGGTCAGCTTCGACGATGTCACCTTCCGCTACGAGGCGGGCGGGCCGCATGTGCTGCGCAACCTGTCGCTCGATATCGCTCCCGGCGAGTTCGTCGCCCTGGTCGGCCCGTCCGGCGTCGGCAAGAGCACGCTCTGCGCGCTTATCCCGCGCTTCTATGATGTGGATGCTGGGGCAATCCGGATCGATGGGCGAGACGTGCGCGACGTGACGCTGGAGACGCTTCGCCGCCATATCGCTGTCGTTCAGCAGGACGTCTACCTGTTCGCCGGCTCGGTGGCCGACAACCTCCGCTATGGCCGCCCCGGCGCGACCGACGCGGAGGTCGAGGCCGCGGCGCGAGCCGCCAACGCGCACGAGTTCATCATGGCCCTGCCCGACGGATATGACACGGACGTCGGGCAGCGCGGGGTGAAGCTCTCCGGCGGGCAGAAACAACGTCTGACCATTGCTCGCGCCTTCCTCAAGGATCCCGCCATCCTCATTTTCGACGAGGCGACCAGCGCCCTCGACAACGAAAGTGAGCGGGCGGTCCAGCAGGCCCTGCTAACTTTGGCGCGGGGCAGGACGACCATCGTCATCGCCCACCGCCTCTCGACCGTTCGGCACGCCGACCGCATCCTCGTACTCGGCCGCGACGGCATCGCCGAACAGGGCACGCACGACGAGCTGATGGCAATGAGCGGGGTCTATGCCGCGCTGCAAAGTGTGCAGGCCAGCATCTAGGGCCGCCCGCCCTTAAGAAAAGGGCGCGAGGTTTCCCTCGCGCCCGACCGGCCCGCATGGGTTAGGCCAGTTATTCGGCGGGCGCACCGACCACCGGCGTCGTCGTCGTGCGGATCGTCACCTGCGTCAGCAGGAACGCCAGCACCGCACAGACCGCAAAGCCGAGCACCATCGGAATGGCCGTGCCGTCGTGGAACGCACCCACGATGCCCATTACCACCGCTCCGAGGACCATCTGCAGCGTCCCCATCAGCGCCGATGCGGTACCGGCGAACTCGCCGTGCTCTTCCATCGCCAGCACGCCCGTCGTCGGCAGCACGAGGCCGAGGAAGCCGAAGGCGACAAACATCAGGCCGCTGAGGATCCACATGCTGTCGATGCCGGCGACGAAGATGCCCGCCAGCAGCGCCATCGACACTGCGAACCCGGTCACCGCCCAGCGAACCACCCGCTGCAACCCGAAGCGCTTCACCATGAAGCCGGTCGACTGCGACACCGCGAAGAACGAGATCGCGTTGACCGAGAACGCAAGACTGTACTCAGTCGGCGTCAGCCCATAGTGCTCGATGAACACGAAGCTCGAGTTGCCGATGAAGGCCATGAAGGCCGACATGCCGAAGGCGCCGATGAAGGTCAGGCCCATGAAGTTCCAGTCGACGAGTAACGAGCCGTAGCCACGGATCGCACCACCGAGGCTCGACTCGGTCCGCAGATGCTTCGGCCGCGTCTCCTTGAGCGCGACGACCGACAGGATCAGCCCGAGCACCCCCACCGCGCCCATCACCCAGAACAACAGCCGCCAGTCGCCAAAAGTGATGACAATGCTGCCCGAGAGCGGGGCAAGGATCGGCGAGATCGAAAACACCAGCATGATGAGGCTGAACAGCTGCGCCGCCTCGGCACCGGTATATTCGTCACGCACGATAGCCCGCGGCAGCGACATCGCCGCACACCCACCGATACCCTGTATGAATCGGCTGACGATCAGCCACTCCACCGAAGGCGAAACCGCACAGCCGATCGAGCCAATGATGAACAGCGCGATGCCGAAATACAGCGGCGGCTTGCGCCCGACCATGTCGCTGATCGGACCGTAGATCAGCTGACCGACCGCGAATGCGGCCATGAAGGACATCAGGCTGAGCTGCACCGATGCAGTGCTCGCTCCCAGCTGTCCGCCAATTTCCGGCAGCGCCGGCAGATACATGTCGATGGCGACGGGGCCGATCACCGACAGCAGCCCAAGCACGAGGGCCGACTTCAAGATGTTCATGTTCATAGCAGTGATTCCCAACCTGCTCGTATTTAACCAATCAGTATATAACTTACCAGTTGAATATCCTTCAACCGGGCGGCGATCAAGCGCGCGCGTTTCACCCCCGCGCGTCGTCTCATATCCACCGGGTTCTACCCGGCTCTGCTGCCGCTAATGTGACGATGTCGTCCATAAAAATGGACACATGTGTCAAAATGACTTTTGGACACTCTTGTCCAATTCGTCAAGTCCCATTATCCTCCTCTGCATGGAGATCAGCCACGACCTTGTTCGCAGCCCAGCCATGCAGCGGGGCAACTACAACAAGCGATGCGCCATCATCGCTGCCGCCACCGCGGTGTTCGTGCGCGATGGCTTCACCGGCGCCAGCATCGACGCCATCGCCGAGGAGGCGAGCGTCTCGCGGCAGACGATCTACAATCAGATCGGCGACAAGGAGAAACTGTTCGCCGAGGTGGTGCGCGACATCACCGAGCAGGGCAGCACCCGCATGGTCGCGACCCTCGCCACCTTCCCCGATCAGCCGCAGGACATCGGCCGCGAACTCGTCGCCTTCGCTATACGGCTCACCCGAAACTGCCTCTGCGACGCCAATTCCCGCGCGCTCCGCAAGCTGATCGAGAACGAGGGGCGGCGCTACCCGGAGCTCTTTGAGACCTGGAAGGACTACGGCCCCGGCAAGAACTGGCCGGCCATCTCCGCTCGCTTCGCCCGCCTGGCGCGCGCCGGCGACATCGAGCTCGACGATCCCGATCTCGCTGCCCGCCAGTTCATGGCGCTGATCGGCGCCGATCTTCCCAACGAACCGGGCGAAACCGTCAGCGACGCACAGCTGGAAAAGGCCGCCCGCAACGGCGTGAAGACGTTCCTGCGCGCCTACGGCAAGCGCGACGCGGCCCTCGCGATCTAGGCGTCAGACCACCAGATAGCCGCGATAGGCGATCAGCCGGCCAAGCAGCGGCAGCGCGATCTCGACCTCGAAGCGATGGCGGCCACCCTCGTCCACCCGCTCCTCGGCCCTGATCACCGGCAGCAGGAAGCCGGGAATCGGGACGCCCCAGAGTCGGCCCGAGACCCGCTGCATATCCAGCCCGTCACCGCGCGGCACCAGCCGCATCCGGATGGCCACCGGCCCGAACCGCTCCTCGATCAGGCCCTCCGACGCCAGACTCATCACCGACCGCATCGGCCTGTCGGCAAAGAACCGGGTCCAATGCTCGCGCCCGTCGCGGCTTTCGATCACCACCCGCACGGGTATCCGCCCCTCGTCGAGCGGCAGCCCGAAGCGCCGCGCCAGGAACCGGGTGACGAAATTCTCCGGCGGCGCCACCACGGCCTCGCCCTCGGCAATCACAGCCGGCCGGCCGCGATGCACCCGCCGGGTCACCTCCGGCAGCCGGTCGAACCCATCGCCCATCACCCGCCGGTACAGGGGCTTCTCGCCGCGAAACGCCATCTGCTTGGTCTCGATGGCGAGCCCATCGAACCACGGCCTGATCTGCTCGAGCGTGACGATCCCCGCGGCCGAGCGGGCCCCGCCGCGCAACCGGCCGCCAAGCGTCAGCATTTCGACCACCGCTGCGGCCGGCGCCACCGGCACATAGGGACCATCACCGTTCGCCGCCCTCAGCCACCACCGGACCACCCGGGTATCGCCCCGCGCATCCTGCCCGGCCGCCTCGACCAGCATGCCGCCATCGGTGGTCCCGAACCGGTCGAGCCACATGGCAATCTGCGTGCCGAGCCCCGCGAAGACGCGCGCCGACTTCACCAGTCCCCAGCGCACCGGCACCGCCACTACCCCGATCAGCCAGTTCAGCACCGGCAGTTCCATCCCGGCGTCAAACCCGGCCCGCACCCGCGGCGCAAATCGCGCCGGCACCAGATCGAGATCCGGGACGTCCGCCAGCATCGCACGCCTTCGCGGCAGCCCCTCGATGGTCACCCATCGGCCGCCGCTCCACCCGCGCCCCTGCTCCCACCCGGCCTCGCGGAACACCCGCACCCGCTGCCCGACCCAGCTGAGGATCCCCTCGATCACCGAGCGGCCCTTCGGCGTCCGGTTCCCGGGCACGATGGCGATATCGATGCTGTCGACGGTAAGCCAGGCGCTCGTCACGCTGTCGAGCACGGCATGCGTCAGGCCCGGCGTCGAGCTCGCCCCCGAGATCACCGAAATCGCCACCGCCCGCGCCGCGCTGTCGAACTTGCTGACGCCGGTAACGAACGCACGCGAGTCGGCGATATCGACATAGTGGCATCGCGCCCCGATGGCGGCCTCGATCAGTTGCGTGCCGCTGAGCTGGAACGGCCCCGAGCAATCCACCACCACGTCGCAGTCGATTTCCTTGAGGCGCTCGGCCCCGATCCGGTCGCGGTCGATCATCACGAAGCCGAACTCGCCCTGCTCGTCGATCAGCCGCAGCTCCCGCTGCAACGCCAGCGCCCGGCTCTCCGTGCGCCCGCCGAGGCTCACCCGGAATCCCTTTCGCCGCGCCAGCAGCCGGGCCAGCCGCGAGCCGAACACGCCGGCGCCGCCGACGATCAGGACGTGCGGCCGGCTCACGCCGGCACCTCGCGTAACGCTTTCGCTGTGAGGCCGATCGCCTTCAGCGGACTCAGCAATTGCCCGGACACCATGCCCGCCAGAACCCACTGAACCGGCGGCAGCTTGGCCATCGCCGATACCAGCACGTCACGCGCCAAGGGCAGGACAACGCCGTCGGACTGGTAGAACGGCGTCAGTGTCAACGACAGCATCTGGTAGAGCCGCACATGCCAGCGCCGCAGCCGCGCATAGCTGTCGAGTGCATCCCCGATCGATCCGGAGCTCGCCAACGCACTGCTCAGCGCCGCCGCATCCAGCAGCGCCATGTTGGCACCCTGCCCGAGCTGCGGGCTGGTCGCGTGCGCGCTGTCGCCGATAAAGGCGATCCCGTCACCGGCCGGCACCCGCAGGGTATGGTGCGCATAGCGCGCCAAGGTCATCTGGTCGAAATCGGCGATCGCCTCGAGATGCGGCGCGGTCTCGGGCCAATGGCCCATCACCTGTTCGCGCCACCCATCAATCCCGGCTGAGCGCACCGCCGCGTAAGCCTCCGGCTTCAGGCTCCAGAACAGCGCCGCCTGCTCGGGCGCATCGCGCCTCTGGCGACCGACCGGCAACACCCCGATCATCACGCTGGCCTGGCGATAGCGCTGCATCAGCGCGTCGCGCCGAAAGCCCGCGTCCACCCAGGGGACCGTGCCCCAGATCGCGCCGAAGCTCAGCGGTCGCGCCCGGCTCGGCACCTGCGCCTCGACCTTCAGCGGCGAAGCCGAGCCGAGCGCGTCGACCACCAGGTCGAACGGGCCCTCGCGCCCATTAGGCCCCAGCAGCCATTGGCCGCCGCCCGACCGCTCCAGCCGCTCCACCACGAACCCGGTGCGGATCGACAACCCGTCGGCCACCACCGCATCGTGCAGTACGTTGAACAGCGTCGCTCGATGGACGCCGATCGCATGCACCTCCGGCCCCAGCGGCCGATAGCCCACGTCGAGCACCACGCGGCCGCTGCGAGCATCCGTGCCGACCAGCCGTCCGATCCGCGCTCCCAGCACTGCGATCTCGTCATAAAGGCCGAGCGCCTCCAGCACGGCCAGCCCGGTCGGCTGCAGCATCAACCCCGAGCCCACCGGCCTCGGCGTCTCGAACCGCTCGAACAGCCGTACGCGATGGCCGGCACGGCTGAGCATCAGCGCCGTCGCCAACCCGCCGGGTCCCGCCCCAGCGATCGCAATGTCCAATGATTTCAGCAGGCTCGCGTCCCTCGGTTCCCCGAGCGGACTAGATCACCACCTGCGTGCCAATTTCAACCACGCGGCCGGTAGGAATGTGGAAGTATTCCGTTGCGTCTGTCGCGTTACGGGCCAGCGCGATGAAGATACGGTCGAGGAACAGCGGCATCCCACCTTTCGGCGATGGCTTCAGCGACCGCCGCGACAGGAAGAACGAGGTCGACATGATGTCGAACTTCCAGCCGAGCTTGCGGGCCAGCGCCAGTGCTTTCGGGATATTCGGCGTCTCCATGTAACCGAACGTCACCACCACCCGGTAGAACAGGTCGTTGTAGGCATCGATCCTGATCTTGTCCTCGTCCGCCACGCGCGGACGGTCGGACGTGATCACCGTGAGGATCACATTGTGCTCGTGCAGCACCTTGTAGTGCTTGAGGCTGTGCAACAGCGCCGTCGGCGCGCCCTCGATGTCGGAGGTCAGGAACACCGCCGTGCCGGGCACAATGGTCGGCTTCTTCTTGGCGAGGTTCTCGACCAGGAACTCGAGGGGCACCTCGTCGCGCCGCGTCTTCTCGGTCAGCCGCCGGCGGCCCCAGATCCAGATCACAATGGTCGCCGCAATCGACAGCGCCACCATTACCGGCACCCAGCCGCCCTGGAAGAACTTGGCGGCGTTGGAGGAGAAGAAGATCACCTCGATGATCCCGATGGGCAGGACGACCGCAGCGATCATCCAGGGTTGCCAATGCCAGATGCGGCTCATGACAACCACCAGCAATCCCAGCGTCACGATCATCTCGCCGGTGACAGCGATGCCGTATGCGGCGCCCAGGTGGCTCGAACTGCCGAAGCCGAGCACCAGTAGCACCACGGCCACCATCAGCAGGCCGTTGACCAGCGGCATGTAGATCTGCCCGTGCTGGGTCGCGGACGTGTGGAGCACTGTCATGCGCGGCAGGATGTTCAGCGACACGGCCTGCCGGGTGAGCGAGAAGGCGCCGGTGATCACAGCCTGGCTGGCAATGACCGTGGCCATTGTCGCCAGGATTACCATCGGCACCTGCGACCAGTCCGGCAGCATCTGGTAGAAGGGGTTCGCGACCGCCTCGCCGTGGCCCAGCACATAGGCGCCCTGCCCGAAATAGTTGAGCAGGAGGCAGGGAAACACTAGCGCGATCCAGGCGATGATGATCGGCTTCCGGCCGAAATGACCGAGATCGGCGTAGAGCGCCTCGGCCCCGGTGACGGCGAGAAACACAGCGCCGAATGTGGCCGCCGCGATCGCCGTGTGCGTCGCGATGAAGTTGACCCCGTAGAGTGGGTTCAGCGCGGAGAGGACGGCAGGATCCTCGATGATGCGCGTCAGCCCGAAATAGCCCAGCGCCAGGAACCAGACCACCGTGATAGGGCCGAACACCGCGGCGACGCCGCTGGTGCCGAAGCGTTGCACCGCGAACAGGCCGATGATCACGACGATGGTCATCGGGATGATCCACCGGTCGAAGGCGGGCGCCACGACCTGGATGCCCTCGATGGCCGATAGCACGGAGATCGCCGGGGTGATCATGGCGTCGCCGTAGAACAGCGCGGCGCCGAGCACGCCGAGCGCCAGCACCCAGGCGGGTCGATTGGTGAAGCTCGCCTGTGCAAGCGCCATGAGGGACAGGGTGCCGCCCTCGCCCTTGTTGTCGGCGCGGAGCACGATGGTGATGTACTTGCCCGTGACGAGAATGATCAGCGTCCAGACGATCAGCGACAGCAGACCCAGAACGATCGTCGGGTCGATCCGCGCGCCATGCCCCGTCGAGACATGCAGCGCCTCTCGGAACGCGTAGAGCGGGCTCGTTCCGATGTCGCCGTAGACGACACCGATAGCCCCCATGATCAGCACGGGGAGGCCCTGGTTCAGTTCTTCATTTAGGGGAGTGGTCGAGCTGTCCGGCTGGGCAGCGGTATTCTCGGGTGCCATGGAGGGCTCCGCCTGTCGAGGGCGGTTGTCTACACCCAACGGCTTACACACTCAACCCGCCGCCCAATCGGCCACGTGACAATACAAAAGGGGACGGTGCCATGGGAAGCACCGTCCCCGACCGGGGTGCGAAAGGAGGAGAACCCCGGAAACGGAAAGCCGGGGTTTAGGCGGCCTTGGTCGCCGCGGCGGCCGCGTCGGCCTGGCGTGCGTTGCGGGTGGCATTGGTCCACCACACCAGGTTGTCGAGCATCTCGGGCACGAAGAAGTCGAAGTTGCCCTTGGTGTCGTCCCAGCTCTTCTGGCCCATCATGATCGGGATGAAGTCCGAACCACCGATGTGGACGGCGTGACGAACCGGCACGGCCTGCAGTTCGACCATGATGTTGCGCAGGTGCTCGATGGCGCGGGCGCCGCCCACCGAACCGTAGCCGACAAAGGCCACGGCCTTCTTGATGAACGGCTTGTAGGCCCAGTCGATGGCGTTCTTCAGCGCACCCGTGATCGAGCGGTTATACTCGGCGGTGACGATGATGTAGCCGTCGAACTCGTTGAGCTTGGCCTGCCACTTGGCGGCAACCTCGTTCGGGGTCGGCATCCAGAAGTCGGACGCGGCCGCGTCGAACAGCGGAAGCGGGTAATCCTTCAGGTCGACGATTTCGACATCGACGTCGCCGCGAGCGGCGGTGTGATCGGCGATCCACTGCGCCGGCTTGTCGCCGAAGCGGGTCGGACGGATCGAGCTGATGATGACGGCGATCTTGGGTTTGGTCATTTGCTGCTGCACTCCTAGTAACAAAATGTGACTAGCGGCAAATAAGTGACCCACATGGCCCGGTGCAAGCAGGCACCAATTTGAAGCGGGGGCACAGAATCCAAACCCGGGCACAACCATGTGCGTGCGGTTACAGGACTGTGAGTGAAGCTATTCCGGGCATCACCGAGCGCGCCATCGCGCAACGGCCCAGCTGATGCGTCATTCTCGCCGAATGCGAAATGCACCGTTCGCGATTATCGAACGACTGGTAACGGAGGCGTGTCAGCGCAGCCCGAAGGAGTAGGTCCAGGCCAGCGCCTTCAGCCCGGAATCATCGAGCTCAGGGTGCCTGGGCTGCAATTGCTCGATCGCCCGCTCGGTCAGGCTCTTCTTCGAGCGCTTCTCCAGCCCATCGACCGGCTGCTGCAGCTCCTCGAGCAGCCCAAGGATGCGCTGCTTCAGCTCCGTGCCCTCGACCTCGCCGAAGCGCTGCACCAGATGCGGCGTCTTGGCCCGCGGGAATGGCGAGCTGCCGAACCCGGTATAGAGCACCAGTGCTTCGTTGATCGGGTCGCTCATCGCCTGCTCGTACGCAACTGCTCTCAAAGCCATATGGCAACCCGCCCGATCCGTGGAAGACCCCAACTTGGTCCATCCACGGTTGAAGCGAAATGAGCGGCGTCGGCGGTAGTTAAGTCGGATTTGACCGCCAACCGCGTGTTGCCCGTTAACGTATGTGCGAAAGCGCACCAATGGCGGTCACGCGCGCCAGCATAAGCACTTAGCTCAGGCGCTCCTGAACGGTCAGGCGCAGGCCGCCTTGTAGCGCCGAACCGTCTCAGCCATGCCGTAGATCAGCGCGTCAGCCGTGATGGCATGGCCGATCGACACTTCCGCCAGATCGGGGATCGCCTGCTTCAGTGGCGGCAGGTTCACGAGGTTGAGGTCGTGCCCGGCATTGACCATCAGTCCACCCTGCCCCGGCCGCGTGTTGTGGCCGGCGGCCCGTGCAGCGTCGGCTGTCTCCTTCAGCGCCGCCAGATGCACCGCCTGCACCTCAGGCTTCAGCGATCCGCCATAAGGTCCGGTATAGAGCTCCACCCGGTCCGCGCCGACATTGGCCGCCGCCGCCGGCGCCGCCGGATCGGCATTGATGAACAGCGATACCCGAATACCGGCCTTCCGCATCCGCTCGATCGCCGGCACCAGCACGGCCCGGTTGGCCTCGATGTGCCAGCCGTGGTCCGACGTCGCCTGCAGCGGATCGTCCGGCACGAACGTCACCTGCTCCGGCGCCGCTCGTTCCACCAGCGTCAGGAAATCCTCGGTCGGATAGCCCTCGATGTTGAACTCGCGGCCCGCATAGTCCTGCCGCAGCAGCGTCACCAGCTCGAACACGTCGGTGCGCCGGATATGCCGCTCATCGGGCCGCGGATGCACCGTGATCCCGTCCGCGCCGGCATCGAGCGCGATCCGCGCTATGCCGGTGACACTCGGCCACGGCACCGATCGCCGGTTGCGCAGCATGGCGACGGCATTGAGATTGACGCTGAGATGGGTCATCGCGGGCCTCGGCAGGTTCAGGCGCGAGGCTTACCGCATCGGACGCCGGCCAGCCAATCGAACGTTTTGATAAGCCCGATCACCGCCGAAGATGGTCCTACGCCACCGGCGCCAACCGCCGCTTCCGCTCATCGAGAAGCACGATAGCAAGCCCGCTCGCCACCACCAGCACGATGCCGCTGATGGCGAGAAGGTTCGGGAACTGCCCGAACACCACCAGCCCCGAGAGCACCGCCCAGAACGTGAAGAAGTAATAGAACGGCGCCACCACGCCGGTCGGCCCGACGCGGTAGGCCATGAAGATGAAGAAGTGCCCGAAGATCAGGAACAGTCCGGCGCCGGCGAGCAGCAGCAGGTGATGCGTCTGCGGCGTCACCCATTGCTCCGTGACGAGATGCATCGCCCCCGCCCCGATCAACACCACGATGATCGCCGACATCGCAACGATCATCCCCGGCACCTCGGCAGCCACCCGCCGCCCGGCGATATCACGCACCGCACAGAGCACGGCATTGGCCAGCGCCAGCACGGCGTAGATCGAGATCCCCTGCATCGTCGGCTGCGCCACCATGATCGCACCGATGAAGCCGACCCCGATCAGCGCCATCCGCACGCCGCCGATCCGCTCCCGGAACAGGATCGAGGCGCCCAGCAGCACCAGCAGCGGGGTTATCTGCCCCAGCGCCGAAGCGTCGGCGATCGGCATGTTGGCCAGCGCCACCACGTAGCAGAGGATCGCCGCCATCTCGGCGAGGTTACGCGCCAGCACCCGCCGCTCGAACACCAGCGGCAACTGCTTGCCATAGCCGAGCAGCAGCATCAGCGGCAGCCCCCACAAGAGCCCCGCGCAACCGCGCAGCATCAGCACCTCGTAAGGCGGCAACCCCTCGGTCGCGAGCTTCATCATCGTGTCGTTGATCACATACGAGCAGGTCGCGATGACCATGAACAACGGCCCGCGGAACGGGTGCGACGCAAAAGACACGAGTAGATCCCCTCGAACGAAAAGGCCGGGATCGCTCCCGGCCTCCGTGTCTTACATGCCTTCCGGCCCGCGCGAAATCGCCGCGAGCCCGGTGCGCACCACTTCGATCAGCCCCAGCGGCATCATCAGGGCGATAAAGCTGTCGATCTTCGACGGCTTTCCCGTCACCTCAAACACGAAGCTCTCGGTGGTCGCATCGACGATCTGCGCGCGGAACGCATCGGCCAGCCGCAGCGCCTCGGCCCGCGGTTCGCCCGAGCCGCCGACCTTGATCAGCGCCAGCTCGCGCTCCAAGGATTTCCCCTCGCTGGTCAGGTCATGCACCCGGTGCACCGGGATCAGCCGCTCGAGCTGCAGCTTGATCTGCGTCAGCACCTTGGGCGTCGCCACCGTAACCACGGTGATACGGCTCAGCCCCTTCTCGTGCTCGGTCTCTGAGACAGTGAGACTGTCGATATTGTAGCCGCGAGCCGAGAACAGTCCGACCACCCGCGCGAGAATGCCCGGCTCGTTGTCGACCAACACCGACAGCGTATGCCGCTCCGGCTTCTGCGTTTCCGCGGCGAGGAAGTAAGCCGAACCGCTCGGCTGCAAATGTGCGTTCATTTCTCTGTCTCCCTCAAACCAGCTGCCGGCCTTTTTCGTCGATCACCGCGCCGATATCGTCCTCGAAATCGGGCAGGATCATCTCGTTATGCGGCTTGCCCGACGGGATCATCGGCAGGCAGTTCTCGTGCTTTTCGACCATGCAGTCGAACAGCACCGGGCCATCGTAATCCAGCATCTCCTGGATGGCCGCATCGAGCAGCGCCGGATCCGAGCAGCGGATCCCCTTGCCGCCATAGGCTTCTGCCAGCTTGACGAAGTCCGGCAGGCTCTCCGAATAGCTGTGCGCATAGCGCCCGCCGTGCAGCAGGTCCTGCCACTGCCGGACCATGCCCATCCGCTCGTTGTTGAGGATGAACACCTTGATCGGCAGGCCGTACTGCACCGCCGTCGACATTTCCTGCATGGTCATCTGCACGCTCGCCTCGCCGGCGATGTCGATGACCAGTGCATCCGGATGCGCCACCTGCACGCCGACTGCCGCCGGCAGGCCGTAGCCCATCGTGCCCAGCCCGCCCGAGGTCATCCAGCGGTTCGGCATCTCGAACGGGAAATGTTGCGCCGCCCACATCTGGTGCTGGCCGACCTCGGTGGTGATGTAGACATCCCGCCCCTTGGTCGCCTCGTACAGCCGCTTGATCGCGTGCTGCGGCTTGATCGTCGTGGTCGAGTTCTTGAAGCCCAGCGAGTGCTTGGCGCGCCAGCCCTCGATCTGCTCCCACCACGGCGCGATCGCCTCGGTGCGCGGCTGGTTGGTCTTGGTGCGCCAGATGCGGACCATCTCTTCCATCACCAGCCCACTGTCGCCGACAATGGCGAGGTCGGTGCGGACGTTCTTGCCGATCGAGGACGGATCGATATCGACATGGATGCGGGTCGAGCCCGGCGAGAACGCATCGATGCGCCCGGTGATGCGGTCGTCGAACCGCGCCCCAATGTTGATCATCAGGTCGCAGTCATGCATCGCCATGTTGGCTTCGTAGGTGCCGTGCATGCCGAGCATCCCCATCCACTGCGGGTTCGAGCCCGGGAAAGCGCCCAGCCCCATCAGTGTCGAAGTCACCGGGAAGCCGGTCAGTTCCGCCAGCTCGCGCAGCTTCTCCGACGCTTCCGGCCCCGAGTTGATGATGCCGCCGCCGGTATAGAAGATCGGCCGCTCGGCCTTCAGCATCATGTCGACGGCCTGCTCGATGGCCTTGCTGTCGCCGGCGCCGGCCGGGTGATAGCTCTTGTGGCGGCTGGGGCCGATCTCGTCTATGCCCAGATAGGTGCCGAGCGCAAACTGCACGTCCTTGGGGATATCGACCAGCACCGGACCCGGACGGCCCGAATTGGCGATGTGGAATGCCTCGTGCATGACGCGCGGCAGGTCGGCGACCGATTTCACCAGGTAGTTGTGCTTGGTGCACGAGCGGGTGATGCCGACCGTGTCGCATTCCTGGAACGCGTCCGAGCCGATCAGCGTCGTCGGCACCTGCGCCGTGATGCAGACCAGCGGGATCGAGTCCATCAGCGCGTCGGTCAGCCCGGTGACCGCATTGGTCGCCCCCGGTCCCGAGGTCACCAACACGACGCCGACCTTGCCGGTCGAGCGCGCATAGCCCTCGGCCATGTGCGTCGCGCCCTGCTCGTGGCGAACGAGAATGTGCTGCACCTTGTCCTGCTGGAACATCGCATCATAGATCGGCAACGCCGCCCCGCCGGGATAGCCGAAGATGTGCTCCACCCCGTTATCCACCAGGGCCTGGATCACCATCTCGGCGCCTGTCATCTGCTCGGCCATTTTCTCTCACTCCACCCGGGCTCAGCCGGTCTTCTATTCGCAACGCGCCGTCACCGGCGGAAATTCGGCAACAAAAAAGGCCCCGTTAGGGACCTTCGAACGAGCGCACCGACCCTCGCAGGGATTTACCCCACGTGCTCGATGCGCCCCACTACTACGATAAGCTTCTGCACGGATCGTGCTCCAGATTTAGGTGGGGATTGATAGGCGTGTGTCGGGTGAGGTGTCAAGGGGCCGCTTTGCGCCAGGGGCAGCCCTTCCTGTGCCGAAATGAGGTATTCAGTGCGCGGGAGACGCGGCCATGAGAGCGACGGTCAGTAGCTCCTCCAGCCTTTCCGCCATAAACGGCTTGCGAAGAA
Source organism: Devosia sp. P2_G7 (assembly GCF_056403495.1). Taxonomy (NCBI): domain Bacteria; kingdom Pseudomonadati; phylum Pseudomonadota; class Alphaproteobacteria; order Hyphomicrobiales; family Devosiaceae; genus Devosia; species Devosia sp. P2_G7. Next base: position 331,329 of record NZ_JBFUFI010000004.1, read on the forward strand.
CCGGACGATCGCCGTAGCCCGGCCGCATGGCGTTGCCAGAATTTTCGGTCGAGTAGATGAAGGGGATGCGATGCACCACGAGGGCATCGGCTACCAACTCGCTGCCCGTGCCGCCAAGGTTCATGTCGAGCATCGCCACGTCAAATGCCTTTCCCTCGATATGGCGGAGGGCCTGATTGACCGTCGCGGCCGTGGTGATCGCCTCGCACCCGAGATCGGCCAACATGTCCTCGATCATCATGACGACGAGCATCTCGTCTTCAACCACAAGGATGCTCCGTCCGGACAACAAGTTACTCATTTTGAATACCTTTCGGCGCTGGAATCTCCAAGGTGACTACAAGCCCGTCCTTTCGGTAATCTAGACTGGCCTCCCCCTCGAGTTCATGGGCGAGACCGCGCTCGATCACTCGCGTTCCGAACCCCTTGCGGGTTGGTGTTACAACCGCTGGACCACCCTTTTCGCGCCAAACAAGCATCAGCCGCCTGTCGCTGGATGTCGTCTTGAGCGTCCAGTTGATGTCCACGGTACCCGCATCGACGGAGAGTGCTCCGTACTTGGCGGCGTTGGTCGCCAGTTCGTTGAAGGCGATACCCAGCGCCAAGGCCGCCTTCGGGGCGAAGCGAACATTGCCACCATGAAGCACGACGCGCCCGGAGCCGGATGCCGTGAAGGGTTCAAGCGCGTCGTCGATGATGTCTCGCAAGCCCGCACTCTTCCAGTTCTCGCGCGTCAGCAAGTCGTGAGACCGCGACAATGCCAGAAGTCGCGACTCGATCGCTTCGTGGATCGACTGGGGCTCTGCCGATGCCGTCCGCAGGGCCTGGAACACAATCGACTGAACTGTCGCCAGTGTGTTTTTCACCCGATGATTGAGTTCGTCGATGAGCATCTTCGACTGCATCGACGCTTGCTTGTGTTTGGTCACATCGGCGAAGGAGGCGAAATATTGGACAATCTCACCGGCCGGGTCGTGAACCGGGCTGATGAAAACGGTGGCCCAGAAATCCCCACCGTCCTTGCGGCGATAGTGAACCTCAGACCCTTCAAGTGTTCCTCCCTCGAACTCCTGCTGGATCAGCGCTAGCGCGTCTGCATCTGCAGCCTCAGCCATCATGAAGTTGAAGCTTTGGCCGAGGACTTCATTACGCGGGTAGCCCGTCAGTTCAAGGAAACTGTCATTGGCAAAGATGATGGGATTGTTTTGAGCCTTGGCATCGGTGAACACCATCGCCATGCGGGTCCGCTCCGCAGCGACGACAAACGGACCGAGTTCGTCTTTGAAGTCTTTGACCTCGGCTTCGGCGCCCAGCTGTTCCTCGGATTTCCTAACAACTGCTGGCATGCTAGCCGCCTCCTACCGACTGGTACCGGCGCGTGCGCGCAAGCGGCCTTGTCTGGCCAACGGCAGCCAACCGGCAGAACGAACAATGTGCCAAGGCGAACAAGGTTGCTCTCTGCGCCAAAGAGCGGACTTTCAGTTGGAGCCTCCAACCGCCTTGCACCGCAGGCCGTCGCCCTAAGGCGGGAAGCGCGCAAAGTCGGTACCGGCGGGGCAACGATCATAGCTCCCTGCCCGTTGTCTCTCTGAACCATCGGAAAAGCCAAGGAGCAACCCTCATGTCCGTCACCGGAATCTTTGCTGAAGTCTGTGTTGCCGACGTCGAACGCAGCGTTGCCTGGTACACTAAATTCTTCGGGCGTCCGCCTGAGGACCGGCCGATGGACGGGCTGGTGCAATGGCGCGATGGACCCGCGGGCTTTCAGGTCTGGCGCGATGCCGAGCGAGCCGGAAACAGTCTTGCGACCATCGTCGTGGACAGCATGGATGGCGAGCGCTCGCGCCTCGACAGGAGCGGTCTGGCGCTAAAGCCCGACCAGAAGGGCGGCTTCGGCATCATCGCGCAGATCGACGATCCGGATGGCAACCGGCTTACCCTCGCCGAGCCCCCTAAGCACTAGGGCGCACCAGGTCCAAGGTGCGGGTAGGCCGCCGGAGCCTCCCCGCAGGACGTCCCCGACATAAATCGCGACATCCACCCGCACACCGCCTACACTACCCCACATATCAGCCGGCAGCTTCGCCGCCGGAGTGCTGATCCAGATCGGACCGTCGCCCCAATGATGTCCCCGATCATCAAGATCGCCGACGCCCAGACGCTCGCCCAGGCCATCGTCAACACCATCATCGAGCCCTTCATCGTGCTCGACGACGCGTTCTGCGTACTGGCGGCCAGTCGGTCGTTCTACGACACGTTCAAGGTCAGCCCCGAGCAGACGCAGGGGCGGCTGCTCTATGACCTCGGCGACGGCCAGTGGGACATTCCCGCGCTGCGCGTCCTGCTCGAAACCATCATCCCCGAAAAGGTGGCCATGGATGGCTTCGAGGTCGAGCACGACTTCCCGCTCGTCGGCCAGCGCACCATGCTGCTCAATGCCCGCAAGGTCGTCTACGACAACAGCGACACCTCGACGATCCTCCTCGCCTTCCTCGATGTCACCGAGCGCCGTATCATCGAGCGCGAGAAGGCGGACCTGCTCAGCCAGACCGAGGAGCTGTTGCGCCAGAAGCAGATGCTGCTGCAGGAAATGCAGCACCGCGTCGCCAACAGCCTGCAGATCATTGCCAGCATCCTGCTGCTCAAGGCCCGGGCCGTCACCTCGGACGAGACCCGCCACCACCTGCAGGATGCGCATCGCCGGGTGATGTCAGTGGCGGCCGTGCAGCAGCATCTGCATGCGTCCGAGGGCATCGACGAGATCGAAGTCCGCGGCTACCTGACGACGCTCTGCGAAAGTCTTGGCAACTCGATGATCGGCGAGGGCCGTCCCATCGCCATCGTCACCACTGCCGACCGCGGCATGATCGACTCCGCCCGCGCCGTCAGCATCGGTCTCATCGTCACCGAGTTGCTGATCAACGCGGTAAAGTACGCGTTCCCCGAGCCGAGGGACGATGCAGCGATCCAGGTGAGCTACGAAATCAGCGGCACCGACTGGAAGCTCACCGTCTCCGACAATGGCGTCGGCAAGTCGGCCGACGACGCCAAGCCCGCCAGCGGTCTGGGCACTGCCATCGTGCGCGCGCTGGTGAAACAACTCGACGCCCAGATGGAAACCGAGAACAGCTCCTCGGGCCTCAGCATCTCGATCGCCCGCGCCACGTTCCAGCCGCGCACGGCCAAGGCCGCCTAGCCCGTCCTGACAGCCGTCTGCCCGCCGTGCTCGGCCGCGCGCGGGCATCCCTTTGTCGAGTTCCACCCCCACAGAATCCGTGCTTGTATACTAGCACTCCGCCGCCGCGGACCGATCTGTCAGAGCCATCCCACCTGTAGGAACACCCGATGACTTCCCAGCAATTCCAGGTGCTCTCTCCCGAGCAGGCGCAGCACTTTGTCGAAAAGGGCTACGTCCTCGTCAAAGGCTGCCTCGACCATGATCTGGCGCGGAAGTGGACCGCCGAGGCCTACACCAGGCTCGGTTACGACCCCGTCGACCGCTCGACCTGGACCAAGGACATCGTCTGGATGGACCGCAACAACATCGCGGCCATCAAGGATATCTCGCCCAAGGCCTGGGGCGCGCTCTGCGACGTGACCGGCGGCGAGGAGCGCATCGATCACAGGGTCATGGAGATCGAGTCGCAGCACTTCACCACCATCGATTCAACCGAATGGTCGGACGCCTTCATCGTCAATTTCCGCCGCGGCGCCGACAAGCCGTGGATGAAGCCGTCGCCCGAGGCCGGCGGCTGGCACAAGGACGGCAGCTTCTTCCGCCACTTCCTCGATAGCCGCGAGCAGGGTCTGCTCACCGTGGTCTACTGGTCCAATGTCGGGCACAAGGGCGGCGGCACCTTCATCGCGCCGGACTCGATCAAGCACGTGGCGCGCTACCTCGCCGACCACCCGGAGGGCGTCGATCCCTCCTTCGATTTCGGCCACCTGATCGACAAGTGCGAGGAGTTCGTCGAGGTCACCGGCGAGGTCGGCGACTTCATCATCCTTCACCCCTACATGCTGCACGCTTCGTCGAACAACCACTCGCCCAACGTGCGCTTCATGACCAACCCGCCGGTGGTGCTGAAGGAGCCGATGAACTTCAACCGTCCCGACCCGGCCGATTTCTCGCTGATCGAGCTGGCAACGCTGCACGGCCTTGGCGTCGACCGCTACGATTTCCGCCCCACCGGCCCGCGCGACGAGCAGTGGAAGGTGATCGGCTGACCGTCAGCCCCGCGCCCGCCGGCGCGCCTCCATCTCGGCAACGAACAGCTGCGACCGGCTGAGCTTTGGCGCCCTGCCTCGGGGCGCCACGGCCGGCCCGTCCTCGCGCGGATCGTCGCCATAGTCGTTCGCGCCGTAAGTATCCGGCCCGAGGAACAACAGCACCAGCAGCCAAAAGCCGCCCACGAACGGCACCAACGAGATCCAGTACCACCAGCCCGATCTTCCGCTGTCGTGCAACCGCCGCACCGTTGCCGTGATGTTTGGGATGATGTGGACGAAGATGCAGAACAGCGTCAGCGGCCCGAAACCGCGCCCGCTCGGCCCAAAATACCCTAGCACCGAGACATCCACGTACAGCGCGACGCCGAACAGGACCCACGACGTCAAAGTGAACACCCAATATTGGGTACGCGACGAACGACCCGCGAACTCGAAATACCGAAGCATCGTGTCGAAATAGCCAAACATCTGAAAGTCGCCCCGCGGCAGGCCCCCTGCCATCGGAAAGCAACGCTAGATCAAGACGATCAACATCTCATTCTGGCGAAAGATCGCAATTTAGCGACCTTGGCCGGCTACCCAGCCTCGATCCTCTGCCCGACACCGCCGTCGCCGCGAATGGCGGTGACTCTCCCCCGCGCGTGCCATACTGGCGAGGTCGAATCTCGGAGTCGCCTCAATGCACGTCGGACGCTCATATCGGTTGCTGGATTTTGCCGTCTGGTCGCGGCGCGGGGCGCTCTACATGCTGGTCGTCAGCCTCGTGGCGGTGGCGGCGTACAGCCTGCCGCCGCTGGCCGGGTTTTCCATCCCCTGGCCGATCGTGGCGGTGCTCGGAACCAGCGTCGCGCTCGTCGCCGGCTTCAAGAACGGCCAGGTGCTGCAGCGGAGCTCAGAGGCGCTGCAGGCCTTCGCCCAGATCGCCGCGATCAGCCGGCTGCTGGCAAGCCTCAGCTGCGATTTCCTCGACAAGGACACCGCCCGCCGCGTGATCCGCCGCCATCTCGCCTGGCTCACCGCGCTGCGCTTCTCGCTGCGCCGACCGATGCCCTGGGAGACCGCGGGCAAGGGAGTGAACCGCGCCTTCCGCCGCCGCTACTATCAGCTCCAGGAAGACCTCAGCTCGCTGCCGCAGGAGCTTCATGCCCTGCTCGGAGCCGACGCGGGCGGCATAGCCGCCCAGCCGCACCCCGCGCTGACCTTGCTCCATCTCCAGGGGGAGGAGATCAACGCCCTGCTCAAACAGAATGCGATCCCCACCCAGGTCTATTCCGAGCTCATGAAGCTGCTGCGCGATTGCCACGACCAGCAGGCGCGCTGCGACCGCATCAAGAACACGCCCTACCCACGCCAATACGCCGTGGTCAGCACCATCTTCGTCGTCATCTTCGGCACCCTCCTCCCGTTCGGCGTGGTGCCGGCCTTCGCCGCGGTGGCCGGTGCCGGCGGCGCGATGGTCTGGCTGAGCGTGCCGTTCAGCGTCCTCATCGGCTGGATGTACTTCGCGCTCGACCTGGTCGGCGAAAGCACCTCCAACCCGTTCGAAGGCAACGCCAACGACGTGCCGATCTCACAGATCTGCCGCGAGCTGGAGATCGAACTGCGGGGACGGCTGGGCGAAACCGACCTGCCCCACCCGCTGCCATCGGTGCACGGCATCGCGACCTGAGCCGTATGCCGGGTCGACGGCTCCTTGGCCTTCTCCCTCAAGGGGAGAGGGCAGGCCGGAGGTTGGCCCTACCCCCTGAGCCCCGGAGCCTCCTGCCCGGTGCGCGCCACGTATTCGGTGTAGCCGCCGCCATAGGAGTGCACGCCCTCAGGCGTCAGCTCCAGCACCCGGTTGCTGAGCGCCGCGAGGAAGTGGCGGTCGTGTGAGACGAACAGCATCGTCCCCTCGTACTGCGACAGCGCCTCGATCAGCATTTCCTTGGTTGCGATGTCCAGGTGGTTGGTCGGCTCGTCGAGCACCAGGAAGTTCGGCGAGTCGAACAGGAGCTTCGCCATCACCAGCCGTGCCTTCTCGCCGCCCGACAGCACCCGGCACTTCTTCTCGATCTCGTCACCCGAGAAACCGAAGCACCCGGCCAGCGCCCGCAACGCCGCCTGCCCCGCCTGCGGAAAGCTGTCTTCGAGCGACTGGAATACCGTCCGGTCGCCATCGAGCAGGTCCATGGCGTGCTGCGCGAAGTAGCCCAGTTTTACGCTCGGGCCGACATTGATCGAGCCATTGTCCGGCTCGGTGCTGCCGGCCACCAGCTTCAAGAGCGTCGATTTGCCGGCGCCGTTGATGCCCATGATGCACCAGCGCTCCTTGCGCCGGACATGGAAATCCAGCCCTTCGTAGATCGTCCGGCTGCCATAGGCTTTGTCGACGCTCTTCAGCATCACCACATCCTCGCCCGAACGCGCCGGCGGACGGAACTCGAAGTTCACGGTCTGGCGACGCTTGGGAGGCTCAACCTTGTCAATCTTGTCCAGCTTCTTCACACGGCTCTGGACCTGCGCCGCATGGCTGGCGCGCGCCTTGAAGCGCTCGATGAAGGCGATCTCCTTGGCTAGCATCGCCTGCTGGCGCTCGAACTGCGCCTGCATCTGCTTGTCGCTAAGTGCCCGCTGCTGCTGGTAAAACTCGTAGTCGCCCGAGTATGCGGTCAGCGAGCCGCCATCGATCTCGACGATCTTGTTGACCACCCGGTTCATGAACGCGCGATCGTGCGAGGTCATCAGCACTCCGCCGTCATAGCGCTTCAGGAAATCCTCGAGCCAGATCAGGCTCTCGATGTCCAGGTGGTTCGAGGGCTCGTCGAGCAGCAGCGCATCGGGCCGCATCAAGAGGATCTTGCCGAGCGCCACGCGCATCTTCCAGCCACCGGAGAGCGCCCCGACATCGCCGTCCATCATTTCCTGGCTGAAGCCGAGCCCGTTGAGCACTTCGCGCGCCCGTGCATCGAGGCTGTAGCCGTCGAGCTCCTGGAACTGCCCTTGCACCTCGCCATAGCGGGTGATGATCTCGTCCATCTCGTCGGCGCGATCGGGATCGCCCATCGCTGCCTCGAGTTCGCTCATCTCGGTGATCAGCGCGCCGGCCGGGCCCGCGCCTTCCATCACCTCGGCCACGGCGCTGCGGCCGGCCATGTCGCCGACATCCTGGCTGAAATAGCCGATGGTGATGCCGCGATCGACCGCCACCTGCCCCTCGTCCGGCTGCTCTTCGCCGGTGATCATCCGGAACAAGGTGGTCTTCCCCGCGCCGTTAGGGCCCACCAGCCCAACCTTCTCGCCCTTCTGCAGCGCCGCCGACGCCTCGATGAAGACGATCTGCTTGCCGTTCTGCTTGCTGATATTTTCGAGGCGGATCATGCGCGTGGGAGGCCCTAGAAATGTCGGGCCATCCGTGGCCGCGTGCGAGTGGGCGTCCCTAAAGCATCTGTGTGACGGCGAGACAAGCGCCGCAGGGTCACAGGTGCCTTGCATCCAGCCGTTGACATTATTTGCGCATGCACGTAATTACATACATATGCAAACACAAGATCCACTCACCGCCACCTTCGCCGCTCTCGCCGACCCCACCCGTCGCGCCATGCTGGCGCGGCTGACCCAGGGCCCGGCGACCGTCAACGAGTTGGCCGAGCCGTTCGCGCTCACCCTCCCTACCGTCTCGCGGCATCTGAAGGTGCTCGAGCAGGCCGGGCTGATCAGCAAGCAGCGCTCCGCTCAGTCCCGCCCCTGTACGCTGGAGATCGCCCCTCTCGTCGCTGCCGACGAGTGGATGGCCCAGTACCGCGAGTTCTTTACCACCCGCTTCGACCGGCTCGACACACAGCTCAAGGCCATGATGAGCGCCCGCGCCGATGCCGCAAAGAACCCCAAGGGAGATCAGTGACATGCCCGCCACCTACACCCTCGACCGCGGCCTCACCCTGCAACGCACCTTCGCGGCCCCGGCCAGCGTCGTGTTTGAAGCCTGGACCGACCCGGCCTATCTCGACTGGTATTTCAACCCCGGCAACCCCACCGAGCACCCGGTGACGGTCGACCTCCGTGTCGGCGGCCAGTGGCGCCAGGAAATGGTGGAGAGCCCCGAGAAGCGCTACTTCACCGGCGGCGTTTATCGCGAGATCGTGCCGGGCCGGAAGCTGGTGTTCTACTGGGGCGCCGTCGGCGGCTGGCCGGAGCTCGACCTGCAAAACCTCGACGAGAGCCCGCTGGTCACCATCCGACTAACCCCATACGGCGCACAGACCGTGATGGACTTCCACGTGCAGTTCCCCGACCACTTCACCGAGGAACGCATGGACTGGTGGATGAACTGCGGCATGGTCGCCGGCTGGAACATGACCATCGACCGCCTCGTCGCGGTCTACGAGGGCAACCGCCGGGCGGTGTGACGAACCGGTGGCTGCTCGGCAACTCCTTCACGCACCGACCACCATCCCCACCGGCCGGTGGGGATGGGCTCGATGGTGCCCAAACTCGATGCGGCACCTCCCCCTCTGACGGGGGAGGATGGGAGGGGGTGAGCGGAGCCACAATCGTGAGGCCGGGCAAGGCGTTGCGAGAATCTTGCGCCGATCTATCCCCCCACTCCCCACCCATGCGATTCTCCCACCCATCCGCTGCACCGAAGCGAGATCATGACGAGTGGTTGGTGCGGGGGAGACCGGGTGGGCTGCGGGTCGCTGCAGTTCAGGCGGAAACCATCACGGCAAGGACCGGTTCGCCGGTCAAGCC